>JAGVPB010000075.1 GCA_020052415.1 Bacteroidales bacterium | reverse complement strand
TGTCATTCCGAGCGAAGCGAGGAATCTCCTGGATTTTTTCGGACACTACTAATTTTCAATATAAATTTTCATACTATTTTAGCATCTTGTAATTGAATTATCCAATTATCCTTTTAGGTTGCCCCATTGTTTATTTATTGACGATTACTTAATAACAACACAATGAACCCGATTTTTCAACAGATAATCATTCAAACAGCCTGGCGTAACTTTAATAAAAATCGTCCCGGCAAACCCGCAAGCAGGTATAATGATGCCAAAGAATTTCTAAAACTAAAAGTTACCGCTAAACATTTGCTGAAAGATTCTTTGCAGCTTTGTATTGGAATTATTGCAGCTGGCTTCGGATTGAAAGGTTTTTTGCTGCCAAACAGTTTTATTGATGGAGGAGCAACCGGCATTTCCCTCCTGACCGCAGAGATTACAAATATTCATTTATCCATTCTCATCCTGGTCATCAATATCCCGTTCATAGCACTCGGATACACTCAGATCAGCAAAGCATTTGCAGTTAAAAGTGTACTGGCCATCAGCGGACTTGCCGTTGTAATTGCAACAATAAATTATCCTGTAATCACTTCCGACAAATTATTAGTTGCAGCGTTTGGCGGTTTTTTTCTCGGTGCCGGTATCGGACTTTCTATTCGTGGTGGAGGGGTGCTTGACGGAACAGAAATTCTGGCAATTTTTTTAAGCAAAAAAATCGGCTTTACGATTGGTGACATCATTCTTGTTTTTAACATCATCATATTTTCAGTCGGAGCCTATCTTCTTTCTATCGAGACTGCATTGTACGCTATCCTCACTTATATTGCCGCCTCAAAAACAGTTGACTTTATTGTTGAAGGTATTGAAGAATACACGGGTATTACGATCATTTCATACAAGTCGGAAGAAATCAGGCAAATGATTATTGAAAAGCTTGGCCGCGGTGTTACAATATATTATGGCAAGAGAGGCTTTGGCAGGCGAGGCGAAAATCTAAACAAAACAGACATCATATATACAGTCATTACCCGCCTTGAAATTGCTAAATTACAAACTGAAATTGACAAAATAGACAGCGGCGCGTTTATAGTAATGAGCAGCATCAAAGACACCAAAGGCGGGATGATAAAAAAGAGGACAATGACAGATAACAGGAAATAAAAACACTTACCGTATGAATAAAATTAAAACATTCACTATCGTTACGATTTTACTAATGCTGGTTTTAATACCAGCAACCCTGATCGCCGGGGAATCATCTTCAATTCCTTCTGTCGGGCCTATCCGGGGGGAATTTATTCTGTTCGGTCTCACCCTTATCGGAGTTGCCGTTTTTCATAAAAAAACGATGATGGTCGCTCTTGGCGGCCTGGCGGCAGTATTGATATTTAAATATATTTTTGAACGGCATTTTAATATTTTTCAACACATTACCGGCCATGATGGCTTCGAAGGTGAATGGCGGATTATTTTGAATTTGCTGGGTTTATTGTTAGGGTTTGCCATACTTGCCAAACATTTCGGGGAGTCGAAGGTACCCGAAGTGCTGCCCAGATTTTTACCCGACGACTGGAGGGGAGGACTCGTGTTACTGTTTTTTATTTTTATAATGTCTGCCTTCCTTGATAATATAGCCGCAGCTATGATCGGTGGAACGATAGCCATGGTGGTTTATAAAGGAAGGTTGCACCTTGGTTTTTTAGCAGCAATAATTGCGGCAAGTAATGCCGGAGGAGCTGGCAGTATCCTTGGCGATACTACCACAACCCTGATGTGGATTGACGGTGTAGAACCTCTTTGGGTACTACCTGCTTTTATTGCAGGCTTTGCTTCATTTATATTTTTTGGTATTTTCGGAGCAGTACAACAGCATAAATTTCAACCCATTCTTAAAGATCCGAAAGCCGATGTGAAAGTTGATTCCGGAAAACTCCTGATCGTATTATTAATTTTGACAGGTGCAATCCTGACGAATTTTTTCTTTGACTTTCCAGCTGCCGGTGTCTGGATTGCAATCCTGATAGGTACGTTATTTCGTAAAACTCCCTGGCACGAAATCAGCCATGCCTGGAAAGGCACAGTATTTCTGATTGCACTGGTCATAATTGCCTCGCTGATGCCGGTAGAAGAATTGCCTCCCGCATCATGGCAATCGGCCTTTTCCCTGGGATTCATATCGGCAGTCTTCGATAATATCCCCCTCACCAAGCTATGCCTCGATCAGGGGGGTTATGACTGGGGAATTCTTGCTTATGCCGTTGGATTTGGCGGATCAATGATCTGGTTCGGATCATCAGCAGGTGTAGCAATGTCCAACATGTATCCTGAAACAAGAAATGCTGTCAGTTATCTCAAAAATGGCTGGCATATCATAGTGGCATATATCATCGGGTTTTTTGTAATGCTTGGGATTGCCGGCTGGCATCCCCACGCTCCACATAAAGATGAGGTTCGGACTGAAATACCCGGCCAGCATCATTAGTCGCCTTATGACAATTGGTCGCAGATAAATATTAAATAAATGTCTTCAAATTGCTTTTTGACGATAAAATCAATTATTTTTGATAAAAAAAGCCTGAATTCATTAAACGGTCAATATTAAAGAAAAGTGACAATGAAACAGCCTGGATTGATTCCCAAAATATTGAATTATATAAATCTTGAAAGAGAAGTTGATGACTTTGATAAAATTCATGAAACCATTGAAAAGGACTTAATTTTCAAAGGTTCAAATATTTGGATTTTGGTATTTGCAACATTCGTTGCTTCTGTGGGGCTAAATATAAATTCTACGGCTGTAATTATTGGCGCGATGCTAATTTCTCCTCTGATGGGCCCAATTAACGGCATGGGATATAGCATTGCAACCTACAACTTTCCACTATTCAGAATGTCTGTTAAAAATTTCTCCTTTGCAGTAATTGCAAGTTTGATTGCATCAACCACATACTTTGCAATAAGCCCTATTGCTACTGCTCATTCAGAATTATTAGCCCGCACGAGCCCTACTATATATGATGTTTTAATAGCCTTATTTGGCGGATTGGCAGGTATAATAGCTATCAGCAGCAAGCAAAAAGGAAATGTTATACCAGGGGTTGCCATAGCTACTGCATTAATGCCACCTTTATGCACTGCAGGTTACGGTTTAGCGACGGGCCAGTTGTATTATTTTTTTGGAGCATTTTATTTGTTTACAATTAATACCGTATTCATTGCTATTTCTTCCCTGGCGATATCACAAATCCTGAAATTCCCCATAAGAACAATTGTTAATGCATCACAAAAGAAAATGATTAACAGTTGGATAACCATAGTGATTACTTTAATTATAATTCCCAGTATTTACTTTGGATATAAACTTGTTCAAAAGGAGAAATTTATGGAAAATGCAAAAAAATATGTTAGAAATGTTAGTGTTATTGAAGGAAACTACTTATTAAAAAACGAAATCAATGCTGAAAAAAAAACGATTATGTTAGTTTATGGGGGAAGTTTTATAGGTGAATATCAAAAAAAGATTATAGAAGAAAAGGCAAATGATTTTTCATTGGAAAATGCTGAGATTATATTTCAACAAGGTTTTTCATTTGAGGATATTAGTAAAAAAAATACCGAGGTTGAAAATCAAAAGGCTGAAATTAACAGGCTGACTTTAATGTTAGATGATTATGAAAAGCAACTGGACAGTTTAAATAGAAGAAATTATAAAGGCAAAACAATATTAGATGAAATAAAAAACCTGTACCCTCAGATAGAATCATGTTCCTATGCAGAAACCATTTTGTTCAATGACAAGATACTTATTCCAGATGGCCTGGAAATAATCATTTTTACTACAACGAAAAATAAAAGTTTAAATAAGGTTGATAAAGATAAAATATTGAATTGGTTAAAGACAAGATTGGAGACGGAAAGGATTAAAGTATATTTTGATAATTAAGGTACACTTGCTTATTTCATATTTACGTAAGGCTTCTTAAACATTTAATTTATCCTGGTCAACAAAAGTTTATCTACTCTATTATCATCCATATCAATTATTTCGCACTTATAATTCAGGATGTTAAAGAAATCTCCTTCCCGTGGTACTTTTTTAAGCTTATGCATTGCAAAACCACCAACAGTTTCAATATCATCCGGGTATCTTACCTGATTGAAATAGGGAAAGAGATTGAAATGGTTTATAAAATCATCTATTTTCATAGAACCATCAACGAGATAAGTGCCATCATCACGTTTGACAACTTCAGGAGCCTCGATATCGTCAAATGCAGGCAGTTCACCCACTATATTTTCAATCAGGTCATGTAAGGTAATAATACCTTCCATCCCGCCATATTCATTAACAACAATACCAAAATGATTTTTAGAATCCCTGAAGATTTCCAATACCTTAAAGGCATGCATTTGTTCAGGAATGTAAAGCGGTTCAATAATCAGGTCCTGAATATTTAATGATTTATTGCTGATGTAGGACGTCAAAAGGTCTTTAATAGTGATTACTCCTAATATTTTGTCAACTGAACCCCTGCAAACCACTAGACGGGAGAAGGTTGTCTCCATTGCCATTTTTATTATTTTTTCATCCGGATCATTGATATCCAGCCACTCCACATTTAACCTTGGATTCGTTATTGAACGCGCCCGTTTATCACCAAACCGGATCACTTCGGAGATAATTTCAGATTCTTCTTTTTCAATAACTCCATGATCTGAACTTTGTTTCAAAAGGATAATCAATTCTTCTTCAGTAACAGGTGGATTGTCTTTGCTTTTAATATTGAAAACTTTAAGAACCAGCTTTGTTGATACGCTTAACAACCAAACTACGGGATAAGTTATTTTACCTATGATGGTCATGAAGGGTGATAAGTAAATTGCAATCGGTTCAGGGTGATTAAGCGCCAGGGTTTTAGGGACAAGTTCGCCAATAATAAGTGAAAAGTATGTGATAACTCCCACAACAAGAATAAGAGAAAGGATTTCGGCATAGGAGGCTAAGACAGGAATTGTTTGAAAAACCGGAACCAGATCTTCGGCAATTGCAATACCACCATACGCACCGGAAATAATACCGACAAGCGTAATACCTGCCTGAATGGCCGATAGAATTTTTTCAGGTTCCTGAAGCAATAGCAAGACTGTATTTGCTCTTTTGTTACCAAATTTAGCCATTTCTTCCAGCCGGGATTTACGGGAAGAAACCAACGCAATTTCAAACATGGCGAAAATCCCGTTTAACAGCAATAAAAGAGTGATAATTATGATTTCCATTTTTTAAAATATTGTTGAAAATAAAAGTACAACAATAATTCAAACAGATGGATTATAAGTACTGGCTTAATTCAGCAATAGCTTTATTCGCCTCCAGTTCAGCTTTGAGCAAATTATCTATGCCGTTATAATAAAATGAAAGTTCAAAAATATAGTCAGTCAGGGAAATTTCTCCCTGTGTTAATGACTTTTCCAGTAATAATGTATTGTCATAACCCTTTAACATTTTATGGTAATCATTTAAAGTTTGCCGTAAACTAATTGCCCTGGTATGCTGAATTTTAAGCTGATGATAAAAGTTCAATTTTTTATCTGCTGCGATGCCTTGCATGGCGGCGGACTGTGCTTTCGCGTATTTAACGGTATTTTTGTTTTCCCAAAGCGGAATTGAAAAACCCAGGGTAATACCCTGAAAATGCTGTCCAACTGCTTTTTCGCTCATGTAACCCGTGTACATCTTAGGCAAACTCATGGCTATATTTAATTTTTCCTGCTTCTGAATTATTTCGACTTCCTGTTTTAGCCAATTTAACAGGGGATTGTTTTGTTCGGCAAGCAAAAACCATTGCTCAAAATCAATGGGTATTTCAGGTGACAAATAAGTAATGTCATTAAATTGAATAACTGACCCGCCGTTCATCAAAGCCAACTCCGATAACAAAGTATTCCTGTTAATTTCGAGGACTTCTGCTTCATTACGGATGTTCAGCAGATTCAACTGTGCTTTATTGTTTTCGATGATGTTTGTTTCGCCTTTCTCAAATTTAGCATTATAAGCATCGGCAATCATCTGAGCATTGTTCACCCTTTTTACCAATTCGGCCTGCAACGCATTGTTATAAATCAAATCCATACAAATTAAACGGGTTTGACGAAGGATGGATTTTTTTTGCTTCTGGTATTCCAATTCAATTTGTTCATTGCGGGCATTCGTAATCTGTTTTTTATAACTGTAGGCAGATGGGAAGTCAAAAGATTGAGTAACTGTAATGTCAGTCCGGTTACCTATATCATCAGGATTACCCCAAAGATAGTTGAACTCAAATTCAGGATTTTGCAGATAAATGCCTGTACTATTCCCGAGTTTCTGAGCATCAACCTGCTTTCGCAAGGCAGAAAGGGTAGTATTATTTTTTTCCACTTCAAACAAAACCACATCAATACTGTTTTGAGCGAATAGCGAAAAACAGCTTGTAATCATACCGGTTACTATAATTATTGCTTTCATACTTTTTCTTATTTTAAAATTCCACGATTTTTGAGAATGCTGTAAACAACAGGCACTATGTAAATATTAAGCAATGTTGAAGTCAGTAATCCGCCCAGGATCACCTTTGCCATGGGGCTTTGAATTTCGTTGCCCGACAGGTCGCCCCGCAAAGCCAGTGGAATTAATGCAAGGGCGGCTGTAAGAGCCGTCATTAATATTGCATTTAAACGGTCGGACGAGCCTTTTGTAACCGTTTCGTGTATTGAAACTCCCTGTGCCTGTAACCTTTGATAGTTTGAAATCAGCAATATCCCGTTTCGGGTTGCAATACCAAAAAGCGTAATGAAACCGATAATTGCCGGGATACTTAAAATACCCGAAGTTAATGCGATTGCGAAAACCCCACCGATTAAAGCAAGCGGCAAATTAAGGAGTATGATCCCTGCGAGTTTAAAATCTTTAAATTCCTGGAAAAGAAGCAAAAAGATAATAAACAATGCAATTATTGACGTAATCAACAGAGTTTTTGAGGCACTGGCTTCGCTTTCGAACTGACCGCCGTACTCAATCCTGTACCCTTCGGGTAATGTGATTTGTTCGTTTATGTTATTCTGAATGTCTTCTACTACGCTTCGTAAGTCTCGTTCGGCAACATTGGCAGAAATAACAATTTTGCGTTGAACATTTTCACGGCTTATGGAACTCGGACCCGACACAGAAACTATTTCGGCAACCTGTTCCAGCGGAACTTTTTTGCCACTTTCGGTGTCAATAAGAGCTGTTTGGAAGCCTTCAAGAGTTTCAGTGTAATCTTTATTTAATCTTAGCACTAAATCGAAGCTGCGTTGTCCTTCGTAAATGTCGGCCAGTTTTTCACCGCCAAATGAAATATCTATAAATTCGTTAAACTGTTCAATAGTTATTCCGTACTGTGCAAGCATATCACGATTGGCGCGGATTTTAATTTGCGGTATTTCAACCTGCTGGTCAACATTCACATCCACCAGGCCTTTAACATTTACAATGGCATTTTTAATTTGATTGCCTGTGGCAAACATTTTATTGAGGTCAGTACCAAATAGTTTGATTGCAATATTAGCCCTTGTACCTGAAAGCATGTGGTCAATACGGTGTCCGAGCGGCTGCCCCACGGTGAATGCAATTCCGGGAATTCGGGACAAGGTGGAACGAACATCAGCCATAAACTCCTGTTGTGAACGGTCTTTTAATGTGAAGTTTACGTCAACCTCGGCGCTATTCGTGGTTTGCGAGTGCTCATCAAGTTCGCCACGACCTGTTCTGCGTGCAGTACCCGAAACTTCGGGTATTGCCAATAATTCCGTTTCAACAAGGTTACCGAGTCGGTTACTTTCTTCGAGCGATGCGCCCGGCTTGGTCACTACCGACAATGTTAATGCCCCTTCGTTAAATTCGGGCAGGAAGCTACGGCCAAATGAGGTGAAAATAAACAGGGTCGCAACGAAAACGCCAAATGTTGTAAATAATATTGCTTTCTTATGTTTTAACGACCATAGCAAAGATCTTTCGTAAACAGACAACAACCTTCTTACCAGCCATTTGTCTTTCTGATTCTTAGACAGGAATTTGTCGCCGGAAAGCATCATTTTTGAAAGTAATGGAGTCAGGGTAATCGCAACAATCAGCGAAACCGCCAGTGATACTATAAACGAAATACCAAGCGGTTTTAACATGCGCCCTTCCATACCTGACAGAAAGAATAAGGGAAGAAATGCAACAATAATTATTAACGTTGCATTGAACATGGAAGCCATTATTTCGCCTGTTGCATTGTAAACAATGTAAAATGATGATTGCCTTTCGCTGGCAGGATTCTGCCGGTTTTGCCGTAATCGCTTGTACACGTTCTCAACATCAATAATGGCATCGTCAACCAGCGAACCTACAGCAATTGCCATACCGCCCAAACTCATGGTATTAATGTTCATGCCCAGCAATTTCAATACTAAAATTGCCCCCAGCAACGATAAGGGTATGGCAAGTAAAGAAATGATGGTTGTTCGGAAACTTCCAAGGAATAGAAATAATATGATGACCACGAAAATACCGCCTTCAATCAAAGCATTCCGAACATTATTTACCGATGTTTCAATAAAATCTGCCTGGCGGAAGATTTTGGTATCCATTTTCACATCGGCAGGCAATGTTTTCTTCAAATCCATAAGATTTTGCTCAATACGGCGTGTAACCTCAAGGGTATTGGCATTGGGCTGCTTGGAAATGGAAATAATAATGGCTGGCCTTGCATTGCCCGAAGCATACCCCATTTTGGGCGCTCCACCGATTTTTACTTCGGCGACATCGTTTATGCGAACAGGTTTCCCATTTACTGATTTTATATAGGTATTTCCCAAAACACCAATATCGGACGACCTTGCTATACCGCGAATCACATATTCGTTACCAAACTGCCTTAGGACACCGCCTGTTGAATTCTGGCTGATTCCTTTGGATATATCTGCCAACTCGGTCATTGAAACCTTATAGTAATTCATTTTTTGCGGATTGGCCAAAACCTGGTATTGTTTATAGTCGCCACCAATAATGGTAACCTGCGAAACGCCCCCGGTTGCAAGAATTAAAGGTTTTACATTCCATTCGGCAATGGTGCGTAAATCCATCATACTCGTACTGTCTGCCTGGATGCCCACAAAGAATATTTCGCCCATGACGCTTGACTGCGGTGCTAATACAGGTTGTCCCACACCCAAAGGCATGCGGGTTGAAACGCTGATCAGCTTTTCGCTAACAATTTGGCGTGCTTTGAAAATGTCAGTACCCCAGTCGAACTCTACCCAAACGAACGAAAATCCCTGCGATGAAGCCGAACGTACACGCCTTACATCGGTAGCCCCGTTTACCGCGGTTTCAATAGGGAAAGTTACAAGCCGTTCCACCTCTTCCGAAGCCATACCATGCGCATCGGTCATCACTACTACGGTGGGCGCAGTGAGATCGGGAAAAACATCTACATCCATATTCATGGCGGTTCTCATCCCGAAAACCACCAATACCACCGAAGCCAGCAAAATGAGGTATTTGTTGTTCAGTGAGAATTTTATGATATTATTTAACATGGCTTTACGTGTTAATGAACATGGCCTGAATGAGCATCCAATGTTCCTGTGGCCTGAGCCAGTTTAATGAGCATTGCCCCGCGGGTCACTATCCGTTCATTAGCTGTAATTCCCTTAATAATTTCGGTACTTACAAAATCGGTATTGCCGGTTGAAACCTCACGTTTTTCAAACAATTCGGGGGTCACCTGTACCCAAACATAAAAATTGCCCTGTTCTTCCAGTAAAGCGGTATTTGGTACAGTAAGAGCTTGCTTGTTGGTTAAGGTTTTAAGGTAAATTTCAACAAAACTACCTGCTGTGAAACCGCCTTTGTTGTCAATTTGAATATAAACCGGAATTAAGAAATTGTCGCTGTTTACAGCTTTGCCATATGATAAAACTTTTCCATTCAATTGCTCAAAAGTGTACAATTGATTGTCGTTAGAGCTGCGGATATTTGCCGATTGGATATTTGCCAAAACAGGCGCGTACTTTTGAGGCAAATCGGCACTCAGAACGAGAGTTTTGTTTTGTGAAATCGTTACAATAGGCTGCCCGGCTTCGACATACGAACCGTTTTTAACATACACCTGTTTTACAAAACCACTCATTGGGCTTGTAATGGTTTGTCCCGAAGCGCTGAAGTTTTTATTTAGATTATCGTAAACAGCCTTAGCATTATCGTAATAATTTTTAGTAACGAGCAGGTCTTTTTCCGAAACAATTTTATCCTTAGAAAGTTCTTTAGCCCTTTCGTAATCGGCATTTGCTTTTTCGTAATTGCTTTTTGCTTCGGTATATTTAACCGAAAAATTATTGTCGGCCAAATCATTTCCAGAAATTGAGTACAAAGCTTGTCCGGCTGTAACATCCTTGCCTTCGAGCATATTGTTTTCAGTTAACACCACAATGCCATTGGTTTTAGCTGTAATAATCATTTCGTTTTCCTGCGATGATTGCACTAAAGCGGTTGTTTTAATTACCTGTCCGAACGGTTCTGTTTTAGGCAAGCCTGATGAATAATCAATCTTCCACGATTGTTCTTTGGTAAATACGGTTGTATTTGTTCTTGGAACTACCACTCTTTCGGCCGCTGCGAGTGCTTCATCGTACGAGGCAAAAACTGTAATTTCGGGGACGACCAATTGAAAGCTGCCCTTATCGGTGATAATTTCAAACTTCAACAGGCCCTTACCCTCCGTTTCAGGTTTTATATCGAAGCTGTAAATCCCTTTACGGGTGGGCTTTTCGAGTGTTTGTCCGGATTCTTTTCCATTCACATTAAGTACAATGGTTATTATTCCTGTATCAACAGCCTTAAAATCGGGTAACAAAGAAAAATGAGAAAGGACATTGGCCTTTTCACCAATTATAAAAGCATCGGCTTCGGCAAATAATTCAAAATCATTGCTGTAAGCTGTATATTGAAACCTGGGTTTTTTATGTTCATCAAGGTTTTGCATTTCATGACCGGACGGGCCGCATGATGCCATTGTAAAAGCTAAAAGCGCACCCATTAATATCTTAAAATTCATATTGATAAATGTTTAAATTCTTAGTAAAAAATGATAATGCAAAAAGAATCATTACAACCAGCAGGAAGTAATGAACGCATTTTAAAAATCTAAAAATTTAAACTAAAGGGGGACCCCGTAAACCTGAAGAACTGGTTATGCAGTAAAGAAATGAAAAAGATAAGTCGGGTAATGAAGCAACAATGTAAAAAACTTGATTTAAATCTTCGTTTCCTGTATATGGCAGGGTAAAATGATAATCGAGGGAATGATTATAAGACCAAAAAATACAATCTGCTTCATTTTTGCCCTGATTTGAAGGCACTATAACAGCTTGTTTTAATATACAGTTGTCGGAACCGTTGCCATCATGCTGGTGATCGTGTCCGGTGGTGTTGTGCTCATGAGCCACAATGTCGTCCTGACAATGTGTATTATTAATACAGGCAACATTTTGGTGATGGTGGTGGGGAATAACAACATGAGCCAATAGTACAAGATTGGCAATCATTAGGAAGAAAAATGCTGTTATTCGCTTCATTCAGATAAAAATATCAAAGTGCAAAGATTCACAATTATTTTATTCACGGAAATATTTTTTAACTTTATTTTTTAACCACACATTTAAATCAAACAATATAACCATCAATAAGTTTTAAAGCCAAATGATCAGGATCAATAAGATATATTAATAAAGACAGGAAAAAGTCAAAAGTTCGAAATAATTTCGTGAGTAAAACAGGCCGCAATTATTATGGTAAAGTTTCTGCTTCTAACAGATCAGGCTTATGATATCAAATAACTAATAATCACTTTGGAAAATCTTCCCGGCCTGATTTGAAACAACCTGACGATTCCATCGTACTGGATAATTAACAACCGCATTTTTACTTAAGGTTATAGTTTGTTTATCTTTACTGGAATCTGAAAAATTAAAATATTTTAAAATGAATAAAATTTTAATAATCGCTTGCCTGATGGCAGCCGGCACAATACAAGCACAATCTTTAAGCCCTACCGTTATTGCATCGGCAGGCGATTATTCAACAGGCAACGGTGTCAGCCTAAGCTGGACTTTAGGTGAAATGGCTACCGAAACATTCAGTAATGGCGGCTATACCCTTAACCAGGGCTTCCAGCAACCCGTTACAGGAATTGCAATTTCAGGCATAAACCTTGACTTGCTTGTTTTTATTGAAGGCCCGTTTACAGGAATGGAAATGGTAACTTCTTTGAATGCAGCAGCACAACTCCCATTGAGCCAGCCATACAATTCCGCCCCCTGGAATTATAGCGGTACGGAAGCTGTTCCATTGATACCCAATACCAATATTGTTGATTGGGTGCTGGTAGAGCTACGTGATGCATCCGATGCCTTTTCAGCTACATCAGCAACCAGAATCGCCAGGCAGGCAGGTTTTCTGCTTAAAGACGGATCAGTAACAGGTTTGGACGGTTCTTCCATTCTGCAGTTCACCAATACCTACACTCAGCAATTATTCGTCGTTGTCTGGCACCGTAATCATTTAGGCATTATGTCGGCCAATGGAATTACCGAAACAGGCGGAATATTTGCTTATGACTTTTCTGTTTCCGACAGCATGGTTCATGGGGGAAGCAGCGGTTACAAGAATATTACCGGCGGCGTATGGGGTATGGCGGCAGGCGATGCTACTCAGGACGGTTTAATTAACCTGTCCGATGAAACACAGTGGGCTGCCTTTGCCGGGCAAAATGGTTACATGGCTACCGATTTCAATTTGAATACCCAGGTTAACAATCCTGACAAAGACGATTATTGGCTACCCAACAGGACGCTGAGCAGCCAGGTACCGGAGTAGAATTTACCATAGAAACTATAATACAGTGAAATTAAATATCCTACAAAATGAAAAAAATTACATTGATATTCTCAATGTTTGTAATCGCTTCAATGGTTATTTCACAAACTCCACAGGCTTTTAAAATACCAGGCGGTAGCAAGGGACAATAGCGGAAATCTTTTGCAGGATCAATCAGTGGCATTCCGTATCGGTATATTACAGGGCCCGATTTCCGGAACCCCGGTTAACCAGGAAACCCATTTAATCACTACGAATACTTATGGATTGGCAAACCTCGAAATCGGTAAAGGAACTGTTAATTTTACGAATTCTCATTTGAAATTAGGTGAGGAGATGTTTATTTGCAGAATACCTTTTGATTTAATGAATAGTTCAAGGTGCTTATACTCACGAAATAAATGCCGTCCGCCTGATCAACCGGTATTCTGTTCAGCCCATCCTGCAAAGCCTGGTAAGCAATACTTTGACCCATTAAATTAATTATTGATATTTCTCCTTCCAGTCCCTCTTGATTAATGACATAAATATTGTTTTTCCTTGCATAAATAACAAAAACCTCATTATCTGCTGTGAGGGTATTATCATTGAGATGCAAAAGAAATCTTGCAGATTGATCTCCTGAACCGGAAACAAAAGTATATTCATACTCAGTTTTTAAGTCCTGTATTATACCAGTGGATTTGTCTTCAAGGTAAACTTTCCCAAAATCATCCGTACCGGAAGCATGTAATGTATAATAACCGTCGCCTCCCGATTTAAAAATCAAAGGTACCGATGACATTTTATCAAATGAATTAATGGAATATTTAATATTCTTTGACAACGAGTATATCTGGGGGACTTCCTGTACATCGGTCAGTAATTTATATGCATCCCACAACTTATCAAAATCCGGTGTTGCATCATTCAGTTCACGCAGATAGGTTATATCGCTTAAACCGTTACTGCCTGTTACTTCAATCCCGATGACATGAGTGATTTCGTCTTTATACCAGGCATTTTGTCCGTTGCAAGCTCTGGTAGTATTATCAAGGTTAAATGAAAATGTACCTGCCGTATTCAGGTGGACAAAAAAGCCCTGTGCTACAGGAATGAAAGGCTGTCCAACGCCTCCGACAAAAGACTCATAATTTAAGGTGGCATCGTTATAATAATAAATGGCATTGTCAATTTCGGGAGGAAAAATAATTTGATTTGCATCAACAGCCGATGGGTAAGGATTCCCAACCAGATTCCAGTTGTTAAGCTGGGCAGGGTCGCCGGGTTCAAAATCCGAACCCGTAACCGGTATGGATTGACCACCGGTTTGGACATTACCCGCAATTCCTGTAAACTCAACTACCGCTCCCGTAGGGGGATTAATTGCACCACAAGCATACTCCAGATCGCGTTTGATACAATAACCCTTCACAGATTCAAAAGGATTGTCAGGCCCGGCGACACAAGGAGTGCCTCCTGGAGAATAATTGTACCAAAAGTTAATACTTTCTGCCCAATCGTTTATCCAATAATCATAAATATCATTACAACTCATACCCGTAACGGGCGTTGAGATAAAATGCCATCCGGCATATTCCAATGGTAAACCGCTTCCGCCGGTATTCCTGTTGTAAGTGTATATACCAGCACCGCCAATCGTACCATAATTTAACAGGGAACCAGTGTATGCACCATCTATCAGGATGTTACCGTTGACTGTAAAACAACCACTGTTTATGACTGTTCCGTTTATATCCACATTCAGGCCGGTATTGACGGTAATCGCATTTTGATTATCCACACTTCCATCATTATAGAATGAACCGGTGCTATAAATCTCATCAGTGTTTATTAATACTGAGCCTGTGAAATTGGAATAGTCCAAACCAACCTCAATGTAAAAATCGTTATTGATGGTTCCACTATTTTCAATGTTGTTTAAAACGTAAAACTCTCCCTTATTTTCGTTGCTTATTAAATTGAAGTTGTAAACGTTTTGTATATCAAAGAAATTAGAGTGGTCAATATTTTGAATGGTTCCGTAATTATAAATATCCACCGTCCCGGATCCGTTCAGCAATGCTTTATCTTCGCTTATATAGGTGCCGTGATTTTCAAACAAACCGAATAAATTAAGGTCGGTTTGTTTATTGTTATGAAGTGTTCCGTAATTATAGAATTGCGATTGAACTTCAAGTACGGCAAATTTATAATTAGAAAAAGCTGCATGATTGGTCAAAATGTTTATTATTGTAATTTGCGACGAATCTTCATTATCAATCGTACCATAGTTTATCATATTATAGCAAGTGATAGCTGAGGCATTTCCTGCATTGCCGGTATTGTCAATTTCACCGGACAAAGTGATCAGCATTTCATTGTTCACAATCAGGTTTCCGCCGAAATTATTATTGAGGAATCCGCCTAATTCCATATCTGCGCCCACAATCAGGTCGGCCCGGTTATAAATTGTGTTATTAATATTGCAGATTACATCACTAATGATATTCAATATGGATGTGCCTGTAATTTCAAGGGTATATCCTGAACCATTAAAATATAAGTTATTACAAAAAGCGTTTTCATTTTGAATTTCAACCGTAACACTGCCAACCGGAGGATTAATGAAAAACACGTTGTCCAGGGATGATGGAATTTGCTGAGGGCTCCAGTTTGAGGCATTAGTCCATTTCTTATTGCCCGCACTCCCTGTCCAGTAAATATCGGCACAAAATGCTATTTTCATTAAGAACAGGCTGGCAATAATCAGGGTAATTTTAACATTTTTCATGATCAGGGATATTAATTTTCTAATTATTGAGATGCGTTCAACTTAAAGTTCCAAAACATTTTGTAAACTTTACAACTTTTTCCGATGCAAATATAATAATTAGTTTATCAGTATTACAAGTAATTTAACGTATAATCAGATGTTCCATAGGATTTTTGCGACAAGTTACGATTGGTCTTTCGTTCAGATTATTTTTCTTTCGGCCTTAACAATTACTCCTATGGTGCAAAATCTCTCAAGGATTAATAATCTAGATTCCGGTGAATATAAACTCCAAACCGGTTTCCCCGGGCAAACGATTCGTTTAAAAGGCTCACCGCTTTTTCGGATTCGTTCATCAGAGCAGCTATGCATGCCTGCCAGTATGTTGCCTGCCAAGCTGGTAGGGATGGTTGAATTTTTCTAATTCCTCATCATATTTAACCGTATCATTCTTGTCACCCATACTGACCAATTCACAAACCCTAATTTAAAAGTAAAAATAGTCCACATTTGCACAACCCAGATTATATTTTCTTCTGCCGGACCACCGGTAACTCAGACTGCTTTAAGATCAAAATCACTGATTTTTAGTATTCCAACCTCTTTCAGCACTTTTCATTTAACAGTTAAATATAAGTATTAAAAATTTATTTGCATTATGAACGCAGGTTCATTATTTTTGTAAAAAATTATTGAGATGAAAACTAAGGTTTTATTCAAGATTTTTCTGATATTCCCCGATATTAAGCAATGCCTAAATCGTAAAAAAAATGCCAAGGCCATTTAGAAACCGCAAAATTTGCAATCCTCCAAAAATGTCTGGGTTTAAACCATTTGGAATGCCCATGTGTGAAATAAAAACTGTCAACCTGCAATTTGATGAATATGAAAGCATCAAATTGGTTGATTACGAAAATCTGCCTCAGGATTTGGCCGCCGAAAAAATGAATATATCCCGGCCCACATTTACAAGGGTCTATAACAGTGCCTTAAAAAAAATTGCCAAAGCATTTGTTGAATGCCTGGCCATAGAGATTGAAGGAGGGAATGTTGAGTTTGATAAGGATTGGTACAAATGTACAAAGTGTTTTAAATTAATTGAAGGACTGGAAAATCATATAAAATGTGAAAATTGCAGATCATACAATGAAAGTGAATTGATAAATTTAAATATTTTGAAATGAACAATCTTCATTTGGCTTTACTGGCAGTTTCACTCGGAGGAGTAGAAACCCTTATTCAGCATCCTGCTTCTATGACACATTCCAAAGTCTCAGCTGATGATAAACAGAAAGCCGGTATTTCTGATGATTTAATCCGATTTTCTATTGGCATTGAAGATATTAATGATATAGTAAATGATTTAAAACAAGGTTTTGAAACAATTTAAATTAATGTTATGCCACAATTAAATCATACCGGTCCCGAAGGGAAAGGTCCAAAAACAGGCAGGAAACTCGGTAAATGTCGAAAAACGGAAATCGAAAAAAGCCAAATGGGTGAGCTTGGAAAAGGCATGGGTAAACGACGTCATTCAGGCGGTGGCATGGGAAAAGGAAAACGTTTAAAATACGATCAATCATAATTTAGAAAAAAGGAGAACTAATAATGAAAATTGCTGTTCCGGTTACAGGAAATAATCAAATTGACGACCATTTTGGACATTGTGAATATTATAATATTTTCACAATTTCAGATAAAAATGAGATAGTCAATACAGAAACGATCCCATCGCTGCAAGGCTGTGGATGCAAATCAAATATAGCACATACTTTAGCTCTAAATGGCGTGAAAGTAATGCTTGCCGGAGGTATTGGTGCCGGTGCCATTAATGTATTGAATGCTTCAGGTATTGAAGTAATAAGGGGCTGTTCAGGGCTTGCTGCCAGTGTGATAGAAAATTATTTAGCGGGTAATATTAACGACAGTGGTGAAAGCTGTCATCAGCATGAAGCACATCATTCCGGTAATAGCACTCATCAATGTAATCATCACGGACGACATAGTTAATTTTCTTACTATATTGTTTGTTGCAATTATTATGTGCTATGAAAAAGGGTAGCTTTCTTATAGTATTATGTTGTGTGTTGATTTCTTTACGAATAAACGCGCAAAAAACAAATGATACTATAACACTCGAAACAGTTGAAATAACTGACAGTTTAATTAAACGTACTCCTTTTGTAATGGCTAAAATTGACAAGAGCCAATTACTTTCAGTATCCGTGAGTGATATTGGTGAATATCTTCGCAAAATCCCAAATGTAAGTGGGATAAGGAAAGGAGGCGGAGCCATTGATCCGGTTGTCAGAGGTTTTAAATTCAGCCAGCTAAATGTAGTTATGGATGGCGGCATTAAAATAGAAAACGGGTGCCCGAACCGGATGGATCCGGTTTCATCGCATGTGGAAGCCGAGGATATTGAAAAAATAAATGTCATAAAAGGACCTTTTTTACTTGATTTTGGACCGGTATTAGGAGGTGTAATTGATTTACAAACAGAGCAACCTTGTTCATTCCAGAAATTTGAACTCCATGCAAATGCACTTTTAGGTTATGAAAGTAATTGGGATGGACAAAAGGGTCATCTTTCGGTGCATGGTGGCAACAAAAAAATCTATTTCAGATTAAATGGAGGGTTTCGTAAATATGGCAATTACCAGAGCGGCAGCTATGATGTTGAGTCAGCCACTTACAATTCCTCATTCAAAAAATATAACTTTGGAGCAAAGGTTGGATTTACATTAACTCCAAAGCAAAATATCCTGGTAACTTTCGCGGAGGTACATGGACGGGATGTTCTGTTTCCGGCGCTCACGATGGATGAAAAAAGCGATGATACTCAAATAATGGCCATTGATTACTCAGCTAAAAATATTTCAAAAACGATAAAATCATTTAATGTAAAATTATACAGGTCACAAGTGCATCATATCATGGATAATAGCAACCGCGAAAACTGGTCAGGCAAACAAATGGTTGCCGATGTTAATGCAGCTAATACCGGAGGTAAAGCCGTCATGGAGATGAAGTTTAACCTTCATAATGTGACAGCAGGTCTGGATTTTGAAAATATTTTTAAAGATGGAACCCGCACAATGTCAATGCAAATGATGGGTACTACTTCGACCAAAAAATATAATCTATGGCAGGAGGCTTCTATACAAAATGCCGGATTGTTTGCAAGGTACAATACACACATCAGGGCTTTTGTGATTGATTTCGGTTTGCGGGCTGATTTTAATAAAGCTGACTCCAAGGATACATTG
Organism: Bacteroidales bacterium; assembly: GCA_020052415.1. Classification (GTDB taxonomy): domain Bacteria; phylum Bacteroidota; class Bacteroidia; order Bacteroidales; family JAADJA01; genus JAADJA01. The sequence goes on along the minus strand of JAGVPB010000075.1, from coordinate 12,237 downwards.
AAGATCATTTATAACGGTGTTGATTATTTTAACAAACTTAATTCTGAATTTATTAACCTGAGTGCAAATATTGGTATTATCAGAAATATCAATAAAAATATTTCAATGTCACTGGCAATAGCAAGTGGAACCAGGAGTCCAAACATGCTGGAGCGCTATATCAAATTACTAACTATAGGATATGACAATTATGATTATCTCGGAAATCCACAGTTAAAACCTGAAACAAACTACGAGGCAGATCTGACAATTAAATATCTGAATGAGATAACCGGTAATTTATATCTTAATGGTTTTTATTCTTATGTGAACGATTATATTTCAGCGGTATTGCTTCCTTCATCAGTAGTGATGCCAGCCACTCAGGGAGTGCCAGGAGTTAAGCAATTCATTAATGTTGACCATGCTATTTATACAGGATTCGAAATGGGATATACTTCTCCCCAAATGTATAAACCCGGCGGCAGCATTGTTGCCGCTTTAACTTACGGCTTTATTCCTACAGTTACTAAATACACTATTACAGAGAATCAGGTTACCGGAGCCACAATCATAAAAAACGATGCACTTCCGGAAATCCCGCCCTTTGAAACGACAATAAATGTGCATTATCGTTTTCTTAGTGGGAAACTGATTCCGAAAATTTCATACAGGCTGGTGGCAGGTCAGCATCACGTATCAGAGGCATCTTTTGAACCGGAAACACCCGGCTTTTCATTGCTCAACGTTTCACTGGTTTATAAAGTTAACAGGACAATTGGGATTACTGCAGGGATCAATAATGTTTTTGACAGATCATATTATGAGCATTTGAACAGGAAAATTATAGGCACAACTGAAAAACTTTATGAACCAGGCAGGGTGTTCCATATTCAAATTAATTTGGAAATTTGATTACTATGAAGTGTGATTTTTGTTCTGGTATATTAATCGCATTATTTGCATTCGCTGTTTCATGCAAGGAAGATGACACGGCGACAGCCATTCAATCCGGGCATATTTCATTGAGTTTCCTGCACCTTGTTGATGGATTGCCTCTGCAAAAAGACACTTTGAAATATATAAATGCAGCCGGAAATCCTTATGAAATTAATCAGGTAATGTATTTTATCTCTGATGTAAGGCTTTTCAAATCGGATGGTTCAATAAAAATAATTAACGAATGGACAGACATTCATTATGTTGATATTGATATTCCTGCTACCTTAAAATGGGAAGTGTATGATGATATTTCTGCCGGATCATACGATTCATTAACTTTTGTTTTTGGGATTACGGAGGAGAAAAATAAATCATTTTTGTTTGTAAATCCCCCTGAAGTAAATATGATGTGGCCCGATGTACTGGGAGGAGGTTATCATTACATGATGATTAATGGGAAATGGCGTGATACGTCAGGTTTTGTTCAGAATTTTGCTTTTCACCTGGGTATTGGCCAATTGTATAAAAGCAATGTGATTGAGGTGGATTCAATTTATGCTTTCGTCCAGAATTATTTTTCTGTAAACCTGCCCGACTCTGATTTTACAATTGAAAAAGATATGAAAATTGACATCGAAATCGTCATGAACATTGACAGTTGGTTTAATACACCCCACATTTATGATCATAATCATTGGGGTGGTGCAATCATGCAAAATCAACCTGCAATGCAAATAGCAAAGGAGAACGGATATGACATATTTTCCACAGGTGACATCCAACAGAGATAATCATAAATATAACTCAAGATAATATCAAATTTTTCATTTGATATAGCAATTGGTTGATAATGTTCATTCATTCAGATTTATAATTCTTTCTGCCTCAACAATTCTTCGTATAGTGCAAAGTCTCTTAAGGATTCAAAATCTTTATTCCGGTGAACATAAACTCCAAACCGGTTTCTCTGTGCGAACGATTCATTTAAAAAAAAGGTTTACCTCTTTTAATGGTTCGTTCCTCATTGCTTCATTAGGTATGCACCCGTAGGCGGATCTAACAAAAAAGCAGGGATGGTTAAATCTTTCTAATTCATTTCCTTATTTGGGATTATTGTCATTGGGCATATCCATTCCCGGCATTGTCATTTTTTCTCCGCCTGAAATATTCATCATGCTGGGCTTTCCTTCAAGCTGTGCTGCAGCATCCACACTGAATGCACCCTGTGTAACGATTTCTTCTCCATCGGTTAGTCCGTTCAAAACCACATAGCTGTTGCCTAACATAGGACCGATTTCTATTTCACGGAATTTAAATACAGGTTCATCTGTACCCGCCAGTTTGACGTAAACCAAAGATCGTTTGCCTGTCCACAATACAGCAGAACCGGGAATGACTAATTTGTCTTCATACTGATCAAGATTAGCTTCAACAATTCCGGTTGCAAACATTTCAGGTTTCAACTTCCCGCCCAGGTTGTTTAATTCTGCACGTACCTTCGCAACACGGGTATTCGGATCAAGTACCGGATCAATAAAAGTAATTTTACTTGTATAATTAATCCCCGGCAATGCTTTAAATGTAAAGGTTACTTCCTGGCCTTTTGTCAGGTAAGGCATGTCGCTTTCATAAGCATCGAACATGACCCATACATGGGAGAGATCGGCAACATCAAACAACACTGAACCAGATGAAACATAATCGCCATTATTAACCCGGCGTGTAATTACGATTCCAGATGTATTAGAATAAACTTCAAAATTATTCTTTACTATACCTGATTTTTCAATAGATACAATCTGTTCGTCGGTAAGTTTCCATTGCCGCAATTTATCCTTTGTTGCTTCATAAAGGATAGGTTGTGCTTGTTTTATTGAGGCTGTTTCGATTAACTCTTGCTGAGTTGTTATAAGATCAGGTGAGTATATAATAGCCAGTATTTGTCCTCTGCTTACAGCTTCACCTGTAAAGTTAACATACAATTTTTCGATTCGGCCGGGCAGATAGGATACCTGGCTTTGCAAAAGCCTTTCATCAACCTGCACCTTACCGTAAAGCCTGATGTCCTTTACCGGTTTTTGTTTTGAAACAATGGTTGTCATAACATTGGCAAGCTGAATCGCTTCATCTGTCATATTTATTGCATCCGGGTCCAGTGTAGTAATGCTTTGATTAAGGGGGATTAAGTCCATACCGCAAATAGGGCAACTACCCGGTTCAGGCATTCGTATCTGGGGGTGCATGGAACAGGTCCATATTTTATTTTGTGATGCTTCAGCAGCATGGTCATGTTTATCTTCACCTGAATGTGGAGAATGAAAGAATAACCAGCCAAGTAAAATACCACCGGTTAGAATAAGGCTGAATCTTATATATTTGTTTGAAAATATCTTTTTCATTTACTTTGATTTTTCATGATTACTTTATTGTGTAATAACCATTAGTCGTTTTATCCATGCAATAGAAGTGTTAAAGTCTGCCACGGCTTCTATTTGCTTATACTCGTAATCAAGAGTTTGTTGTCTTATTCTTAAAATGTCTGTCAAATCCGATCCTGCGGCAGCAAAACTTTTGAGCATAACATCGAGTGATTTTGAAGCTAACTGATACTGGTCTGCATAAAGTTTTGTGCGACGTTCAGAATCCTGATATGATTGTATTGCCTGGTAATATTCTGTTTTTAAAGCATTGTTCGCAGCTTTGTAATTTTGCATTGTAGCGATTTTTAATAAATCAGCCTCGGATTGCATGGCCTTATATTTTTTCCGGTAAACCGGCAATGTAGTTGTTATCATAGGCATGATCATATCCCTTCCATTCATAGAGGATGTGGACATTTCACTTTTTGTGATAACCGAATAGTTTATTCCAACGCCTACCATGGGGTAACTCATTTTCGTAACCATTTGTTTGCGTGCATCAAGCGATTGTTGTTCAAATTCAAGCATCCCAAGCATGGGGTTGTTGCTCAGAGCACTGTCCAACAAAGACTGTAAGGATAACTTAAAGGTATCTGCAATTAATGAATCAGGCAGGGTAACCGGTGATTCAGGTGGCCTGTCGAGGTAACTGTTAAACTGCGCAACTAATGTATTCCATTGGTTTTTTAACAGTGCAATATTGTTCTGAAGGTCGCCAATCTCGATTTGAATCCTGTACACATCCGAAAGCCTGGTGGTGCCGGTGGATGAACTCATGGAATTGATTTGCATCGGTGAAGTTACCTGATTTGAGCTTGTCCCCGCATTATTACTTCCCATACCCTGCATGCCGGTGTTGGTACCTGTACTTTGTGCAGACGGTAAGGTGGTTTCCATACCGGACGATGAAGGACTTTCTCCAGTCGGAACTGACTTATAACGGGATATTGCCAATCTTTCAATGGTTTGAAGTATTTCAATGTTTTTCTCAGAGATGCGGAGATTCTGTTTAACCTTGTGCAATTCGTACCAGGTACGCTGTACATCATAAAATACCTGCAATTTGGCATCGCGCAGTGATTCGTATTTTGCATTCGCCATCAGGCTCATTTCGCTTTTTCCTGCCTTGATCACGCCGAACCATGGAAACATTTGCATCAGCCGGATGTCGGCCACCTGGTTGCCCCCGAGGAGTTCCATAGGCCTTAGGAAAACGCCAAGGCTAAGATCAGGATCGGGGATACTTCCAACCTGAGGAACTTTCTGCAATGCTGCTTCATATTCATAATAATGTTGAAGCACGGTTGGATTGTTCATGCCTGCGATTTCGAGATAACTCGTCAATGAATCATGCTGTTGCTGACTAATACCCATAACCCGGCTACCGGTCAAAAGCAGGATAAATAACATTCTCTGGCAGGCTTTATTTTTCATCGTTAACTTGATTCGTAATGGTTTTTAATCTCATCTTATCGTTGCGTATTACCATGTTTTCCCTCCACATTGCCTGAAACAATGGAACAACGAATACGGTCATTACCTGGATTACCATACCACCAAACATAGGAATGGCCATAGGGATCATGATATCAGCGCCTTTACCTGTAGATGATAAAACAGGTAACAATGCTATAACAGCAACCGCAGTGGTCATCATAGCCGGTCGCACACGTTTTAATCCGGCAGAAACTACCGCTTCACGTACTTCATGAACTGTAGCCGGATGCCGGTCCTCAAATACCTGGTGAATATAAGTTCCCATGATTACGCCATCGTTAGTGGCTATTCCGAACAAAGCAATAAAACCAACCCAGACGGCTACACTCAGGTTTATTGTATGCATCTGGAACATATCCCGCAGGTTTAGCCCGGCTATTGAAAAATTCATAAACCAGTCCTGGCCGTACAACCATAGCATTATGAAACCGCCTGCAAATGCAACAAACACACCTGAAAAGTGAATTAAGGATGCAGTTACTGTCCTGAATTGAATATAAAGCAATAACAATATGAGCAGCAAACTTATGGGTATAACGATGGCTAACCTTTTAGTTGCCCTTATTTGATGCTCGTAATTGCCTGCAAACTTATAAGATACTCCGGCAGGTAAATTTAAAAAACCTGAATCTGATTTCTGCCTCAATATTTTTTGCGCATCCTCCACCACATCCACTTCTGCTTTGCCTTCGTTCTTATCAAAAATAACATACCCTACAAGGAAAGTATTTTCACTCCTTATCATTTGTGCGCCACGTGTATAATCTATGTCGGATATTTCGCCTAAGGGAATTTGTACTCCATTCATAGCCGGAATAAGGATGCGTTTCAGGTCATCAGGATTATCCCTCAATTCGCGGGCATACCGAACCCGGATCGGAAACCGCTCACGGCCTTCAACGGATGATGTCAGTGCCATACCCCCAACAGCAACCTGCAAGACTTCCTGCACATCGCTCACTTTCATTCCATAGCGAGCCATTGCTTCGCGGTTAAGACTGATTTCAAGATAAGGTGCGCCCACAGCACGGTCATAGAAAACCGAGGATGGTTTTATAGACGGTACATCTTTAAGCGCCTGTTCAAATATCAATCCTGCCTTTTCAATGGAATTCAGATCGGGTCCGTACACCTTCAGTCCCATTGGTGCACGCATACCCGTCGAAAGCATCACCAGGCGCGTTTCAATAGGTTGCAGCTTAGGAGCCGATGTCAGGCCGGGAATGTTGGTTACTTTAACTATTTCGTTCCAAATATCAAGTGGATTTTTGATCTCCGGTCGCCACTGTCGAAAATACTCTCCGTTATCATTACGAATAAGGCTGTCTGCAGGTATAATCCTGAATCCTTCCTTACCGGGATTAAATTTTGCTCCGTTTATTAAGATATAACTACCCTGCTTATCCACTTTAAACATAATTCTGTGACCGTTCTCATCAAGAATATATTCAGACCTGTAATTAATGGTATTCTCAAACATTTGAACCGGAGCAGGGTCAAGTGCTGAATTTACGCGCCCCCATTTCCCCACGGCAATTTCTACTTCGGGAATGGCTGACAGCCTTTTATCGAGTGTTTCTATGTAATCAAGGTTCTTTTCAATACTCGTATGTGGCATACTGGTCGGCATCAGCAGGAAAGAACCTTCATTCAGGGAAGGCATAAACTCTTTGCCTGTTCCGGGAAACATCCTTACCGGTGCCTGCCAGAGTGCCGTTTGCCGGATATTCTTCCAGCCCGCTTTCTCAGCGCCCATAGCAATAAACCCAAACAGCTGATCGAAGCCCTGCCAGGCCAAAAGTCCAAATATCAGGGTTATTGCAGGAATGATAAGAAATTTACGTTTGTGTTCCAGTGCCCATCGGATTATATCTTCATAATACTTCACCATTGACATCAGGGCGATAAGTATTAAGCCTATAATACCGGCAACAAAAATAAAGTTGATGAATATACTGTTATGAGCTCCCAAAGGAAGCCATTCTTTTGAAAGGAAATATGTGGCTACCAAAACTGTAACTGCAATGTTGATATAGTTCGGAAATTCCTTTTGTTTTTCCGGCCACCGGTGGTCAAGTAAATTATTAATACCGACAGCAATCAAAGCTATAGCTGCCCAGGTGTGCCAGAATACTATAAATATGATCCCGGCTAAAATCAGGCTCCCGTTCCATGCCTTGCGGATTTTCTTTGTGTCGAAGCGAATATTAAAGAATATATGTACCAGTGTAGGTAAAACCACAATACCAAGAATAAATGCAGCGATGAGAGCGAAGGTTTTCGTGAAGGCTAAAGGATGAAACAATTTTCCTTCGGCAGCCTGCATAGCAAAAACGGGCAGGAAGCTGACTATGGTTGTGGCAATCGAAGTGACTACAGCAGCTCGTACTTCGGTCGTTGCCTGGTAAATAACCAGTAATAGCTTCTTCCCGCGAATACCTTTATTTTCCGGCATTTCCAGATGCCGCAGGATATTCTCCACATCCACTATACCAATATCAACCATCACACCTATGGCAATAGCAATACCTGATAAGGCAACAATATTAGCATCTATACCGAACAGCCGCATCAGGATAAAAGTCATCAATACGCCAATGGGAAGCAATCCTGCTACGATAAGAGATGCCCGCAGGTTCATCACAAGTATAATAATCACGATAATACTTATCAAAATTTCGTGTGAGAGGGCATATTCGAGGGTTCCGATGGTTTCCTTAATAAGTCCGGTACGGTCGTAAAAAGGAACAATAGTCACTTTGGAAATTGATCCGTCGGGCAAGGTTTTTTGGGGCAGCCCTGCTTCAATTTCTTTTATTTTATCTTTAACATTATTGATGACCTCCATCGGATTTGACCCATAACGGGCTACAACCACTGCTCCTACTGCTTCGGAGCCTTCTTTATCCAGGCCTCCCCGCCGGGTGGCCGGTCCAAATGCAACATGGGCAACATCCTTAATTCTCACAGGAACATTATTCCGTACGGCAACTACGGAGATTTCAAGGTCTTCCAGACTCTTTATGTATCCTAATCCACGTATGATGTACTCCACATTATTCAGTTCCATCGTTTCAGCGCCAATATCAAGGTTGCTTTTACGTACAGCATTCATCACATCCATCACCGATACATTGAAAGCCTTAATGGCTTCGGGATTTAAGTCAATCTGGAATTCCTTAATGAAACCACCCACTGATGCTACTTCGGATACTCCTTCTGCTGTAGAAAGTCCGTATTTTACATAAAAGTCCTGAATGGCCCTGAGTTCCTGAGGATCCCATCCACCGTTCGGCTTTCCTGTTCCCGGATCCCGCCCTTCGAGCGTGTACCAGTATATTTGCCCCAAAGCTGTAGCATCCGGTCCTAGTGTGGGTTGCACACCGGAAGGTAAAGTGCCGGCAGGTAAAGAATTAAGCTTTTCAAGAATCCTGAAGCGGCTCCAGTAAAATTCGACCTCATCATTAAATATGATATAGATAAAAGACATACCAAACATGGACGTGCTTCGTATGGTTTGAACGCCGGGAATTCCAAGTAACGCTGTGGTTAATGGATAGGTAACCTGATCTTGTATATCCTTAGGGGAGCGTCCCATCCATTCCGTTGCAACAATCTGCTGGTTATCACCAATATCAGGGATAGCATCCACCGGAACCGCATCACGCGGCAAAAATCCGGTTTTCCAGTTAAAGGGCATAAATACGATTCCCAGAACCACGAAAGTGATAAGCAGGATAAAGGTTACCAGCCTGTTTTCGAGGAAATATTTAACCAAACGGTTAAACATGAACTATAAATTAAAAGTTTTAATCATTTTCAATTTATATACCTTAATCCAATCAGAACCTTTGCCCTTGCTTCAACCTTTGATGAAATGATTGACGCGATATAAAAATAATAAAAATCCTGATCAATGGCTATGCTCGTGCATTGTATCAGGATTCATTTGAATAGTGTCATTGCTAGTACTCTTCTCAACGAGGTCCATGTGGCATTTGGGACATTTACCTGGTTTGTCACTGATCACTTCTGCATGCATAGGACAGGTATAAGTTACTTTTTCAGTCGTTTCACCCTGCTCCGTTGGGGTGCTTTTCTTAGTCTGAGTATTACATGCACCGAATGCCAACATCAGAGCCATTACAACAAGCAATAAAAAATTGATTTTAGTCTTCATATTAATTAAATTTAAAGTTAAATTATTTCAATTACAATTCATATTTAGATTAATCAGGATTCGGATAAAATTAATAAAAATTTATTTCAGGATAATCTTTTTCAATTTTCTTATATCGCCGGCACTAATATCGAGAATATAAATTCCTTTCGGATAGGCTGAAAGATCAAGCTCTATCGAACCAGCGTTTAAATAATTATATGGTTTATTATTTATACTCCTGCCTGTATAATCCCTTATGGTAATCATCAAATCCGGTATATTTTTGTTTCCTAAAATGACCTGAAATTTCCCATTCGACGGATTCGGTATAATGAAAATTTGAAAATCATTGATTTCTGTCTGTGAAATTCCTGTTGCAGGTGTGATAAATAAAGTCATGTTATCGGAATCATCTCCGCTGCAGGGTTCCTGAGCATTAGCAGTCAGGGTAAGAGTTACCTGGCCGGCGCTGACATCATTCGGCCCTGGAGTATAGGTGGATTGTAACAAGGAAGGATTATCAAAACTTCCGTCACCCGATGAAGTCCAAACGACAGACGAATAACTAATTGCCTGGCCATTCAAAAGGACTGAATTGCCGGAGATCGTCGTATCATTACCGGCCAGTGCCTCTGGTTGTTTTATGATGGTTAAGAGTAAACTGTCGGTTACCTGCCAACCCGGTTCGAATCCATAAACAGTAAGAGTTAAAGTAACGGAACCATTTTCAATATCCTGGTTACCCCGTAAATATTTTGCCATCAGTATATTTGGATTTTGAAATACACCATCCCCCGAAGTCACCCATTGTACATTGTTATAGTAAAGCGCAGTGGGTTGAGTATTGAATAAAACATTATCACAAATGGTCGCATCCGGCCCTGCATTAGCCTGCGGGGGTTGCAATGCACCAAAATCAAAAGAACAAATCCTGGTTCCCCATCCATTGCTCTTCATATATTCATTAGTAAACCAAAAAGTAGTATCATTGGATGGATCAACGGTCATACAACTGTAATCACCCCAACGGTCTATCCCTGATTGAGATGAAAGCCCTGCAACAATTTCAATTTCCGACATATTCATTTCTCCGAGAGGTGCATCAGCGGAACGACCGGTATATCGCACGGACGGATAAACTGTACTGCTGCTGACCGAATATCCCAAAGCTATGGTGCCGTTTGAACCCATTGCAAGGCTTCCCATCCACCGGAAGTTATTATCAGGAGCATAAGTACCTTGCTGGTAAATATACCAGCCCGAACCTTCATCTCTCAGTTCATACCACCTGATGGCTGCCTTACCGCTCACATTTATTGTATGATTTGCAAGCATGACATTATATCCCGAAAACGACCGGAAAGGCAGCCGGAACATAAGACGACTCGTAAATTCGTCCAGCTTCTGACTGGTCCCCGGTTGGGGTATTCCATTTATATTATCATTAAATGTTGCCGGAGTAAGGACATCGCTCAAAGTAAAGGTAGAATTGTTTGTATTTAGCCAGTCAACTGTTACATTCCATATTTCCATACTATGGTTTCCGAAAAAATTCATACCGGCTATGTAATTTGGTGACCCGGCCGGTAATTCAGAACCGTCAATATCCGAAGGTAAATAACCGTAACGGGTAGGATATTCACCCCAATACACCATCTGGGCACCGGGATCACCAATAAGCATTTTATCACGTTCAAAGACTGCGACTCCCATTCCCTTGTAATTTCCATTGTTAAACATGTGAAATGTACCGTAATATCCATCCGCCCAAACGGCAAGTTTTGGATAATCGGGCATATAATCGAATTCAAATGCATATCTCGACCAGGAACCAAGAGGATCACTGGTTTGTGAAACTGCAACCAATTCATAAAAAGGGCCGCTTGGGTAATTCGGCAAAGCAAATTGACTTGCAAGCCAACGGTCAGCCAATTCATCATATAAGATGATCGGATCACCATCGTTGGTCCCTGTCCATGGTCCGGGAAATCCGCTCCATAAAGTACTGTTGGCTACAGGTCCGTAAATTTTATTTCCCGATTTATCATATACTGCAAATGACAGATTGATCATTTGGATGTAATTGTTCAGGCCTATATCACCATCCGTATCCGGTGGATATACGCCATTGATGTTTCCTGTACCATCAATATTTAAAATGGGTCCTTTAGTTCCTTTGGTCCCCGGTTTAAATTGAACCGAAGACACATCAGTACTTATATTTTCATTTATTTTTGAATCAAATTCGAGAAACTCATTTTCTATTTCTCCTTTTTTCCAATTGGAAATTTGATCTTCGGGTTTGATGATTTTCATATCCCTCAGAGCAACAGATGTATCAAAAAAAGATGCTTTAACAGCTTTTTTTGGAGTGTAGCTTTCCTGAGAATAAATTTGAAATGTCCAGAAAACGATAACGATTAAATAAATATACTTCTTCATAATTATAAAATATTTGATTAAATGTGAATTAAAAATGCAAAATGTTTTAAAGCAGTATCCTAATCAGGATGGTAGTCAGTATGAATTTCCCTGAGCTGGCTCATTTGTATCATAACCTCGTTTAGTTCATCATATTGAGTATCGCACATTCCATTACTTCCGTTGTCACCCATCATACCTGAGTTACCGCCCATCATTCCTTCATTGCTGTTCATCATGGTTGTGTGGCAGTGGTCAAAAATTGAATCATTGGCATGATAACAACTATCATATCGGTATGTTAATATGGTGTCAGAACTGCTCAATACGTTTAGATTTATAAGTGAATCGTTATAAACTTTCGCAGTTTTATAAGAACTATTCATATTCCCAAGCAAAACTTGTTGTTCGGTACTCAGCGTTTCATTTTTACTTTTTGAACAACTTACAAAAGCCGTGGTAACTGCCAGGATCGCAGCTAATAATAAAATGTTAGTTTTCATTGAAATTGATTTTTAAAATTAAACAATAATTTCTGTTCGTGCTAATGATTTTTAAAATAAAAAAAATCAAAACTCATAGTAGCTTAAGCTAAAACTCCGGAACAATTTCAATTTCTAAAAACCTGAAGAAAAATATTGTCAAATTTTAAAAAATGAGGAGAGATATTAGGAAGTACAGTAAATGTCGGCCTGATAATATTAAACATGAAACCATCACTTTGAACCAGAAAAGATGAAAATACTGCAGGATTGACCGGATTAATAATACCAACGCTGGATTCGAAAGAATCGGTAATCTTAATGTGTTTGATTT
>JAGVPB010000044.1 GCA_020052415.1 Bacteroidales bacterium | reverse complement strand
TTTAGTCCGTTAGGACGTAACGGAATTTCTTACTTTGGTTAATGCCGTGTAGATTTATGTTATAGTCCATCATGTCAAGCTGTATAAATTCATGGACTATTACATAAATCACTTCGGTATTATCACTTAATTCGACCCAATTCTCCATATTTAACATGTTAATCAAATGTTAAAAAACTTTTTTCTTTTAACTTAGTTTATAATTTTGCCGTTTATTAAGTAATTTCAGGTCATCCTGTTAACATATAAACTTCAAAATCTATGAAAGCAACTATCTTAACTTATATATTCCTCCCACTCTTAACTTTCAATCTTTCAGCACAGGGATTTGTAATTGATCATAATTGCACAGGCATTGATCAGATTCCTTCAAATGTCATTGATGACGTTCAACAAAACATCAGATGGCAGTATGCGCATACATCTTATGGACATCAGGTCACCTGCGGACTTGAATTATTGGAAACATCTGACCCTTCGCTTGATGTGGACATTGGTTATATGTATCTTCCTGTAACAGCAGGCGCTTTATGTACTTATGATGGGACTGAAGGCTTTAATGCACCGGGACTTTGCTGTACCTATATTGAACCCGTTGGTTATTGGCTTGGGGAGCAGGGTCAGAGCTGGACAAGAGCTACCCTGGATCACAATCCCACAATCAATATATCTGCGTGGTCATGGTGCGATCAATTAGATGAATATACAGAGGCGGAGGTTCAGACTTACCTCGATGCAATCAGTATGTTTGAAGCTGAATATCCTGATGTCACTTTTATCTACTTCACAGGTTCGGCACATGCAGACGGGGCTTTTGGATACAACCGTCACCTGAGGAATGACATGATACGGAATTACTGCATCGAAAATAACAAAGTCTTGTTTGATTTTGAAGATATTGATTGCTGGTACAACGGCGAAATGAATTATTATATCTTTAATGGAGATACAATTCCACTGCAGCACGATGCTTTTTATAACCCTGATGGATGCGGTCATGCCAATGATCTTTGCGGAATCGAAAAAGGGAAAGCCACCTGGTGGATGATGGCAAAATTGAGAGGATGGCAGGGTACAAGTTCTTCATCACTGAACCTTAAGGTTTTTCTTGAAGGCAGTATGAACATTAGTACGATGAATACCTATCTCAACATCAATGGTTTAATCCCATTGTCACAACCATACAACATAGCACCATGGAATTATTCAGGGAATGAAGTTGTTACTTCGATTCCCAATTCATCTGTTGTAGATTGGGTTTTGATAGAACTGCGCAATGCACCCGATGCAGCCAGTGCAAATTCTTCCACAAGGATTGGACAAATGGCTGGGTTTGTACTCAGCAATGGCTCTGTTGTTGGCCCGGACGGATATTCGAACCTTCAATTCAGTGCTGCAGTAACCCAGAACCTGTTTATTGTAATCTGGCATCGTAATCATTTGGGAATAATGTCGTCAATGCCACTAACAAGCAATGGTGATACTTATTCTTATGATTTTACCAGCCAAATTTCAAAGGCTTATGGAGGGAGTGCCGGATATAAATATAACTTTTTAGGGATTGCTTGTATGGTGGCTGCCGATGGTGACGCGGATGGATTTGTTGGTCTGCTCGATAAAACTGAGCACTGGTCGGAGCAAGCCGGAAACGCCGGTTACCTGGGCGGCGACTACTCACTTGAAGGAAGAGTGACCAACCGTGATAAAAATTCTTACTGGCTTCTGAATTACAAGCTTGGGTATCACTCGATGGTTCCCTGAGCCCGACCATCATTTGCTATTTTGTATATCCTTGTTGCCTTCCTGATGGGATCATCATAAAGCAGGTACTGTATTACCCTTCGCTTTTAAAAAATCGAAGTAATTTATAAAGCCCGTAATTCCCTTATTTGAGGAACTGAAATTAATATATTTGACCCAAAAAGAGAACCTGAATATTATGAAGGTGCCTTGCAAATTGACAGAAGCCGTAATGATTCTTCAGCAATTTCGGTTTCTTTAAATAATATAGGAATGTTGTATGGCTGGTGGGGCAAAATGGAACAAGCCAATACTTTTTTCGAGGAGTCTCTCAAATATACCAGCGACGATTCTAAGAAAGCCATTCGGTTCAGCAATATCGGAACATGCTACTTTCACCTGAACCAATCCGAAAAAGCTCTTGATTATTTGTACACATCTCTTGAAATTGAAAAAATCACAACGTCCAGGTCATGATAGCCATCCGGATGAATGAAATCTCCAATGTTCTCGCAGGCATGGGTCAGGAAAGAAAAGCTATTTTCTTTCAAAAAGATGCCCTTGTCATATTCCGTGAACGTGAAATCAGCGAATCTGAAGCAATAACCCTAACCGATAGAAAGATCAGGACCAAATCAGGTTCTACAGCCATCCAGGTAGTTCAATACATTGGTCACAGATCAGAAATTACCAAGCACTTCGATAACACAAAAGACGATCTTGAGATCAGTGTGCTTTGGTAGAATGCCATAGAGTGGATTGAGCAACAAACAGCTCCCGCCTCAGTTCAAATTTTCCTTGAAGTTACCTTCTTATCGTGAATTGATAGATATGACTTGTACCATTTTTCCCTATTTTCGTTGAATTGTTTGTGAATTCTATGCTTGAGAAGTTAAAAATATCAGGACAATATAAAAAAATACGGATATGCTTTCAGGCGTGTTTATTAGGCACATTCATAATTTCGGCTAACAGTTATTCTGAAATTCTCAATGAATATTCCTCAAGCGATTTTTCGTATTCAATGCGACACTTGTCGGAGGAAGATGGTCTGCCTTCTAACATAATAACCGGAATAATCAAAGACAACAAGGGCTTCATGTGGTTCTCCACGCCCAATGGCCTTTGCAGATGGGACGGCTTCAGAACAATACCATATCAGCATCAGGAAGCTGATTCCAATTCATTAATCGGTAACCGAATCTCAAGGAATGGCATGATCTGGGATGAGTTTTCGCAAAAGCTTATTATAGGAACCAAAGAAGGCATCAGCATTTTCGATTCCGAAAAGGGCAATTTTGAGAATTTTTATGTGGATCCCTCTGATCTTAGTTCCATTCCTGCGCCCGTTAATACGGTGTTCCTCGATCGCCAGGGAATTTTATGGGCGGGAACTGACTCAGGATTCAGTTATTTCAATCCAGCTTCGATGAAATTTATCAATTTTTATTTCAATCAAAACATACCTCCGGATGTCATTCTTGACCGGAATTCAACGAATATGATCATCACCATCAGGCAGGATATCAATAACGACTCAATCCTGTGGCTGGCATCCCTGGCCGGTTTGCTTAAATTTAACAAGCAAACGGAAGAACTTACCTGGTTTTATTTCCCTGATAAGGATTACCTCCGTGAGATCAACCAGTTTACCCTGATTGTCTCACACCCTGACGGAAAACTTTACCTGGGCACATGGAACTTTGATATGATTGTTTTTGACACAAAAACTGAAAAATTTACCAGTCGTTTTGGCCCTGCTTCAAAAGGAAATTATTTTTTATCTAACAGGACTTTGCCTTATGCCATCAGCCCTGACAAAAAGATCTGGGTTTCATCTTTAGAAGGACTTGGCATCCTGGATATACGAACTATCAAGATCAATTTTATCCATTCCTTTAAGAACGAAAATGGCCACCGTTTTGCTCCGGAGCTTTTTTTTACAGATGATAATGGTTCGTTGTGGCTTGGTTCAGAATATGGCGTTTTCATTCTTAAACAGGACAACCAACCTGTTTACAATTATAGTTTTGATCCGAAAGATGAAGATCACTGGTACCTGACGCTCACACTTTTTGAAGATACCCTGCACAATGAACTCCTAATCGGTTACGGGCGTGGAGAAGGATTACACCGGTACAATATGAAAACAAACCGGTTTGGCATAATTCCTTACCCGCAAAGAATCATTTCTGAATGCAACATTTTGTCTTTCCTTCAAACACAATCAGGAAATTTATACTTTATTACAACCGATGAAATATATCAGTACTATTCAGATGATAAAAAAATTACTGCCCTGGATTTTCCTTATGAGAACTTCCCGGCTTTTAATGATATCAAAGAGGATTCAAAGGGCGGGATTTGGGTGGCATCGGGCAACCTGGGACTGCAGCAATACGACCCGCAAAAGAATACGGTTAAAGACATCCGTAACTGGAGCAATTATTTTACATCAGGCCATGCATTGCCCTTGTTTGCCGAACTATGCATTGATCCTGAAAACAGGGTCTGGTTCAGAAGAAGGGGTGAATCTTATGGTTATTATGATCCGCAAACTGATTCACTCCACTATTTTAATAAAGAGATTGAGAAGTTTGACCTGACCTGTTTTGGAGATGTAATTGGTGACAGTATTTGGGTGGCGACGGCAAAAAATGGATTGGGTATAATCAATATCAAAGACCCCGATCTGGGAGTCAAACTCATCCACATTTTGGACACTATTGAAACGGGGATCATTCAGGATATGGCATTTGACAAAAGGAATCGCTTGTGGTGTCTCACTGAAAAAGGACTTATACGGGTCAACACAAAAACAGGTGAATCTGCCCTATTCGATGAAAATTACGGCATCGCAATCCGCGACGTATGGTCAAATAAAAACACACTCATTCCCGGACAATTAAAATTATTGTCGGATGGCCGGATGGTGATCGGTTATCGTCACGGACTCGGTTTTTTCCATCCCGACAGCATGAAAGTAATTTACACAACACCTGAGCCCTATTTTACGACTATCAGTGTGTTTAACAATCAAATTGATACGGAGGGTCAGCAAACGCTGAAGCTCGCATATGATGAAAATTATTTAACTTTTTGTTTTTCGGCTCTCGATCTTTATAATGTGGGAACCTCTTTCAGGTACAAACTTTCAGGTATTGATCAGGATTGGCATCCGGATTTGGTTGCGGGGGAAGTTGCTTACCTGAATCTTCAGCCCGGATCGTATCAATTTATTGTTCAAACAATTTCAAAATCTGGTTATGGTCAAATTAAAGAATTGGTGTTTAATTTCCGGATTTTACCACCCTGGTGGCAAACTACCGGGGCTTATACCATTATATTAATACTTTTCACAGCCATTATATTCTTGGTTTACCGGTTTCAGCTTAAACGGCAACTGGCACACCGTGAAGCCCGCCGTTTGCGCGAACTCGATGAACTCAAAACAAGGCTTTATACCAATATTACGCATGAATTCCGGACACCAATCACCGTGATCATGGGGCTGGCCGAAGAACTTTCGGATTCGTTTGATGCGATTGAAAAGAAATATTTCAGAAAAAAACTGGAAACCATTCAACGAAGCGGCGCTAACCTGCTGCGCCTTGTGAACCAAATGCTCGACCTGGCCAAACTTGAACATGGAAAATTCAGCTACAAACCCATCTGCAACAACATCATTCCATGGCTGCAGTACATTGTTGAAAGTCATCAATCGCTTGCTGCAGTTAAAGATATCCAGCTTACTTTATATCCCGAAACCGAATCGCTGGAGATGGATTATGATCCTGATCAGCTTTCGAAAGTGATCTCCAATCTTCTGACCAATGCCATTAAATTTACACCGTATAGGGGGAAAGTGATATGCCATGTGAAATTTGAAACAGCATCAAATAAATTTATTATCAAAGTAAAGGACAGTGGTTTGGGAATCCCTGAAAGCGAACAGTCAAAGATTTTCTACCGCTTTTACCAGGTGGAATCTTCGGCAAAACAACACAGCGGAGGAACTGGGATCGGACTTTCATTAACAAAAGAGATCGTAGAAAGAATTGGTGGGACTATTTCAGTTATAAGCCAGGAAGGAAAAGGCAGTGAATTTGAAGTGATTTTACCAGTCACCAGGAATGCAAAAGAAACTTCCATCAACCTTGCAACCATAGAAAAACCGCTTATTCAAAAAGTGAATTTGGATGCAGAAAACGAAGAAGAAATTTCAGAAAGCTCAAACGGGTATGAAAAACCGTTGGTATTGATCGCCGAAGACAATCCCGATGTGGCAGGCTACATTCGCGACACCATTCGTTTACAATACAAAGTGAAGTGGGCATCAGACGGTGAAAAGGCTTTGCAAATGGCATTCGACCTCATCCCTGACCTGGTGATCACCGATGTGATGATGCCCGGCAAAGATGGACTTGAAGTCTGCAATATATTAAAATATGATCAACGAACCGATCATATCCCGGTAATCATGCTCACGGCCAAAGTTACTGATAACGACAGAATTACCGGTTATGAGCGGGGAGCTGATGCTTACCTGACCAAACCCTTCAACAAAAAAGAATTACTCGTTCGATTGGAACAATTGCTGAAATTACGCAGGCAATTGCAGGCTAAATTCAGCAAAATGGATTTAAAGACTGAATCTGACAAACCACTAAATCCTAAAGAACAATTTATCAGAAAAGCAGCTCAAATTGTAGAAGCAAATCTGGAAAAATCTATTTTCAATGCAACCGATCTTGCAGATAAAGTAAATCTCAGCGAAAGTCAGCTTTACCGCAAGTTGAAAGCCATTTCCGGCAAATCCACCGCCATTTTTATCCGAACAGTAAGACTTACGAAATCAAAAGAACTTCTTGAAATCTCCAACCTCTCTATTTCTGAAATTGCGTACCAGGTAGGTTTCAATGATCCGGCATGGTTTAGCAGGGTATTTAAAGAAGAGTATGGGATATCACCAACTGAGGCACGTGCGAAGAGATAAATTTGTTGCGAATCACAGATATTTCCCTTTTCTCAACATTGCAAAAATACCCTAAGCCTTTGCAGAAATACTACAAGCCCTTGTTTTCAAACAGGAGTATTTTGGCTGTGAATAAAAACACTTGAAAATGAAAACAGTCAAAGCATTACTACTCGCTTTCTTTTTATTAAGCACTATCATTTCCTACTCCCAGGGTGTGGGAATCAATAACGATGCATCCGATGCCGACCCTTCTGCAATGCTGGATGTAAAATCAACCACCCAGGGCATGCTGGTGCCACGTATGACGGCAGCCCAGGCCTTTGCCATCAGCAGTCCGGCAGAGGGACTATTGATTTATGCCACCGATGCCCAAAGTTTTTTATATTATAAAACCGGAACATGGAACTACCTTACCAGTGAATTTGCCTATGAAATTACCGATTTTGATTTCGATACAAAAATCACGACTGGAAATGGTTTAGATCCTGATGATGATATCATCCGGTTTTTTATTCGTAATGCTGAAACTTTTATGATCGACTCCAACCGTTTTGTTCCTTTAACGGACAATATCCTGATCGGGAAAAACACCGGCGGGTCATTAACTACCGGCAAAAGCAATATTGCCATCGGGAACGGAACTCTGTTTTCCAGTACTATTGCGTCTGATCTTGTGGCCATCGGAGATTCGGTATTATACCATAATACTGCAAACTACAATACCGCGATCGGATCCAAATCATTGTATTCTAATACCACTGGATATCAAAACACTGTGGTTGGGTTTCATGCCCTGTATTCCAACACCATTGGACAAGGCAACACAGTGAACGGGTCTGAAGCCATGTATTCAAATACTTTAGGGTCCAGCAACACGGCCAGCGGAGATGCAACCCTTTATTCTAACACCTTAGGGAACGCCAATACCGCCAGTGGATATGCAGCCCTTTATTCTAACACCTTTGGGAACGGCAATACCGCCATTGGAGATAATACCCTTTCTTCTAACACCACAGGGGGCTACAATACCGCCAACGGAATTTACGCACTTGTTTCTAACACCACAGGGGCTTATAACACCGCCAATGGGTCCGTAGCGCTTTTTGAAAATACAACAGGCCATTCCAATGTCGCCGTGGGTGGATATGCCCTAATGTTAAATACTGACCGCTCTAATCTTGTGGGCATAGGTGATTCAGCATTGTATCATAATGGATCAGGCGCAACCGACTGGTCGCATGGCACCAGTAATACTGCACTCGGGTCAAAAACGCTTTATGCCAATACGAAGGGATACGCAAATACGGCTACTGGTTTTCACTCGCTCATATCAAATACAGATGGATATGCGAATACCGCTAACGGTGCATGGGCGCTACAGTCAAATACATTAGGGAATTTTAATACAGCCTTAGGCCATTCAGCATTGAATTCAAACACCTCAGGTAAAAACAATGTTGCAATTGGGTTTGCTGCACTTCATTCAAATACGACAGGATATTCCAACGTAGCAATCGGCGTTAAAGCAGCTTCCCAGGGTCAAAATGCCAGCAATGTTGTAGCCATCGGCGATTCGGCACTGTATAACAATCAGATATCAGGCAATGTGGCGGTGGGATCAAAATCAATGTTTACTAATACCAATGGGTATAATAATTCTGCATATGGATATTCCTCACTGTATTCAAATTTGAATGGTTATGAAAATGCAGCTTTTGGCTACAGAAGTTTGTTTCACAATGCAGATGGTAATTATAATTCAGCTTTCGGATCACTAGCATTATTTTGGAATTTTGATGGGCAAAAGAATTCTGCATTGGGATGTGATGCATTATTATATAATCTAAATGGAAATGAAAACTCAGCTTTTGGTTATGGTGCTTTGAAAAATAATAACGGAAGCGGAAATAGCAGTTTTGGTTATAAATCAATGGAAGTTAATGGACAAACCATTGGTAATTGTGCTTTTGGATCCTATGCATTACAATGGAATTTTACCGGCAATGCAAATGTGTGTATTGGTATCTCAGCAGGAACTAATAATCAAAATGGAAGCAATTTCATAGCAGTCGGAGATTCGGCTCTATACAACAACAGGGTATCCGGAAACGTAGCATTGGGGTCCAAAGCGCTTTTTTCCAACTTCGTAGGAATAAATAATACTGCAACTGGTTACCAGGCATTGTATAACAGTACCGGAGATAATAATAATGCTGTCGGTCGCTGGGCTTTGTATAATCTAACAAGTGGATATGGTAACACCGTCATAGGTGACAACGGCTGGCCTTATGGAACGACGACCTATTCAAATTACACCGGCATCGGATATTCTGTGGGCACTAATGTGGCTAATCCATCAAACCGCGTGGAAATTGGAAATTCAAGTGTTGGCTGGATTGGAGGGCAGGTAGGATGGAGCACATACAGCGATAAACGGGTTAAAGACAATGTTAAAGCAGACGTCCCCGGTCTCGAATTTGTAATGAAACTCAAACCGGTAACCTACAACCTGAATATTCATAAAGAAAACGAAATGATATATGGAGACAAAGGAAAGGAGATGAGCGAATGGCCCGGGAAATACAACATTGAACAAAAACGCATGACCGGTTTCCTGGCTCAGGAGGTGGCAGAAGCCGCAAAGCAAACCAATTATGATTTCAGCGGAGTGGATATCCCCGAAAATGAAAATGAATTGTATTCATTGCGTTATGCCGAATTTGTGGTGCCCCTGGTGAAAGCGGTTCAGGAACTCGCTGAAGAAAACAAATTACTGAAAGAACGGATTGAAAAACTTGAAAATAATATAAAATAGCCTTTAACTTTTGGCCCTTAGCTATTGGCAAAAAAGCCAGAACTAAAAGCTGAAGGCCACTAGCCAACAGCAAAAACAAATTCTTATGAAAACAAAAAGATTATTACTTACGCTCGCATTAACAATGCTTATGCTGGTTTCCTATTCGCAGGGAGTTGGTATCAACAACGATCAATCCGATGCCGATCCGTCGGCAATGCTGGATGTAAAATCAACCACCCAGGGCATGCTGGTTCCGCGGATGACGGCAGCACAGGCCTTCGCAATAAGCAGCCCGGCCGAAGGGCTCTTGATCTATGCCACGGATGCCCAAAGTTTTTTATATTATAAAACCGGTACCTGGAACTACCTTACCAGTGAATTTGCTTATGAAATTACCGATTTTGATTTCGATACACGGATCACCACCGGTGGTATGCTGGATGATGATACGATTCGGTTTTTTGTTAAAAATGCAGAGACTTTCCGGATTGACTCCAACCGGTTTGTACCTTTAACGGACAATATCCTGATCGGAAAAAACACCGGCGGGTCATTAACTACCGGCAAAAGCAATATTGCCATCGGGAACGGAACCGTGTTTTATACTTCTACAACCTCTAATAATGTGGCCATCGGCGATTCGGCGCTTTTTAATAATGGTAATGGGACTAATAATATTTATTTTGCTTGTGAAAATACGGCAATCGGTTCAAAGGCTTTATTCTCCAATATCATAGGAAGCGCCAACACCGCTACCGGATATAAATCTCTTTATTCCAACACCGATGGAAGCGTTAACACCGCTAACGGATATCAATCTCTTTATTCCAACACTTCTGGAACCGGTAACACCGCTAACGGATATCTTTCTCTTTATTCCAATACCCTTGGAAACCTGAACACCGCTAACGGTTATACCTCTCTTTATTCCAACACCCAAGGCGTCCACAACACTGCCAATGGATATAATGCGCTTCATTCAAACACTTTAGGAAGCTTTAACACCGCTAACGGATCTTCTGTCCTTGCATACAACACCGAAGGAAACAATAACACTGCCAACGGATATCAAGCCCTGTATTCAAATACTTTAGGCGATTACAACACCGCCAACGGAGTATCATCTCTTCATTCAAACACAACCGGTCATTCCAACGTTGCTCTTGGTGTAAGTGCTGCCGCTCTGGGACAAACTGCCAATTATGTCGTAGCCATAGGTGATTCGGCGCTTTTAAACAATCTTGAATCAGGAAATGTAGCTGTAGGCTCAAAAGCAGCATTTAGCAACGCTACAGGTTATGCCAATACAGCACTGGGTTATACATCCATGTACTATAATTCGGACGGATACTATAATACATCTGTAGGTTACCGGTCTCTATTCAGCAATGATCATGGTTACGCTAACAGTGCTTTTGGAGCGGGGAGCCTTGAAAACAATGCCAGTGGTAATGTAAATACAGCAATGGGTGCAGAGGCTTTGCGGGATAATATTTCCGGTTCGAATAATACGGCAATCGGCTCAACAGCCCTAATGAATAATGAATCTGGAAACTCTAATGTTTCGATTGGTGTCGAAGCATTGTATCAAAATGTTCTGGGCCATAATTCCGTCGCTGTTGGGACAAATGCTCTTTGGAATTTAACATCAGGAGACGGGAATACGGCTATTGGCGAATCGGTTTTGTTTAATCTTGTCCAGGGTAGTTATAATATAGCTTTGGGCTATCATGCCGGATACAATGCAACTGTTTTAGCCTGGAATACTCTGATAGGAGATAATACAGACGCATTGGGTGGTTATACCTGGAACTCTGCTGCACTTGGTAGCAATGCAATGATTACAGCAAGTAATCAGATTCGAATAGGCGACGCGGGCGTAACCAGCATCGGCGGCTATGCCAACTGGACCAATATTTCGGATAAGCGGTTTAAAACCAATGTCACGAAAGATGTGCCGGGTTTGGATTTCATCAGGCTGCTTGAGCCGGTGACTTTCAATCTGAATGTCACAGCCATCAATAATTTTCTGGATGTGGATAATGCTGAAAAAGCCGAAATCCTTGCTGAATCGGGTAAAGAAAATATGAAATTTACAGGCTTCATAGCACAGGATGTGGAACAGGCTGCCCGGTCAATAAATTATGAATTCAGTGGCGTTGATGCTCCTAAAAACGACACAGATACCTATGGCCTGCGTTATGCAGAATTTGTTGTTCCCCTGGTAAAAGCGGTGCAGGAGCAGCAAATCATGATTGATGAATTAAAATCAGAAATAGCAGCACTCAAAGCCCTACTTAACAAATAATACCATGAAAAGGATAAAAACAATATTTCTCGCATTTTTGGCTCTGCCATTTATGTTGTCAGCGCAGTCACTGGTAAACAACGGCGCTGTTATAACAACTAAAGTTGGCTCAGCCATAAAAATTAAAGGGGACTATGTAAGCCACCAAAATGGCCGGATTAAAAACGCAGGGCCAATCGTTCTGGATGGTGACTGGATTGAACATTCCACGGCGCCGGTATTTCTCCCCGGTTCCACGGGCAGTGTGAAATTTACAGGAATATTGCCGCATACTATTACCGGCTCTTATTACCCGGTTTTCCCGAATATTGTACTGGGAACGGAGGTGAATCTTGGAATTTCGACGTATATTTCGCAGACCGTTGATTTTAACATTGGTGGGGGTTCCTTCGTTTTGAATAGCAATGATTTGACCATGATTCCGGGTTCAGCATTCCTGGGCGTCGGTTTTGATGAATATGTTGTAACCAATGGAACAGGCCGGTTACGCATGACCCTCAATTCTTCCGCTTCGGAAATTATCCCGGTCAGCTCTTTCAATTATGGCAGTTTTAACAACATGTTAGTCATCACGAATAATGGCCCAACCGATGAATTTGCATTCCGGGTGATCAATGATGTACTGGATGGCGGTGTAAGCGGATCAACGGTTCCCTGGCTCGGTGAAACCGTTCAGACTTCGTGGATAATACATGATGCAGATGGCGCCTTTGCCAATACCAATTATGATACTCGTTTTACCTGGAATGGAGCGCAGGAAGGCACTTTATTCAACCGGAACAATTGTTCGGTAA
Organism: Bacteroidales bacterium; assembly: GCA_020052415.1. Taxonomy (GTDB): domain Bacteria; phylum Bacteroidota; class Bacteroidia; order Bacteroidales; family JAADJA01; genus JAADJA01. The sequence continues at coordinate 9,431 of JAGVPB010000044.1, read as the reverse complement.
ACCGATATACAGGTTCAGGCTGGTATGATTATCCTGCCACCGGCGCCACGGGTACTGATCCTTATTTGCTCGACCAGAACGGAATAACTGAATTTGGCGCCTTCACCATCAGGACAGCACCTCAGCCGTCTCCCATCCATTTTGTGATACCAGGTGGTGCAGGAAATCAGAGTGGCAATTCATGGGCCAATGCCTCATCCAGCCTGCAAAATATGATGGATATTGCCACTACGGGCCAGCAGATTTGGGTAGCAGCCGGAACTTATTACCCGGAGACCTGTGTTCCTCCAGATATCGGAGACCGTTACAAATCGTTTCAGCCAAATGACAGCATCAGTATTTACGGAGGCTTTGCGGGGAACGAAGACCCTGGTACCTTTGATCTTTCTCAACGTGATTTTATTACCAATGAAACGATACTTTCCGGTGATGTGGGCGTTATTGGCGATAGTCTCGACAATTGTTATCATGTGATCTATTTGAACTTACGGAAAGAGTTGGTGATTGATGGTTTTACCATTGAACATGGAACCAGTTACTACCTCATCTGGTGGGAGGGATTTCATACCTTTTGGGGTCCGGCAATTTACAGTTATTATTCTAATTTTGAGTTGAAAAACGCAATAGTCAGATTTAATACGGGAGAGAGATCAGGAAGTATATGGGCTGACCATTCAATCGTTTCGATCAGCCAATCATCTTTCATAAATAACAGGGTACCCAATAGTAATGATGGAGGAGCCATCAAATCATCGAATAGCAATTTAACCATTGACCATTGCGATTTTCTAAATAACTATGCCATGAATTCCGGCGGTTGCATAAAATTCGATTATGGAAATCTTTCCATTACCAATTGTTCATTTAACGGAAATTACGGAGGTTATGGAGGAGGAGCTCAAATTGGTGTATCCTCCAACCTTTTGATAAGCGGTTGTAATTTTTCGAACAACTCAGCCTACGTAAGTGGCGGAGCTTTGGATTTTGGTTATGGAGTGACCTCAGGGCTTATCGAAGATTGTACGTTCACAGGAAATACTGTCAATTATCAGGGTGGGGCAATTAACTTCTACCACACCACTATTAACATGAACAGATGCCGATTTATCAATAATAACGGAGGTGGAGCCGGTGGCGCTATTTACTATCTGGGTGCAACTCCTATTACGTTATCAAATTCAGTAATTTCAGGCAATACGGGGCAAACGGGGGGTGGTCTTTACCTTTATGGTTCCGGATCATTTAAGTGTTCTAATGTGATGATAACTCAAAATACATCGATATATGATGGTGGTGGGGTTTATATGCAGTTGTCCCCTTTGTTTTTCAATACCATTATTTGGAATAATACGGCTCCGGGCGGTTCTCAGGTGAATATTAATTTGACAACATCCGAACCTCAATTCCATTATTGTGATATTCAGGGTGGAAAAGAGTCATTCACTGGTACAGGTTCAGGGGTCAATTATAACTTTGATTATGATAATGCGCATAATATCAATGCGGATCCGCAGTTTACCAATCCGGCTGGAAATGATTTTACTTTCATCGAAACATCCCCCTGCATCAATACGGGTGTTCCATTGGGAACAACGGGTTCGTCATTTCCCTATATCGAAGCATCCGGAAGTAACTGGATTTTATATCACAGCGGCGGCTCGATTAATTTGAAGGATATTGACCTGGCGCTAAATCCAAGGTTATTTGATGGGAATATTGACATGGGCGCCTATGAATTTCAACAGATGTTGCAACATATCGTTCTCGATTTGAAGGTATTTCTTGAAGGGCCTTTCAACGGAACTTCGATGAATACGGCGCTGAACGGATTATCCATGATCCCTTTAACCCAACCTTATGCCGCAGCGCCATGGAATTATCCCGGAACGGAATCAGTCGTTTCAATTCCCAATAATCAGGTTGTGGATTGGGTTCTCCTGGAAGGGCGAGATGCACCGGATGCAGCCTCTGCAACAGGGGCAACTGCGTTTGCCCAGCAAGCAGCATTTCTTTTAAACAACGGATTAATTGTAGGTTTGGATGGATCATCCATGCCTCAATTCACAAAAACTCTTTCCAATCAGCTTTTCATTGTTATCATGCATCGAAACCATTTAGGGATCATGTCGTCAACTTTTCTTTCCCCATCAGGGAATATCTATTCTTATGATTTTACAACCGGTTCGGGACAAGCTTATGGCATAGATTCGCAAAAAAACCTGGGTGGAAGTATTTTCGGAATGTATGCCGGTGATTTCAACGCTGATAAAACTATAAATTTATCAGATAAAACCAATATTTGGAACGTACAGGCGGGTACTAATGTTTATCTGCAGGGAGATGGGAACCTGGACGGACAAACAGATAATAAAGATAAGAATGGGAGCTGGCTGTATAATTACGGCAAATATTCAGGAGTACCTGAATGAATACCTTAGATCATTTTATTTATATAATATAATTGAGGTGTCCAATTAAATACTTGTTTTTATTAAAAATATCTTCCGGACTGAGATAATTTTTTACTATATCTCAAATACTACTTTTGTACCTGAAGGTACACCCTTTTCATCCACCAAATCTATAATGTCCATCGAAATTTTACTTTTCAGCTTTTTATTCAGAATCCTAATCCGTTCCTGAGTTATAACAGTGGCAATTGATTTATGATTGATGTTTTGCTCAACTAATATTTCCTTTGCTTTTTCCCTGCCCACTCCGTCATCTTCAACTTCTACAACAAGACTGCTTTCCTTTTTCAGAAACCGAACCTTAATATTTCCTCTGGAATTCCTGTGTTTAATTCCATGTTCTATGGAGTTCTCAATAAAAGGCTGGGTCAGCATGGGAGGAATCTGAACACTTTCTGTGTCAAGCTGCTCATCTACTTCAATAGTGAAGTCAAACTTATCCGGAAATCGTATCTTTTGAAGTTCGAGGTAATTTTCGATGGTAGATATTTCCTGTTCCATCGGAATGAATTCTTCCACCGTGCTATCGAGGATACTGCGAACCAGTTTGGAGAACCTTGCCAGGTATTTGCTGGCTTTTTTCGGCTCTTCGTTGATGATGGAGTTTTGGATGCTTGAAAGGGAATTGAAAATAAAGTGGGGGTTCATCTGTGAACGCAGTAATTTTTGCTGTAACGCTGTCTTCTCCTGTTCTGTTTTAAGCTTGTTTTGCCGGATAAACAAAAGTACAAACAATCCCATGATAATTATTAAACCTCCCAGCCCCAATAAATAAAACCGGTTTTGCCTGATCCGGTAATGCTGCAATTCGTTTTGTTGCTCCAACAGGGAAATCCTTTGATTTTTCTGGTCAACCTCAAATTTAACATTTACAGCCATCACGGCATCCTGCTTGTCGATTTTATCCAATTTGTTTTTTACATCCAGATAATTTGAGAGGGATTCAAAAGCTTTTTCTGTTTGGCCATTAACCTTGTAAATTTTACTAAGTAATTGATAACCAATAATCATGTAATTATAACCTGTCTTGATGTAAAAGGGATTTACGATTTGTTCCGAAGAATACCAATAATCATAATTTGTAATCGAATCTATGAAAAATCTTTGATTATCAGCTATCCATTTACCGTCCTGAATCATTTTGTGGAAAAGTTCGATAGCATATTCAGTGTTTCCCTGTTGGTAATAAATCCGACCCAACGACCAGCAACTTTCGCCATGTTGCATTACGGCTCCGATTTGATTGGTCAGCTTGATAGAATTTTTATAATAATAGATAGCCGAATCCATTTTCTCCATTCCCTCGTAGGCCTGAGCAATACAATCTAACGCAGCGGGGATGGCGTTAAACGAATATTTTTCCTGTAAATGATTTGCTTTCTTCGCATAGTACAATGCGCTGTCGAATTTTTGAATACCGGTATAGCAATCCGACAAGTGCAGGCCATTCAGGCAGCGATGTGCCGGAGGAATAATTTCTGACTCATTTTCTATTTCCACACATTTAAGAAAATAGAGTTTTGCTTTATGATAATTACCGGCTAACTTATATACCCAACCTATTCTTATATACAGATCAAACCTTGGTATCGCGCTCTGAAAGTATTCAAGTTCTGACAAAACCTTGTCATTTGTCACATATTTAATAGCCAGGTCAAAATTTCCTGAATAGAAATAGCTCAATATCACAATGGAGGCATAGGGAATATACTTTTCATAGATGCCCAATTGAATTAGTTTTTCAATGGCAGGCAAGCTATACCTGATTGATGAATCATAATCACCATTGAAATGATAGGCTAATCCCAGGTGATAATTGCTTTCCATGATAATTTCTTCATCTTCTTGTTCCTGTGATAATTCAAAGGATTTTTTCGCCAGTTCCAGCGACCGGATAGGATTTGTAAGCTTGTAAGCATTTACGAGCTGGTGAAAAATACTCATACGTTCAAGACCTGAGGAATGGGGCAGAAACATTTCAAGGCTATCGGTGTTAATTTCAGGTTCAGTATAGTAAAGCTGGGAAAAAGCAATAGTAATATTGCTTACCAAAATTATTATCAGCCCAAATCGCAACAAGCTATTTTTTATCGACGTTATCATTTTGCTGCAAGTCATCTCTGCAGATATGGAATTTTTATATTTACCAAAGTGCCTTTTGCCTCTTGAAGGTTTTCCATCAAATCTATAATCTCTAAAAAGATTTTTTGCTTCATTCTTTTATTTAAAGCCCTTATCCGTTCGGTTGTGATTTTTGTTGCCAGTGACTTGTGTTCTATATTTTGATTTTTTAATATTTCCTGCGCCTTTTGCCTGCCAATGCCGTCATCCTCCACCTCCAGTTCTATCATCCCGTTTTTCAAGCGGAACCTGATGTCAATTCTCCCTTTTGATTCCTTATGCCTGATCCCGTGCTCTATGGCATTCTCAATAAACGGCTGAGCCAGCATGGGAGGAATCTAAACACTTTCGGTGTCAAGCCGCGCATCCACATCTATGGTGTAATCAAATTTTTCAGGAAAACGGATATTTTGTAGCTCGAGGTAATTTTCGATGGTAGATATTTCCTGTTCCAGCGGAATGAATTCCTCCACCGAGCTGTCGAGGATACTGCGAACCAGTTTGGAAAACCTTGCCAGGTATTTGCTTGCTTTTTTCGGTTCTTCATTGATGATGGAATTCTGGATGCTGGCAAGGGAGTTGAAAATGAAGTGGGGATTCATCTGGGAACGAAGGAGTTTTTGTTGAAGGTTTGTTTTTTCCTGTTCGGTTTTGAGTTTCTTTTGCCTGAAATACAGAATGGTAAATAAACCGGAAATAATAAAAAAGGACGCCACCCCAATCACAATCTGTATCGAACGCAATGATTTGATCTGCTGCAATTCATTTTTGGCGGACAAAACGGCAATCTGCTGGTTCATTTTATCTGCTTCGTATTTTGCCTGGATCACCTCCGATTCTTTTTTTACCATGTTAAGTTGAATCCATTCATTCAATTCATTTCGCAAAACTTCATATTCAAATGCTTTTTTATAATCACCAACCTCGCGAAAAATGGTAACATAGTTTTGGTAGATTTCACGTCTGACCGATTTGTTGACAACCTGATCCCTCATTTTTACGCTGGGATCATCAAACGAAAGGGTCAATAAAGTGGAATCAAATTTATGCAGCAGAACCAATGCTTCCCTGAACACTGAATCTGCACTTTCGAACTTCTTGTACTTTACATATAGATTTCCAAAATCCTTGTAAAATTCGGCTGCCAAAGCATAACGATCAGTTTTATTTTCCATTTCTATGGAAGCCATAAAATACTTTTCTGCTTGTGTAAAATATTCAGGATGATTAGGTTTTTCGCTGTAAAAGCAACCGATATTAGCCAAAAGAACTGATATATCCGACCTGACTTCGGAATCCTGTGCTATTTCAATGCCCTTGTTAAAATAATCAAGCGCCTGTGAATCCTTTAATGCAAGGCAAATCAGTCCCATTTCATTAAGCGCACGGTTATAATTTTTTTCATCAATTGACTTGTAGTAATTTTTTCTTTCGATGACATATTGGAATGCATTTTCATTCAAGGAATCGGTGATCAGTGTGTGAAAGATCATTCTTTGAGCATAAAATTTTGAATGAATATCATTAATTGAATTAAATACTGCTTCCGCTTTTTTCAGATAATTTCTTGAATGTTCAAAACTGAAATGGTAGAAATAGACAAGTCCTATTTGTGCATATACATTGCCGAGCAGCCGTGAAGGCGGGAACTTCTCTATAATGGCAAGGGACTTGAAATAAAAGATCAGTGCATTTTTTATGTCATTTTTAAAATAATAATCATTTCCAAAGTTAAAACTGGCTTCAGCTATTCCAGCAGGATAATCCAGTTTTACTGATAACGAATCAGCCCAATGTGCATAATGAAAACAACTATCGGGATACCGCTGCGAGATGGAGGTAGCAACCAAATTCAAATGGTCAACCAAAGCTGTTCCCTGTAATTTAGGAATAAGTTGAATTAAACTGTCCAGTTCTGCCCTGGGGACATCGGTGCGTATCTGGGTGAATGAGCAACAGACACTTAACAGAAATAGGATAAGTACAAGGAACCTTTTGATTATTCCCATGTTCCAATATAAAAAAGTTAAATTTCAGCCAGCCGTTCAAACATCTCCATCAGTTCATCCCGTTTGCGGGATGCCACTGGTACTTTGCTTTCATTTTCCAGCACCACATTACCCCCGTCCCCTTTTTCAAACCGGTTGATGTGCCGCATATTGATCAGATACGATTTGTGCACCCGGTAAAATCCGCTGTCCCTAAGCAATTCGTCATATTCTTTCAGCAGGTTTGAAACCAATATCTTTTTCCCGTTCAGCAGATGAACAGCCGTGTAACTTCCTTCCGATTCGCAAAAATTGATATCCTGTACTTTCACGAGGTGAATATTGTCAAAAGTCCTGAGGATTATCTTCCGGTTTGTTTTTTCGCCCGGCTGCATGTTTTCTTCCAGGGCATTCAATTGGGTGCTGAAATCCTGCTGCATCAGTTTTTCTGCTTTGCAAACCGCTTCGCTCAGATCGTCGGGATCAACAGGCTTGAGTAAATAATCAATGGCGCTGAACCGGAAGGCTTTGATGGCAAACTGATCATAGGCAGTAACGAAGATCACCTTAAAGTCAACGGGCTGGAGTTGTTTGAGCAGATCAAAACCGGTCCCGTCGTTCATTTTAATATCGAGCAGTACAAGATCGGGATGGTACTTGTGTATGGCTTCTATTCCGGTTTTCACTCCATCGGCCTGTGCCACCAGTTTCACATTGGGACACGACTGCTTTACCAGCTTCTCCATGGTCTGGCGCATGTGGGCTTCGTCATCTATGATGATGGTACGGAGCATATTCAGTTCGGAATTTTTTCTAAAAATAGACATAATTGTTAAAATTCCAAGTACAAAAAACCAAAATCCAAAAAATATAAACTAAAACCTGCTTGTTGTCCGTCATTGCGAGGATCCGCCAGTCGGCGGAGACGAAGCAATCTGCTTAAACTGACCTGCTACTCCTTTCAGACAGATTGCTTCGCACTTGCTCAAATGTCTGCCCTGTGGCTCGCAATGACGTTCATTATTTAACTTTTATAATTTTCTTTGTTATCATTTCATTTCCGATTTGAAGGCGGCAGAAATACACACCTGCCGGAATTTCGCTTAAATCCATAAAAAATTCCTTTGTGCCTGTTGACTGATTTTTAAATTCCCAGCTTTTCAGGCAAATGCCGGTAAGGTTGTAAATACAAACTTCAACGGGTTCATAGTTTGAAACATTCAAACTTAAAACAGCATGTTCACTGACCGGGTTGGGGGAGATGCTTATTTCAATTTCGCTGTAATTATCCTTTACAGTAGTTAAACAAGCCTCCTCCACCTCCTCCGGGCTGTTGCAGCCGGGGGCGTTGTCGTAAATGGAAACCATTCCGTTGGGTGTGGCCAGGTATTCGCAGATGCTTTGCACTTCACAAGTTGATAATGATGGATTATGATCAATGATTAAATCTGTGATGGAAAAAGGTGCAATATTATCCAAACCCGTCAGGCTGGTCAAGGCATTGTTTTCAATAATATAAAGGTACCCTCCGATGGAAGTCAGATTGTCCAAACCCGTCAGGTTTGTCAAAGTATTGTTATTAAAAATATAAAGGTACCCTCCGATGGAAGTTACGTTATTCAGCCCTGTTAAGCTGGTTAGGGCATCGTTCATGCTAAACACAAGGTTTCCTCCGATGGAAGTCACGTTATCCAGCCCTGTTAAGCTGGTTAGGGCATCGTTCATGCTAAACACAAGGTCTCCCCCGATGGAAGTCACGTTATCCAACCCTGGTAAGCTGGTCAGGGCATCGTTATAATAAATCCTAAGATACCCCCCGATGGATGTCACGTTATCCAGCCCTGTTAAGCTGGTTAGGGCATCGTTCGTTGCAAACTCAAGGTTTCCCTCAAAGGAAGTCAATCCCTCCAATCCCGCTATGCTGGTAAGGGAAGCATTACCGGAAATCCAAAGTCCTCCTGCGGAAGTCAAACTCTCCAATCCCGTCAGGCTGGTCAGGGAATCATTACTGGAAATCCCAAGTCCTCCTGCGGAAGTCAAACTTTCCAATCCTGTCAGGCTGGTGAGGGCATCATTACCAGAAACCTTAAGATAACCCCCGATAGAAGTCACTCCCTCCAATCCCGTAAGGCTGGTCAGGGCATCATTACCAGAAACCTTAAGATAACCCCCGATAGAAGTCACTCCCTCCAATCCCGTAAGGGTGGTCAGGTAATCATTACATATCACTTCCAATGCTCCTCCGATTGATATAAGATTATTAAGACCTTCCAATGAAGTCAACAAGGAATTTCCTGTACATGAACCCGCTTCATTAGTCCCACCTATCAGTACTGTTCCCTCAACGGAAGTCAACCCCTCCAATCCCTCCAGGTTGGTAAGGGCAGTATTATCTTTAATAGAAAGATTACCCCCGATGGAGATCACCACACCCAGCCCGTTCAAATTCACGATACCGCTTCCTTCTAAGATCACATCTCCCTCAATCTCGGTGCAATTAGGATAGTTGGTTTGAAAGTTATCTATATCATCTTGTGAGAAAAAGTAATAATTTCCAAAGGGCAAGCATTGTAAAGTTATTCCGCAAACATCTGCCACTTCTGATGGGTTATTGCAGCCAATAGCATTGCCATATATATTAACACTGCCGTTCGGACTGGCCAGATAATCACACAACCACCCTGCTTCACAGGTACTTAATAAACTATTATTAAAAATATATAAATTATTTATGGTTCCTTCATCAATATTATCCAATCCTGTCAGGCTGGTCAGGGCATCATTACCAGAAATATTAAGATAACCCCCGATAGAAGTCACCCCCTCCAATCCCGTCAGGCTGGTCAGGGCA
>JAGVPB010000089.1 GCA_020052415.1 Bacteroidales bacterium | reverse complement strand
TATTATTTATAATTTTAGGCGGTCATAAAAACGAAGAAACATGAAAAAATTTATGCTCCTTGTTTTTCTCCTCCTTACCTTCCTTATCAATTTATACAGTCAAAAGGTTGCAATAGCAGACGCTGAAAAGGTCGCCCGGAATTTCTTTTACGAACGAATAAATCAATATCAAACGACAAAATACGAGGATATCAGCATTGTAAACTCTAAAACAGTGTTTGACTCTGAACGGCCGGTGTATTACCTTTTTAATATGAGTCCCGGTGGATTCGTGTTGGTATCAGCCTCCCGGAATGCTGTTCCTGTTCCGGCTTATTCACTGGAGTCTTTATCAAACGGTGAAAACCAGCCACCACAGTTTAAAGCCTGGGTCGAACAATATAAGCAACAGATTATTTTCGCAATTGATAATCAAGTTAATCCTTTACGTGAAACAACTTCAGAATGGGACAGGCTCTTAATGAACAGTCCACTTCATCTGAAATTATTAAAGGGTGGGAAGGATATTCAGCCTATGCTTATTTCAAACTGGGACCAGGGGCAGTTTTATAATCAGTTGTGCCCGGCCGATCCGGCCGGACCAGCCGGTCATTGCTACACCGGTTGCGTGGCAACAGCAATGGGTCAAATCTGTTATTATTTCCGGTGGCCTGAAGCAGGCGTCGGGTCCTACTCCTACACTCATCCTGTATATGGTAACATTTCCGCCAATTTTGCTGATACGAGGTATGATTGGAATGCAATGACCAATAATGTTCAGCAGCAAAATGAAGCGGTTGCCGAATTGTTGTATCACATGGGAGTATCGGTGGATATGGATTATGGTCCGGATGGATCAGGAATGTGGAATCATAAAGCTGCCTATTCCCTGCGGACTTATTTCAAGTACTGTCCGGAGACTCAGTACCTTTACCGCGACAGTACCACTCTTGACTGGGACAGCGTAATTGTAGCACACCTCGATCGCGGAATTCCTATGTACTATGCAGGCTGGTCGGTACCGAACGTGAATGGCCATGCCTTTGTATGCGACGGATATCAGACTCCCGATTATTTTCATTTCAACTGGGGCTGGAGCGGTTCTTACAACGGGTATTTTTACCTTGATGAGCTGGTACCGGGAGGGTCAAATTTTAATCTTGCTCAGGAACTGATCATCAACTGTTGTCCTGATAGTGTCAGCTACCCATATCCCATATTCTGTACCGGACCCGATACTTCACTTGCCCTGAACGGCAGCCTTGAAGATGGAAGCGGACCGATCCATGATTATAAAGATAATTCAAATTGCTCCTGGCTGATCTCACCGCAATCTGTTGAAGACTCGGTAACTTCAATTATCATCAGTTTTAATAAATTTGAAACCGGGCAGGACCATGATTTTCTTACAGTTTATGACGGAGAGACTGAAACCAGCCCTATGCTCGGTCAATTTTCCGGTTCAGAATTACCCGAAGCGATTAATTCGACGGGCAATAAAGTCCTGATCACCTTTAAATCAGATGGTAACGGTTCATCGGCCGGCTGGTTTTTAAGTTATAACTCCGTAGTACCTGATTGGTGCACCGGCATGCAATTGATGACAGGCTGGAATGATACCTTACGCGATGGCAGCGGTTCGTTTTATTATCAAAACGGTTCAATATGCATTTGGAATATACAGCCCCCGGGAGCTACAGAGGTAACAATTAATTTCCTCGATTTTGATACCGAAGCAGACAGAGATTTGGTTAAGATTTATGATGCAGGCTCGAACCAGTTGCTGGCAACATATTCCGGAACATACACCGGTGGTACCGTTCCTGACCCCGTAACTTCATCGAGCGGAAAAATGATGATCACCTTTTCAACCAATGGTACTGTAGCCCGGCAGGGATGGTCGGCGTACTACCTTGCCTATATAACAGGAATTGATCCTTCGTCAGAATTATCTGATCTTGTCAGCATTACACCCAATCCGTTTGATCAAAAAATATCAGTCAGATTAAACAATGTTGAAAGTCAGGATTTCAATATTGAAATTTCCGATCTTAAGGGATATCTGGTTTATTCGGAAATGCTCATCGGTTACCCGGGCGGGGAGCCTTACAGTTTAAACCTTTCAGGTTTAAGAGCCGGAATCTATCTTATAAAAATTACAAGTCAGAACAGCCATTTTTATCAGAAAATTGTTAAGTTAAAGTAGCATTTAATTTATTTTGATTATGGCAATTTCCGGTATCAATATTTCTTTAGGATTTACAGCTCCGTATTTCAAACTGTGGGATTCAATCAGTGAGACATTTTTAACGCTTGAAAAACTTAAATCCCACAAGGCTACGCTGATCATGTTTATTTGTAATCACTGTCCATATGTGAAACATGTGAATGCTGAGCTTGTAAGGCTGGCAGGGGAATACATACCGAAGGGAATTTCATTTATAGCGATCAATTCAAATGACTCCGTTCAATATCCTGAAGATTCCCTATCGAAAATGAAAGAGTACGCTGAAAAATTACAATATCCGTTTCCTTATCTTTATGATGAAACCCAGGAAGTCGCAAGGGAATATAATGCAGTCTGTACTCCCGAGTTTTACCTTTTTGATGGTAAATTAGCCTGTATTTATCATGGGCAGTTTGATGACTCCAGGCCATCGAACAGCATTCCCGTCACCGGAAAAGATATTAGAAATGCTCTGGAGGCGGTACTTACAGGAAAAGAGGTTTCCAAAAACCAGTTGCCGGGGATAGGGTGCAGTATTAAGTGGAAATAGGAATTGGTTCAAGGTTCAAGGTTCAAGGTTTCGTGTTCTGAGTTCTCAGTTCTCAGTTGTCAGTTCTCAGTTGTCAGGTCCGGGTTCGAAGTTTCCCAACCCTATTAACTTGACCAGTAACCAGCAACCAGTCGGCAATAAGCAGTCGGCAGTTGCAGCAGCAGTGACAGAAGCATGAACCCGAAACCAGTAACCAGCAACAAGTAACCAGCAACAAGCAACCAGTCGCAGCGAAGCGAAGATCCCGCTCTGCGGGACAACAAGCCACCAGCCACCACTCCAAACTAAAATTCATCACATTTTCTCAATCCTGATTCCGATGTCTTCAATGCCTTTTAATTCGAACTCCCTCATTCCCTGCTCTATGCTGAACCTGTAGGACCCTTTAACAGGAAAGGCAACGCCGGATTTGATCAATACTTTGGCGTCTTTAATTTTTCCAAAACCTTTACCATACCATTTGCCTGTTGCGTCGGCGAGTACAACCTGTATGGTGTCACATGTTTTTGAGCCTTCAGGAAACCAGGTATCCACAAAAAAATAGATGTTGCTGTACTTATAATCGGTTGTGTGACGGATATTGATGTAATAATTATGCAGAGCTATCGTATCATTGATTAAGACATCAAATTCAACCGGTTCCGTGCTTTTCCATCCTTTGGTGAGAACCGGAATATTTTGTTCAAATACTCTTTTTGGGTCACATGATGAAATAATAAAAAAAAACGACAATAAACTTATGAAGAGGATTTTTTGTTGTAAACACCGGTATAGCAGAAGTTTTTTCAATGATTTACTGATTATTTGAATTCTTCGTCGAAGCGCCTAAGTTCTTCCTGGTCATGGCCGTTGGGGTATTCCGTCTTTTGCTCAAGGGTCACTGCAAATTCCTCAAGCTGTTCGGGAATAGTGCCGGTACTATTCGCTTTAATAATTTCTTTGACTTTATCAAGCGGTATTGCCATCATGCTCGAATTATCATGAATGTACGAATACCAGATTATCCTCTTGAATACATCGGCCTTCTGATATTCAGCATCGCCCTTTTTAGTTTTCAGGATTACGTCCTGTGCCGGAAATTCCTTGAGCGCCTCAAGGTACATATCATTTTCATAATTGAGGCAGCACTTAAGTTTACCGCACTGGCCTGCAAGCTTGGATGGATTCAGCGATAGTTGCTGCGTACGTGCATTATTGGTTGTTACCGAACAGAAATTGGTAAGCCATGTTGAACAGCAGGTTTCTCTGCCGCAGGAACCAATAGCGCCAAGCCTTGCAGCTTCCTGTCGCGCACCTATCTGGCGCATTTCAATCCTGACTTTAAAAGTCTCAGCCATCACTTTGATCAGTTCCCTGAAATCAACTCTTTCCTCTGCGGTATAATAAAAAATTGCTTTTGTTCCGTCACCCTGATATTCTACATCGTTGATTTTCATGTTCAGTTTCAGCTCACCGGCTATTGCCCTCGATTTAAACATTGCTTTATTTTCAAGATCAACAGATGCGATCCATTTCTCAACATCAGTCGCCCGTGCGCGCCGGTAAACTTTTTTAACCTGGTCGGCGTTCTGCCTGAAATTTTTCTTTCGCATCTGTATTTTCACGAGTTCGCCGGTCATGGAAACGATTCCGATATCGTGTCCGGGGGCAGATTCTATGGCCACTATATCCCCGACTTCAAGTTTCATCTCATAAGGTACCCTGAAGAAGTCTTTCTTGCTGTTTTTGAACCGAACTTCCACAAAAGCAGGTTCGTCAGGAGTATTTCCCGGTTTTATTTCCTGAAGCCAGTCATAGGTTTGAAGCTTGGCACAGCCGGGTTTAAAAACGTTACCCATCTCACTGGTATTAGGCAACGCACAACATCCCCGGCTAAAAAAAGGATTTTTAAATATATCTTGATTTATGTCTTCCATATAAAATAAAATTCGCATCAAAAATAGCAATTCATTTTCAGCTTATCAAATGATACTGCTTTAAACGAATTCAGGTCAATAAATCTTAACAAATCTCTTGTATTGACTTGTTCTGCCGTCCGGTTCCGTTTTCAATTCCAAAAGATAAACGCCGGGAGTCAAGGAAATGATAGGTATTTCTATTGTTTTATCACATGTTAAAATAGTTGAAAATACCTTTTGAAATACCGTATTGTAAATATTGATCTGTAGATATTCGAACCGGTCTTGGCCTGTTATTTCGATCTGAATAAATTCCCGTGCAGGATTGGGGAAGATATTCACTCTCCGGATTTCATCGGTTTGCTCTGGGATTCCTATCACCGGTGGGAATGCAGCACCGGAATAATAATTCAGCCCTCCTGAAAAATTTCCGGCGATCAGATCAAGATAATTATCGTTATTCATATCTATCAATGCTGCGCCGGTTCTTATGCCACATTTTATTTCCGTTGGTTGTCCGCCTGTCAAAACAAAAAGGGAATCATTTTCAGTAAAAATCCCTCCAAGATTTCCTTCAATATTTTTATAATAGAAAAATTTTCCTTGTTCTGAGCCGACCACAAGCCGCGTTTGATTCAGGTTATCTTTAAAGAAAAAAGGTGTGCTGTATCCTGTGTATGAAAGCTGGTAATTGGTCACATTGACCTTACCAAGACTGTCGGTTACGAATGTAAAAAAGGGATCAGCCGGAGTGCCTGTGTTTTCATAATAATTGATGTTGCCGTTTTCTTCGCCAATGATGAGGTCTGATAAACCGTCCCCGTTTAGATCGAACAACTGTGGTGTGCTGTAATTACCCACATCTGTTCCCTGGTACGATTTTATCGGCGGTTCGAATTCCGGGGATTGAGCAGAACTACTTTTGTTTTTAAAGAACCACAGCGTTCCATCATACAGGCCGGTTATCATGTCGAGGTCCATATCCGCATCAAGGTCACCGAACGCCGGATAAATTCCGGTAATCTGGAAGGTATCGAGCAGGGCGAAATTATCGGTGATCAGATTGAATTTGGGATTTTCTGCGGTTCCGGTATTGTGGAACTGCGAAATCTTTGACCAATAGACTGAATAAAGCTGGCTGCCTGAACCGTAATACGAATAAATATAATCGCCATAATTTGCAACAAAAAGATCGGTAAGGCCATCTCCGTCGTAGTCACAAAATACAGGATACGCACCCGATCCCACGTCAATCATGTCATTCTGCAGGAAATTGTTCGATTCAAAGCTGAATTGCGGTATTTCATTCTGGCCGAGGTTCCGGTACAACCAAACACTCTGCCTGTTCTTCGATTTATAGAGGCTGGGATCAAAAGCCGAAAGGACAAGGTCGTTTATCCCGTCGTTGTCAGCATCAAGGTAAGCAGCCACTGGCATTGAAAATAAATTGACCGGTTTGTCATAAGACGGGAAAAGAGTATCAAAACCGGTTATATAAGCAGAATCAGGATTTCCTCCATTGGTCAGTTCAATCAGGCCAGGATAATCCACATCACCCAAAACCAAATCTTTATCACTATCCCCGTCAAGGTCAAGCAAAAGAAAAGTCGAGCCGGTGTGCCGGCTGTCTTTTTCCGGTTCAGGATGTTGAATTTCTTCCGACCCGCTGCTGCATGTATCCAAATAGATTGTATTGGATTCATCGCTTTCGGCAAAATGTCCCCAGCAGTTTTCGGTTTTAACAAAATCCAGCGAATCCGGGATTCCGTATTTTTCGATGGACTGGTTTTGATGCATTTCAACGAAGGATCCCAAACCCCAGAAGGTCAGGATATCGAGATCGCCGTCTCCGTCAATATCTGAAATGGCCGGATAATCAACATCGGTTACAAGGATATTCACATAACCTCCGCCCTGTAAAGAAGTCAGATATGGATACACAATGAGTTCGAATTCCGGGTTTGTTACTGAAATGTTTTTATAAACAATAATTCCCGGAAGGCCGGGTGATTTTGTAAAAATGTCGTCTTTGCCGTCGAGATCATAATCAACAAGCATAGCCCAATCTGTCAGTTCAGGAAAGGAAGAAACGTATTCGGGCGCAAAGTAATAATCAACCGTTCCGGCAGTACCACCGTTAATGAAGGGCATGATACGGTTTCCATGGCGGTCGAAAACAAATAAATCCTTTTGGCCATCGAGGTTCAGATCAATCTGACCAAACTGGCAGGAATTCATTCCGCCTGCCCAGGGGAAGCGGTAAATTTTTTTACTGTCAGATTCAACCGTTATGGTTTTCCTGGTATCGTATTCATTAAAATAAATCTGACTGAGAAGTGGAAAAGAATAAAGTATCAGCCAAATTGTGCTTATCAGGTATGATCTTTTACTCACTTTGAAAGAGAGTTTTCAACAACATTAACTTCCTCATTTGTTAAATTATATAGTTTGTAAACCAGTTCGTCAATTTTTCTTTTCAAGTTCTGTTGTTTTATGGCCTTGTCGCTTTGCTTCAAATATTTTGTCCGCTAATTCCATTATTTGCCTAAATGAATGACTAAATCTTTTTTGTCTTTGGTGTTTATAGCATTTGTGCCCTTGTAGTATGTGTCACGCAAAAAGTCACGCAAGTCGTTTTTTAAGTGTTCTTCGCTTTCGTCTTTAGGTCGTTTTTCAATAACACTAATCTTGTCGAGTAAAGCAGTAAGGTTGGATTTGAAAATATCTATTTCGCTTCTTAAAGGTTTTTGCTTTAAGAATGCTTTAAGTGCTTTTTTCGGTGTTTGTGTTACTAATTTCATTAAAATTCCTATCAATTATTACGTAGCAAATTTACAACTTTGAACTGATTAACGTCATAAAAGTGTCGGCAAATTGGGCTCTTTAGCTTGCCGGTAAATTGTATATTTCTTAAAATTTAAAATTAAAGAAGTCAATATCTTTTAAATTCCATTTCAAAATTAGCACATGGTTACGCAAACCTATCACCTCACATTCAATGGTTTCTCCATCCGATAAATTTCTTTCTGCCTGCTTTAATTCTTTTTTGCTAATCTTATAATATTCATTTACTGAATTAAGTTCTCCCTTGTATTTATTTTCAACCAGATAAATATTTTTTTTTCTTCTATATTTATCTTCCCTTTTTACCACTGATACCTTAACAGTTTTACCAATCATCTCAAGTTTCTGACCAATAGCCTGGTTAGTTGTTTTTTGTTTTGAAGTTTTTCGATCTTCCGTATTGCCGATCAATTCCTTAATTTGTTTTCCTCTTGAACAACTGGTTTCTATTTCCAATTTCATTTCCCATTTGAGGTGAAACAATCTTAACTTCTTATTAACACCTAAGACTTTACAATGTATTATTTCGTCATTATTCAAATTTTTTATGGCCTGTTTTATCTGCGTCTTATTTTCAGGATAGTTTAAGGAAGTAAGGGATAATGTAGCAGGATATTTTCCTTCCACCTTAAATGCATTTTTTTCTGTATCTGTTTTTATCACCTTTACCTGTACGTCCTTGCCGATGTAATAGTCTAATTCTCCAGAATACCATACTTTCATTTCTGGATTATTTCCCAATATCATTTGATTTTCTTCAAAATATCCTAAAAAAAATGATTCAATGATCTGTCCAATTTCTATCTTATCATATTCCTCAATATCATTGAAATTAGATTTATGCAACAAACCAACTAAAGAACCACATTTCCATTTAAAACTATAGCCTATATCTGCGAAAATTCCAAATCTTGTTTTATTGATAACTACGCCCTTGTATTTTTCAATGCAATTTATTTCTGCTTTCTGAAATTGAGGGATTTCTGCATTTATTAAAATAAATATCGGGTCTTTCTCTATTCGAAATACTTTACAAAAAAATACCTTTCCGGTAATGAAAGGAAAAATAGCCTTCCATGCAATATTGTTTTTATATTGCCAAGGCATGTGATTAAATGAAATGTATGCATATAATCCGGCTACCTTAACTGCAAATCCTTTATTTTTGATACTTATGATTTTGAATGGCAGGCTATTATTTTCTTCTTTTTGTTTTTCAATATTGTCAATAAGTTCCGACAGATATTTTTTTTGGTTAGAATTATTTGGAATTTCTTCTATTCTATCCTCAATATGATTCGGCTCTCCCTGATGCAATTTTGGCGATGGAGTATTATATTTTAAAAGGTTTGAAATCTGATAAATTTTATGGAATACGAACTTAAGGAATTTTTGCTGCGCCATTGTCTGTGTTAATGCAATTAATGAAATAAATTATTACAATCAAAATGAGAACTGAGATCACTCTCCATAAACAGCAAAATAAAGTTGTTTCATCACTTCCGTGGCTTTGCCTTCCAAATAAAAGTCGGTAATCGAATGGGTAAATTTAGATGTTTCTGTATTTACTTCAATAATTGAAGCGCCATTTTGTTTTGCTATAAAAGGCATCTGTGCTGCAGGCATCACTTCTCCTGTCGAACCGATCACAATCACAACATCGGCTTTTTTGGCAGCTTCAACGGAATTCTGATAAGCATCGAAAGGAATGTTTTCACCAAAGAAAATAAAATCCGGTTTTATGAGTCCGCTGCATGCACCGCATAATGGCGGTAAATGGTCGAAATCTATGTAAACAGGTGGGTAATCAGCTCCGCATTTAGTGCAGACCAGCTTTTTTGAATTGCCGTGAAATTCATAAACTGTCCTGCTTCCGGCTTTCTGGTGCAGGTCATCAATATTCTGGGTGATGATACTTTTGATCAATCCTTTTTGTTCGAACCGTGAGAGCGCAATGTGAGCAGTATTCGGTTCCGCATTTCCAAAATACATATAAAACAATTCTTTGATCACCTTCCAGGATTCAAGGGGATTCCGGTGAAAAAAATCAAGCTCCAGCGTTGCCGGATCGTATTTGCTCCATATCCCGTTTTCACCGCGGAAAGGAGGGATACCGCTTTCGACCGAGATTCCTGCACCTGTAAATGCAATGGCATAGCGCGATCTTCTGAGGACATCAGCAGCTTTATGAATTAATATTTCATCCATTATTGGATTACCAGTTTTTTAATTACCACACCCTCATCCGTTTGTATTCTTATAATATAAATCCCGCAGGGTAAATCACTCACATCAATTGTGTTT
Source organism: Bacteroidales bacterium (assembly GCA_020052415.1). Lineage (GTDB taxonomy): Bacteria > Bacteroidota > Bacteroidia > Bacteroidales > JAADJA01 > JAADJA01. The sequence continues at coordinate 4,013 of JAGVPB010000089.1, read as the reverse complement.
TGATTACTATCAGTTCGCCGGACTTTAACCAGGTTTCCCTGCATGGTAAATATTTCTATAAAAGAAGTATTCAAACCTGGCAGTGTTTCAACACTTAGTAAGTTATTTGTGGGATTAGGATAAACCTTAACATTGTTATCTGATAAAATGTTATCCTCAACGAAGCCGGGAATACCATCTTCATTGAAGGCAAAAAGCCCTTCAAACCTGGTACCAATCCATTTCGTCCCGTTTTTATCAATTGCTAGTGACATGATATAACCAAAGTATTCCGGCAATCCGGAGTTGGATGGATCATACTGTATCCAATTGTTTCCATCAAACTTCACCAAGCTGTAATAAGAAGAGAACCATTTAATATCGTTTTGGTCTATGACAATATGATTAACAGCATCCCAGGGAAAACCAGATTCTGAATTATAAACAATCCATTCTGTCCCATCGAATTTAACCAATCCGCCATGCATAATGACCTCCTCTGCATGAATAGAACAAATCCACAAAGAAAGGTCCTCATCAATTGCAATTGAATTAATATTGCTATAAGGTATTTCCGAATTTGAAGTTGTATAAACAGTCCAGTTAACATTATCAAATTTTGCAAGTCCATTACCCCATTCTGGAAAATAATCGGCTGTTCCGATCCATTTTATGCCGTTTTTATCAATAGCTATTGACTCGATATTATTATAGGGTAATTCCGAATTTGTGGTGTCAAAGTTTGTCCAAGTCTGGCCATCAAATTTTGATAGCCCTGCATAGGTTCCAATCCAAATTGAGCCATTCTCCTCTGTAGTGATTGTGTTTATATAATTATCAGGGATCCCTGAATTTGTAGTGTCGTAAATAGTCCAGTTTATTCCGTCAAATTTTGCTAATCCGCTGCCCCAGGTACCAATCCATTTAACACCACTTCCGTCGATCGCTATGCATAGAACATCATTAGAGGGTAAGTCGGAATTTGCGGTGTCGAATGTAGTCCAGTTTAATCCGTCAAATTTAGTTAATCCTCCAAAGTAGCTGCCTATCCACTTAATCCCGTTATTGTCAATGGCTACTGAAGAGATTTGATTATCGGGAAGTCCTGAATTCGAAGTGCACAATTCAGTCCAGTTTGTCCCGTCAAAATTCACTAAGCCGTCATCAGTCCCAATCCACATAGTTCCGCTATTTTCTGCTGTTAACGAACAAATATAATTATCAGGCAAGCCCGAATTTGAAGTACTGTAAAATTCCCAGGTCGTTTCGTCAAAACTTGCTAAACCATTATTCGTACCGATCCATTTCGTACCGCTTCCATCAATAGATATTACCCTGACAATATCGTTTGGCAAACCTGAATTTTCAGAGTTGAACGTAACCCATTCTGTCCCGTCAAATTTAGTCACCCCGCCTCCATAACTCCCGATCCATTTAATTCCCATTCCATCTATTTTAATTGATGAAACATTATTATCTGGTAATCCTGAATTCGAAGTATCGTATGTTGTCCAGTTTGAACCATCAAATTTCACCAATCCATAATCTGTTGCGATCCATTTCGAATTATTTTCGTCTATTATAAGAGATCTTAAATAATTACCAGGTAACCCGGAATTCCACGTATCATAGGAATTCCAGTTCGTTGCGTCAAACCGGGATAATCCTCCGCTGGTAGCAATCCATAATATTTCGCCTTGCTCTACAACGATTGAATTAACATTATCTGAGGGCAAACCCGAATTTGAAGAATTAAATATTGTCCAGACATTTCCATCGAACTTTACCAATCCTCCACCTCCTGTTCCAAGCCATTTCCTTCCATTGCCATCAATTGTTATTGAGAGAACGTCGTTGTCAGGTAAGTCAGAATTAGAAGTATTATAAAAAATGAGACTTCCCGCGGCTTTGTCAATTTTCACCAATCCACCATTTGTACCTGCCCACAGGTAATTCCCTTCTTCTTCGAGAGCATAAATTCTACTACTCTTCCTGTAATTCATCCATTGCGGATTTTGAGCATTTACAAAGCCTGCCAGGCTCATCAATGCGACTAAGATTAAAGCTAAATTTTTCATAATTATTAAATTTGGTTTTCTACCAACTTGACCAGATAAATATGTGTGTAGGTTTGTTCAATTTTCAACTTTGGATAGCTTATCTAAAAATGGATTGTACCAAATTGTTTACGAAAATAATAACAGAAATCATTCAAGTCAATCCCAAATCAGTTAAAGGTCTGAATAAATCAGTTTACGGTTCAAAAAGAGATTTTGAGTTCTTACATCTGATTTTTTGCAAAACCTTTAGAAATATAATTATCATAATGTTCACAAACGTGCGAACCGAATGAAACGGCTGTGGTTATTGCTTTTCTCCAGAAATCTTCACTCCAAAGGTCCGGGGATTTGTTTTGTAAGTTGTTTTCATAGATGGCATAGATGAGGCCGGCGTTAAAACTGTCTCCGGCGCCAATGGTACTCACCGGTTTGACTTTCGGGACTTCAACTGAAAGAGAATATTTGTCGGAACGGAACTCAACCGACCGGTCGCTGTGGGTAAAAATCAAAAATTTACATCCGTTCTTTCTGACTATTTTAAATGCCTCATCAGCACTCTCGGTTCCAAAGATCATCTCAAAATCTTCATTCGATCCTCTGATCAGCGTTGAAAATGAAATATTTTCATAAATGAGGCCAATGATTTCCCGCAACTCCTTCAAATGCGGCGGCCTGAAGTTGGGATCGTAAATGATGACCGCTTTGTTTTGCTGCGCCGTTTTGATAAATTCAACCAATTTTTCCCTGACCTCTCCGGTAAGTGCAAAGAAAGAGCCGAACAAAACGATATCGCCGGGCTCCGGTTCGGGCAGAGAAATATTCAAACGGTTCGCTGGATATTGCTTATAAAAGCTGTAAAGAGCATTTTCCAGATCATCGAGAAAGGCCAGTGCAACAGCCGTTTTGCCGTCGCTGAACCTGCATATGTACCGGCTGTAAACGCCATTTTCGACAAGAAAATTCATGACCAGGTTTCCGATATTATCCTCTGCGATCTCGCTTATCAGGGAGACCGGAAGCTCAAGCCTGCCCAGGCTTACGGCTGTGTTGAGCATGGCTCCGCCTGCGTTTGCCGATAACGGCTGGCCGTTCTTAAAAATGATGTCGTAAACCGTTTCTCCGATGGTGTAAATATTTCCCATTTCGTTATTTCTTTTTTGGTTTCAACTCTTTATCAAGGATATTCTCGAAACGCTTCCGGCTCAGGTAATGATCTTCGATGAGCCTTCCATCGCGGATCAGGCTGAAAACACCGAATCCCGACGGCGCTTGTTTGGCTTCTGATGAATTTTTGAGGAGGGTTACTTTCAGTTCGATACCACGTTTTGCAGCAGCCTCCCTCAAATCCTGAGCCGATTTGGTGTGCCAGGGACACTGGTTCGCAAAGACGAGATTCCAGCCGGTGTATTGTGCCTGGTTGTTTTTCCAGTTAATGAATTTCGGGAGAGGATTGCGTTCATCAAAATTCTTAACCATCAGTTCATACCTGTCAAGTCTTTCAATTTCAATGAAACCGTTCTTTTCGAAAACCGATTGGTTAGCCATCCACGCTCCGCTGCTGGTCATGGTGCAGATTCCCGCCTTATTTTGCTGCCGCGCATCCTGCTCACAAGCCCGGATGAGCGTGGTTCCGAGGTTCTTCTTCCTCGCATCCTTTATAAAGATTCCGATGCACTGTATAAAAAGATAATTAACTGCATTAACGGGACGCCAGGCAATTTCGGCCGGCATGTACTCGATAAAACCTGCCTGCTTGCTTTCGGTGAATGCAATTTTTATCCTCAATCCCGAATCATATTGCTTCAGGAACCATTCCTTCTTGTTCTGTGTGCCTTCGGCCCGGTGGTCCTTGATGCAGAAAATCCCCGTTTGATCTATATTATCAGGCGTTACATCTGTGATTTCAATAGTGCTCATGCTGATAATGTTTTTAAATTTCCTTCTAAGAGACTGTTTAAAAATGAAAAATTATGT
>JAGVPB010000056.1 GCA_020052415.1 Bacteroidales bacterium | reverse complement strand
GAGACGAGTTCGAGTTCACCGGATTTAAATTGTTCTTTAACATTATAAAAATATTGGTCCGGTAGTTCAGCTGGTTAGAATGCCTGCCTGTCACGCAGGAGGTCGCGAGTTCGAGTCTCGTCCGGACCGCTGAAGGGAAGAAAAAACTTCCCTTTTTTTATGCCCTATTTCGTTTATATTATATATTCAGAATCTTCGCAAATTTATTACAAGGGCTTCACTACGCATCCTGAAAAGAGGCTTAAGGAACACAATTCAGGATTAAGCCGGTTTACATCAGACAAGGGTCCATGGAAAATGGTTTATCTGGAAGAATGTCAAACTAAAACTCAAGCTCTAAAGCGTGAGAAAGCCATCAAACGTTACAACCAGGAATACCTTCAAAGGCTGATTAGTTCGTCATCCAATATACTAGAAATCAGATTTAAAAAATAACTACCTGCCTGTCATCTCGCCGACGGCGAGACGAGTTCGAGTCTCGTCCGGACCGCATTGTTAAAATTTAAATCCTTGTAAATAAAAGATTTACAAGGATTTTTTGTTTTAAAGGGGTCGGAATAGGGGTCAGTTCATTTTTCTTTTTTATGCTGCTTGCATCTTTAAAATAGAAATATCTATTTTTATCAATTAATAAATTTATGGCAACTATTTTAAAATATTTAATCTCAGGTCTGTTTTTAAGCCAATTGATTATTCTTTATTCCTGCATAAATCCTGTGACTAAAGACGAAATGAATGAAAATAACTTTACTACTTGGCAAAATCCCTGTTTCGATCGTTGCGCTTCAATTTGGTTGATAAAAAATTTTGTCGATAGCACTGCGACATTTAGGTTTATTGAATTCGGGAAAAAAGTGACAGAAGGTATTCCTTTCGATGTGCCTGGTGCAGAACTGGGGAGACAGAAAAACATTAGTTGTTTTGAAAGTATTATTCAGAAATATGATCTAAATAATCCTTCAATTACTCAAATGGCTAAAGTCATCCATGACATTGATGTGAATAAATGGGGAGTGAAGGTTACAAAGGATGCTGATAGTCTTGAAATTGTTTTTAATGAATTCAGAAAGCACATTAATACTGATAAGGAATTGGTGGACAAAACATCTGAGTTATTTAGGAATATGTATAAAAAATATGGCCCATGAAAATCTTGAAAAGTCTTGTAATATTCGTTTCAATTCTTATTATTCAGAGTTGCACAACTGGTAAAAACGAAGTCATAGTTTACAGTTCTTTAGACAGAATGTATTCTGAGCCCATCCTGAAAGATTTTGAAAAGGAAACCGGTATAAAAATAAAGGCAGTTTATGACACTGAATTGACCAAAACTGTTGGATTGGTGAACCGGATCATCGCTGAAGCATCCAAACCCAAATGTGATGTGTTTTGGAATAATGAGATTAGCCGAACAATAGTATTACAGAATAAACAGCTTATATCACCCTATATATCCCCAAATGCAATTGATATTCCGATAGAATTTAAAGATTCAATTGGTTATTGGACAGGTTTTGCAGCGAGGGGAAGGATTATTATTTACAACAAAAATAAATTGATCAATGATTCCTTACCATCTTCAATTTTTGATTTAATAGACCCAAAATGGAAAGGGAAAGCAGCTTTGGCATATCCACTATTCGGGACAACCTCTACCCATTTTGCTGCTTTGTTTGCAGAATTAGGAACTGAAAAAGCACTTTCATTTTTTAAAAAAATCAAAGAGAATGATATTGCCATTCTCGATGGTAATGCAACAGTGAGGGACCAGGTTGTAGCTGGTGAGTTTTGGTGGGGACTTACCGACACAGATGATGCAAATGGTGCAATTGAAGACGGTAAAAATGTTGGAATTATTTACCCTGACCAAGGTCCAGATGGTTTGGGCACATTGATCATACCAAATACTATAGCAATCATTAAAAATGGTCCTAATTTTGAAAATGCCCAACAACTGGTTGATTACATATTGCGACCTGAAACCGAAAATATTCTTGCTAACGCACGTTCCGCCCAAATTCCATTAAGAAAAATAGATATCCCCAAAAAGGTTATGGATTTAAAAAAATTTAAACCTATGGAGGTTGATTTTATTAGGGCTTCATCTGAAATAGAAAAAACATCTAAATACTTGCAGAATATATTTGTAAAATAAATTTTTACATGAACCCAGTTAGAATTCAAAAAGCAATCTATTTCCTCATATTCAGCGTGTTTATTATCATTATCGCCTGTCCGTCCTTATATATAATGTATCAGATTGTTGTTAATTCTCTAAAAAATTCGGATGATGTTTATCAAATAATCACTGACAGTAGAATCCTTAGTTTGGTAGGAAAAAGTATAGTACTTGCAGTTCTTGTTTCTTTTATTTCGACCATTATATCCTTACCCCTTGCGTACATTTTTGCAAATTTTCAATTTCCTGGCAAAAAATTATTACTTGTTCTGATGTTAATACCATTTTTTATTCCACCTTATAATTATGCCATTAGCTGGATAAATATGTTATCAGAATCCGGTTTTCTATTCAGTTTCAATGTCAATATTTACGGTTTCTTTGGAACTGTTGGTATCTTGAGTTGTTGGCTTTTCCCTCTTTCCTTATTTATGATACATTCTTCTGCACGTATAAATGTGCGCTTAGAGGAAGCAGCTAATCTTGTAACTAATAAAGCAAGTGTCCTTTTTAAAATTACCCTTCCCCTGATCCTACCAGGTATATTAGCAGGATCAATTTTGACATTTATTCTGGCCGTTACCAATTTTAGTGTTCCTGGAGCATTGAGGTTAAATGTTTTTCCAAGTGAAATATTTATTCAGTTTGGCGCATACTTTAATCACCAGGAAGCAATTTTTCTTAGCTTTCCTATGTTGATATTGTCATTCATTTTTATTCTATTGTTTACATATAACTATTCGGGCCGTCTAACTATAGCTGAACAAAAAAATGATTTGATCAAACAAAGCAGACTGAAACAAAATCAAGCCTTAGTTTTTTATTTTCTTTGTGGGATTTTACTTTTTTTTATTTTGGGGATCCCACTCATTTCATTATTAACCGGGGCTGGTAGCTTGCTCATATTTATGGCTACGCTAACTCAAACTATTACAGTAATCAAGGATACTTTAATTTATAACCTTTTATCATCCGTTATTCTTACATGCCTTGGATTCTTTTTAGCTTATTACCGAAGAAAATTATCCAGCCGATTGGTAAAAATTTTAATGGATTTAATTATTCTTATGTTGATTGCCATTCCAGGAACTGTTTTCGCCATAATAATAATCAAACTCATCCAGTTTAGTCAGATTTCAACAGATTTACTCTCCAATCCGTTTTCTGCAGTTCTAATAAGTAATATCAGGTATTTACCTATTGCTTATTTTATTTTCATTTCAGGTTTAGCAAGAGTGCCGGAAAAATATTTGGAAGTTGCGAGAATAACTGCACAAAGCCAATGGAAAATATTTTCAAAGATATTAATACCCCTGAATAAAGAAAGTATTTTAAGTTCACTCTTTATTGTCTTCGTATTTTGTTTGGGTGAACTTGATAGCGCCATTATGATTTTTCCGCCTGGATTTGAAACCATTCCTTTACGGATATACTCACTATTACATTATGGTGCAAATGAAATGGTATATGCGTTGTCATTAATTCAGGTATTGATTATTATAATTATGCTGATAATTGGCTTCAAGTGGATAAATAAAAGTCTAGGAAAGTATGCTTGAAATAAAGAACCTGACAAAATATTACGGTAAAAATTTAATCCTTATGGATGTAAATCTTACTGTAAATAGGGGAGAAGTTCTACTAATTTCCGGGCCATCAGGCGTTGGAAAAACAACCTTGCTAAAGTGTATTGCAGGATTAGAGAAATTTGAAGCCGGTCACATCATTCTAAATAATCAGCTTGTTCAGTCCAATAAAATATATGTTCCTTCATTTAAACGTAAAATCGGAATGGTTTTTCAGGATCTTGTCCTGTGGCCTCATATGACGATTTGGAAAAATGTAGATTTTGTTTCTTCTACCTTATTCAAGTCCAAAATTGAACGTGAAAATTGGAATAACGAACTTTTATCACAATTTAAAATTGAACATAAAAAATCCTTTTATCCATCTGAACTTTCCGGTGGAGAACAGCAGCGTGCAGTCATTGCCAGAACACTGGCTAACAGACCACAAATGTTTTTATTGGATGAACCCTTTAATCAGCTTGATAATATTCTTACCCAGGAGATTATTAAAGCGTTAGAAGAACATATAATTAAGTATAATTTAACCACTATACTGATAACCCACGAGTCGTGTAGATTTAACAATCTTTCCATACGTTATATTCAATTGCCAACCCATACATAAAATTTATAACACCACCAAATTAATCTGTTAAAGTTTTGTTAAGGTTTGTTAATTAATACTTTAACGTTATATTTTTGTAAACTGGTTAATTCTTTGTCAGTTTTTAATATAACTTTTAACAATTTATTTCAATATGAAGTTTTTTAAAATTTTGCTGTTAATGTGCTCGATTATCTTTGTTAGTAATAGAGTCTATTCTAGTAAACTTAAATTCACAAATACGAAAAATCATATTGACCTCAATGCAAAGGATAGCATTATATATAACTTCTACCTGATTAATTCTGCCTCAACAACCATAAAATTTATCAATATATACGGTGGCAATGAATTTTATATCGAAAAAGAAAAACAAAGATCTGGCGGATTGCAGGAATTTATTATATACTCCGATTCGTTAAAACAAATAAATCCATCCTTCTCTTCGGGCGTCTATTTCCTGCAAATTGATGTAAAGGAGGCTAATAACAACATGATAAGCTTTAATTCTTTCCAGGAGCCCTGGGGTAAACTTTTAGATATTAAAGATATTGGATTGAACCGGCAAGACGGAGAAATTTCTTATAGTCTTACAACTACTTGTTTTACTAAGTTAAGGATCGGTTTTGAAAACGGCTCACTGGCAAAAACGATTATTAATCTTGCCCCGGAATCACCTGGAATAAAAAATCATTTATGGGATGGTTATGATCAAACAGCTAAAGTGAAGATCAAACCTTCTCTCAATCCCCAGGCTAAGATCATTTCATTCGCTATTCCTAATTCTGCATTTTATTTGGTGAATAAGAATGCTCCAATTGATTTTACTTCTGCGGCAGTTTATCCGGATAACTGGACGAAGTTTGCTCTTAATCCTTTTGCAAAAACTGCCTGGAATAAGAGTGTGGACGTTCCATTAAATTTCAAAGTTTCAAAAGCAGCAACCAATGATATATCTTTTAATTTCGAGGAACAAACCCTGGCTTTTAACAATGTTTTTTCATCCATGAATGAAATATATATTTCAATAGATAATGAACATATTGTTGAAAATCCGAATGTGATGATTCCGGGACAATATACCGTTGCATTCCCTGAATTAGGTACGGGGATTCATACCGTGTTGGTCAATATAATTTTACCCGACAATGTTGTAGCAGCAGGGACATATCAACTTAAGATTAATAATTAATACTAAGTTATGCAGATATTTATACCATCAAAGAAATTCAAATTATCAAAAATTGAAAATTACCTTTGTTCATTATTGGTAATTCTCTCCTTACAGGTAGTTTCCCAATCCGTTTATATTAAACCAGATGTCAATAAAACCTCTTGCGGACTGGAAGTGATTGATTTTCTGCATCAGAATTATTATAGTGAAGCCGGGCTTCAGGTTCCGGTATCAAAAAAGGAATTGACATTTTCCGAATTGCTATCCTTAAGCAAAAAGCTTAATCCTCTTGCACAGGCTATTACTTTATCCGGACATGAGATCAATGATCTGCCTGCACCCTGTATTTTGCATTTGTCAGCCAACCATTATATTGCATTGCTCGGAAAAAGTGATAATAATATGTATAAAATATTCGATCCGGCGGCACCCCATTTGAAGGCGGTTGGAATAACCTACTTGCTTGAATATTTTTCAAAAAATGCCATCATATTCACTTCAGTTCATCAATTGGCCTTATTGGATGAAGATGACCTCATAGCAATAACAGGCTCTTACCTTCATGAGTATCCCCCACCCAACGAAGATGATGACTGTACTGACTGCGGCGATGAGGAAGAAGATATTGATAATGAAGATTGCGGCGACGGAACCGGAAGCCCTCATTTATCCTTTAATCCTGTAAATCTGAACCTGGTTGCCGTAGACATTCCCATGTGGTATAAGGCCGGAGTAGGACCGGATATTGCTTTAAAGCTCGTATACAACGGAAATGACCACCAGGAATTTACCGGTGGTCTGCCATTGCCGACTCAATATTTTCCAGTCGGGAAATTATGGAGCTTTGCCTATGCGGCCTTTTATCATCAAGTATCTGCGGATACCATACTTGTTATTCTATCTAACGGTGCACGTGAAACGTACAAATTCTCGGGTAATTCTTCTACACCTTTTCACATGGATAACTATAACAAGTTTGAACGATACTCTGTCATCGGGGGTTATGGTTATGCTCTCATTATGAAGGATACCAAATTTATTTACCGTTTTGATGACCCTGTGCATAAAAAGTTAACTTCTATCGAGGATCGTAATGGAAATACCGTGACCTTGCAGTACAACAGTGACCATAACATTACATCCGTAACCGATGCTAATGGAAGAGCCACGACTTTTACACTCAATGCCGAAGGACGAATTATTCAAGCTACCGACCCAATTGGAAGAACTGCTATTTTTCAATATGGTTATACCAACAATGAGTTCTTATTATATATAACTGACATGGGTGGATACACTTCGACCATAATCTATGATCAGGTAGAAATACTTCAGCAGGCAAGTCCGGGATACCATTACGAAGACAGGATAACTTCAGTGGTTACTCCAAACGGATCAACTCAAATTAATTATGAAGCATCCGGAACTATAGGCCCGGGGAATCTGGCCTATGAAGTTTTTTTTACGGACGAGTCCGGTAACAGGTCAAAAATATCTTTTGAATACCTGACTCAAAATACAGGCATCGTCAAATCGACCGATAAAAACGGAAATATCATGGCTTATTATCTGGACTTGCCAAATTCAAGGATTGACTACATCCTTTACCCCGACCCGGAAGCAACGGTATTTTATAGCTACGATGCAAATGATAACCGGATCAGTATAAGTAAGGGAACGCATGAAACCACCTACGTGTATGATACTGCAGGGAATATGACACAGATGACCAACCCCAGGAATAAAACCACCTTCTTCAATTATGATATAAATGACAACCTGACCTCAATCACTGATCCCATGAACCGAACGGTAACTTATAATTATGATGCCAATGGAAATTTAACCGGTATTATTACGCCACTTAAAAGCGAATTCTTTACCTATTTCCCTAATGGAAAGAATCAGAGTTATACTGATGGAAATAATAATACAATTTACCGTGATTATGACTCATACGGCTATCTTAGTGAAATAAACTATCCTCTTGGCGTTTCCACATATTTCACTAACGACCTTGTTGGCCGAATATTAAATCAGGATAAAAACGGTGTTTCAATCAATTATGAATATAATTATTTGAACTTAGTAACCAAAATCATATATGTCGATGACACTTTTGAAAAATTCGAATACGATTTTTTAAATTTAACTCAGGTTACTGATCGTGGCGGCAGAAAAAAATATTACGACTATGATTGTGGCGGAACGTGCAGACTAGCATTTATTCATGGTCCGGATGGAGATATCACAATTGCCAGAGATCCTGAAGGCAATGCTATAGAATTAAACATCAATGGTCAGAATTCCATTTACGGATATGATCACCTGAACAGGGTGGTTAAGCAAACAAACCCGGATGGAACGTACAAACAATTCAGTTACGACCCATTGGACAACCTTATCAAGCGGATTGATGAAAAAGGTACCATAACTGATTATTATTATGATCATACCTTACTCAATTTTATAAATTATTCCGACAACACACCTGATGTTTCTTTCACTCATAACGATCGGGGACAAGTTACATCTATGATGGATGGAACAGGAGAAACTACTTATATTTACGATACAGATGGCATGGTAATAGGCAAAGACGGCCCGGATTCAAATGATGCCATTAATTATACCTATGACGGTAATGGCAACAGGCTCACCATGTCAGTTCCGGGAATGACTGTATCATATTCCTATGATGAAATGAACCGTATGAGCAATGTGATCAGCGATTATGCTTCAGCATTTTATGATTACGATAATTATAATAACCGCGTGAAGATGACTTATGGAAACAGTTCCTATACTGATTATGAATACGATGGTTTGAATCGTATGATAAAACTAACCAACCAAAAATCTTCCGGTGAAATATTTTCAGGATTCAATTATGCATACGATCAATCCTCCATGGTAAACAAAATAACCGACAATGAGGGCAATGTCTCTAATTACCAATATGATTATGCTTACAGGCTCACATCAGAAGATGTACAGACAAATTCAGGTAAAATATTGTGGAACAATCAATTTTCCTACGATCAAATGGGTAACCGTTTCAAATTAATAAAAAACGGTATAATTGACTCTTATTCATATAATGAAAATAACCAGCTAATTTTTTTAAAGGAAACCGTAATCAATGTTTCTGGATTTGTTTATGGTGATTCTGTTGCAGACGTCTATGTACAAAATATAAAAGCTAATACCTCCTATCTTGGAAACAATCAAATAAAATTTATAGCTTACAATATTCCGATACCAGCAAATAATAGTTCTGATTCAATTAAATTTTACGCTAAAGTAAATGGGATTTTATCAAATATTTCTGATTCATCTATTTTTATTGTAAATTCTTATAAAAATCCAGATGGTTCAATTAATGTTAAGTTGTTTAATGATATTAATAATGTCGCTTCTTCCTATATAAATACAATTAGCCTAAAAAGAAATGACATCAAGTTTTTTTATGATGACAATGGAAATTTAATTAAACAACACACATATATAGATACTCTGAAGTATTATTATAATACTAATAATCAGTTGATCCGTATAGAAATGCCAAATGGAGATTATGAGGAGTATGTATATGATGGGTTAGGTCAACGAATAAAAATATTAAAAAATGGAATAATATTTAGAAGATTTATTTATGATAACCTATTTCAAGCAGTTGTTGTAATTGACAGTACTGATCAAAAGCAATATTTTACACGAGGAATAAACTACGGGGGAGGCATTGGAGGATTAATTTGCAGCTTTAATGAAACTTCAGGAGCTCTGTATTATTTTTATAATAACAGGGGTGATATTATAAATGTAATAAATACATCTGACTCGATTATCGAGTCAGTTACATATGATGTTTTTGGAAAGAGAAAACAGGCTATTGGAGTTGATAAACAGATATTTGGATTCAGTACTAAAGACTATGACCCGCAGACAGAATTAATTTATTTTGGTTTCAGATATTATTCACCATTGTTAGGAAGATGGATAACTAGAGATCCAATTGGATTTAGGGGTGGTTTTAATTTATACAGGTATGTTAATAATAATCCGGTAAATTATGTTGACCCTTATGGTGATATTTTGCAGTTCATAGTAATAGGAGGTGCTATTATTATCGTAGGTTATGGTGTCTATACTAGTTGGGATGAATTTTGGGATGCAACTGTTGAAGCTGGCCAAAACCAACAACAGGCTGTAGATGATTTGGTTGAAGGGGAAGTAACAAGTGAAGAGATACAAGCAAAAAAGGAGGCCGGCCAAGATGTGGCTGAAGCTGCTGCAAAAGGAGGTGAAGCTGGTTTAAATACACCTGGAGCTGGTCTTGGAGGTCCGCCACCAACTTCAATGGGAGATGCAATTTTGGAATGGTGTAAAGGTGCCTGGACCTGGGTATTTGATTAAATGGTTGATTGAAGAAATTGTAAATTAATAAATCGTATTTCATTATGAAAATATCAAGGTATTATAGACTTGCAGTTTTGGGTAGCTTATATACTATCTCAAACTTATTGTATTGTCAGTCTTTTATATCGTCAGATAATATCCGCCAAAATGTATATATTAGTCCATCTCTGTTTATTTATGTTAATGATGACAATAATTTAGGCCCATGGGATGGTTCCGAATTATATCCATACCAAAATATCCCGGAGGGACTTGATTCAGCGAGTACTGGTTATACTGTTGTTGTAAAACCAGGGTTTTATGAGATTTTAGAAAATGAAACTGTTGGTGATAGCATTGGATTGTTTCTTTTCAATGGAGTAAATGTAAGGTTTCACAAGGACAAAGGATTGAATATTGCAGGTTATTTGAATTCAGCAGGTTACCATAACGACAGCATTGTGTTCACTTCATTCCACCCCGACAGTACCTGGTCAGGATTAAAATTTGAGAATTCCGTATTTGAATCAGAACTCAGGTATTGCTTATTTAATAATGTATCTTCTGTCGGGTTTGGCGGAGCGGCATATGTAAAACAGGCGTCATTGGAATTTTACCACAGTTCCTTTCAGGGCAATACGGCCAGTTATGGTGCTGCAATTTATTGCGATACCTTGTCCTCCGCTATTGTAGAAGAATGCAAATTCAATGGAAATATTGCAACCGTTTCGGGTGGAGGGATATTCAGCAGGATGGCCAAATCCTTAACCATTAAAGATAGTGAATTTCAGTTTAACCAGGCTTCAGTTGGGGGAGGAGCTCTGGCTTTTGAAAACACCCCTGCCGAGGTTTCAGAAACTATTTTTAAAGGTAACCAGGCAAACAAAGGTGGTGTGGTATATTTCTATGATGTAAATCTGAACCCAGTGAATTTTTTCCTTAATTCATTAGATTCTAACTTAGCCCTATCAGACGGTGGTGGATTTTACATTCAGGATTCCGATTCGGTATTCATACATCGCAACCTTGTTACTCAAAATACAGCATTACGGGGGGGTGGTTTTTATATGGATAATGTTAGCTCATCAGTTTTTAACAATAATATTCTTGCGAACCAGGCGACAGACCAGGGCGGCGGGCTATTTTCATTAAATGGAAATGCCGGGATATTCAACAATATTTTTTGGTTCAATGTGAGTCCATCAGGAAACCAGATTAATGAAACCGGTGCCAATGTAAGGTACAACAACATTGAAGGTGGCTATACAGGCCCCGGAAACATTGCATCATACCCCATTTTTGAAGATACGACCCTGCCCGATTTCCACTTGAGGTATTTATCGCCCTGCATTGATGCAGGAGATCCTTTGAGTGAATTTGATCCGGACACTACTGTTTCAGATATTGGAATATATTATTTTCATCACCATCCCATTGAAGTTTTGGAACAACCGTCGGCAGTATCTATAACCGTCGGTGACAGTTCCGGATTTCATGTGCTTTCAACATGGGCATATTTATTTCAATGGCAAATGAGTACTGACAATGGAAGTAACTGGTCAGATATTTCAGATTCAATGTATTATTCTAAAACTCAGATTTCGGGTACAAAATCCACCACGCTTTTAATTTCTAACGCAGTTATTGAGTTTGATAGCACATACTTTAGGTGCAGATTTTTAAGTCCGGGTCCAATTATCTATTCCGATCCGGCTTTGCTTAGGGTTTATCCGGTTATCCACACCATTGCAGGTAGTGCGGGAGTTTGTGTTGGTCAGATTGACATTCCTGTATTCATTCAGGTTGAGAAATCCATAAAAGTCTCAGCTTTTTCTCTTACTCTTGATTATGATGAGACCCTGCTTACTTATTCAGGGTACTCCAATTTGCACCCGAATCTTTCCACCGTATTCTTCTCAATGAATGCTTATGCAGGCAAAATTTATATTTCATGGTTTTCTTTAAATACAGCAGACTTGGAGAATGATACATTATTTCACATCAGTTTCCAGGGCAATCAGGGTATTTCGGAATTGATTTGGGATAGTTTAACACCCGGTAACATTGAGTACTTTGATCCACTTGATTTTACTTACAAAGCCACTTACTCAAATGGTGAAATTATACAAAGCAATCCTCCGGAAATTGTTACACCAACAAATAATGTTAGTTTATTTGAAGGCGAATCTGGTTCAATTCAAATATCAGCAAATGAGCTTGGACTGGTTTACAAGTGGCAGGAGAGTATTGACTTTGGAAACAATTGGTCTGATATAGTTTCTGATTACCCATATTATGATTATTACACATCAATCTTATATATCGAAGAGGTTCCGCTAATTTTTGATTCGTACCAATACCGGTGTATCGTTTCAGGATATTGCGAACCAGTTGATACTTCAGAGGTTATAACGCTTCATGTCCTACCCACTCCACAGTCAATTTATATTCCAAAACAGATTACCTGTATTGGTGAAGTAGTTGTACCCTTACTAATTGAAAACAGCGATACGATCAGTGCGATGTCGTTGACCATCGCTTATAATACCATAAACCTTACTTATGTTGGTTACCAAAATGCGAATGACCTGTTATCAGCAGGTTATCTTTTTGTAAATAGCAATGATGGTAAAATAATAATATCGTGGGCTTCGCTTGATCCAATTATTGTGACCGACAGTTTGTTATTGGAATTAAAGTTTAATTCTCTAAGTGGCAATAGTTCCCTGACATGGGATACTGGAATTCCCGGAAATTGCGAGTTAAGCGATTTCAACGGCGATATCATTTATACCAATTTTTATAACGGATCAATTCGTGCCGAAAATTGTACGGGAATATTTGATCTTACAGTTTATCTGGAGGGGCCTTTTAAAGAAGGTAAAATGAATGATGATTTGAAGGAAGTCCTTCCTTTATATCAGCCGTATTGGCAAAATCCATGGGATTATAACGGTACTGAAACAAAGTCATCAAATTGGTATCCTGAAATTGTTGACTGGGGCTTACTTGAATTGCGGCAAACGACAGGTAGCTCGTCATCTGCTAATGTTACTACCAGGATTGACAGGCAAGCTGTTTTGCTGCGGAATGATGGGAAAGTTGTATGTGCTGACGGTATAAATCCACCACATACTTTGGTTTCTATTACTGAAAATTTATATCTCGTTTTTTGGCACAGAAATCATTTGGGTATTTTATCAGCCAATGCAGTAGTTCCAGGTGGTATTAATTATGGTTATGATTTTACTTCTGGTGAATCACAGGTATATGGAGGAAATAGCGGTCACAAAGAATTAGCACCTGGTATTTGGGGTATGATTGCCGGTGATATAAATGCTGATTGCCTGGTTGATATGTTGGATAAAATTGATTATTGGAATCCATGGGCAGGTTATGCGGAATACCTTGAAACGGACCTTAATCTGGATAGAGAAACGAATAATATTGATAAGAATGATTTTTGGTTTCCTAACCTGGGGTATGGTTCGCAAATTCCTGACTAATTGTATATGAGAGTTTTAGATAAGCTATAGAATGTAATTCGTATGAAATGACATTTATAACCGGCAATAAATACTATTATTTATGAAAAAATATTTTATCATTCTTGAGTTACTGATCGTTTCCTTTTACTGGAATTCAGCAGTTGCGCAATCAATTGCTATAACCCAAACTACCAATGATGATTTTAATACGGGTACGGTTAACAACGTATATATAACAAGCAATAATGTTTACCTGGCAAACCAGGCGGATAGCATTAAGAATTGGATTTCGACAATGGATTTACCGAAGACACTCATTGGCCACAAAATTGCAAATTGGAAAACTTATGTTTACCTTACTGGAGGCTTCGATGGAAGCAAAAATATTAGTAATGTTTACCGAGCGACTATTCAGACCGGTGGACATAGCGCCTGGACTGCAATGACGAGCCTTCCGGACTCATTGCGAGACCATGCAGCGGTTGTAGGTTCTAATTTTCTCTATATTCTTGGTGGAAGAAAAAACAGTCAACCTTCAGATAAAATTTATACAGCTGAAATTCTATCCGATGGTACTCTTAGCGGTTGGACGCAATTATCCGTTACGCTTCCACAGCCTTTGTGGGGTCATTCTGCACACTTTCAGAATGGGTACATTTATATTGTTGGGGGATCAAATGGATCCTCAGAAACAAGTACCGTGAATACAGTTTATGTTGCCAAAGAAACAGGACCTTCAGGCCAGTTAGATAATATCATATCCACAACCCCATTGCCGGATAGTCGGAATCTGCATTCCCTTGTGTGTTATGATCAGAAATTATTGGTAATAGGAGGAATTAACAATACAGGGGCAAAACAATCAACTGTTTATTATAGCAGCCTTGATTTAAGCGGTTCTTGTGGCACATGGCTATCTGCTACGGCTCTGCCATTAACAGTTAGTAACCACACTTCAACCTGTGAGAATGGACTGATCAGTATCATTGGTGGAGATAATGGAATCGCGGTGAGTGATGATGTATATTATGCACAGGCTGACAATTTAACTTCACTAACCTGGCATCTTGCTGATGATCCACTTTACCAGGCCATAAAAAATGCATCAGCCTACTCTGCAAATGGCCAGATCGTAATTACGGGTGGAGAGGGGCTAGCAGAGATTCCAGTTTATTTAGCCCGATATGCCAATATGAATTTGACGTCAGATAGGGTTAATAAAGGTAGATTTATGTCTTATCCATTTTTCAATTTAGGCGATGAAAGACTGATCTCAAATTTAACCTATACCATCACGTACAATAGCACCTATAATAATTATAAGCTCTTTTATCGTGTCGCAGGTAATGATAAAATATGGACTGACTGGTATTCAGAAAATCAAACCAACCCTGTTGTATTAAACGATTACTATCGTTATGTGCAGTATATCATTGATTTTGATGGAAGTATTGATAACAATATTATTTTTCAGGATTTTACTGTCAATTTACCCGGGTTAACACAATTAAGCGGAAGTTTAAATGCAGTAAGTACCATCAGTCTTGCCAATAGCCCTTATTGGGTATCATCAAATATTTCCTTTACTTCAGGAACCCATGTAATTGAGCCAGGTGTTGAAATTATATTTTCATATAATACCGGACTGGAAATTGGTGCAGCCAATTTAACATGTGAGGGTACGGAAACAGATTCAATATATTTCAGGTCCTATAATACAGAACCGGGTTACTGGAATGGAGTTTACTTTAATGCTAGCAGCGACAATGGTGTTGCAAGTGAATTCAGCTATGTGGTAATTGAAAAAGCCGGATTGGGAACTAGAAATGCGAATTTGTATTGTTTGCAAACAAATGAACCCCATTTGATCCATACAACGATTTGGATGGCTGATGGCAATGGGGTAAGATTAAATGATGCCGACCTTACAATAGAAAATTCATTTTTTACAAATAATCTTGAGAGTGGTCTCTATCTTGAGAGTGCTTCCATTCCTTCTTTATTTTATACCCTAATGCAGTCAAATGTCATTTCAGGAATATATCTCTCTGATGCAAATTCCTCACCCATAATGTATGATTGTGTGTTATCAGAAAATGAATATGGTATATACTCGCCAATAGTCAATCGTTCATTATCTTTTATTAGCGGATTAACTAATTCGGATAATAATTCAGGTGGAGTAGCTTTTCCTTCAGGAACTATCACTTCTAATCAAACATGGCCATATGTTCAGGATGGTTATGTTGTTTTAGGGAGTATTTCGATTTATAACATTGCTAACCCGCGTCTGACCATTTCACCGGGAAATACCATTAAATTTTCATCATCGGTAAAAATAAATATTGCTGCAATTAACAATAACAATAATGATGCTTATCGTGGCGAATTATTTGCTCAGGGAACTGCCGATAGTATCATCACTTTTACCGCGCT
>JAGVPB010000026.1 GCA_020052415.1 Bacteroidales bacterium | reverse complement strand
CGGTAAGAATAAATATTGCTGCAATTAACAATAACAATAATGATGCTTATCGTGGCGAATTATTTGCTCAGGGAACTGCCGATAGTATCGTCACTTTTACCGCGCTCAATGGATTGCAGGGTGGCTGGGATGGATTGTTTTTTTATAATAACAGTGATTATAACGGATCAAATTCCTTATTGAATTACTGTGTGGTTGAAAAGGCCTCCAACAGCAATATTACCTATGATCGAACCAACCAACCTATAATAACTAATTCTAAATTGAAAAATTCCAACTATGGATTGTATATTGTCGTTGCTGAAAATAGTCCAGATAGCCTCAGCAATATTGAAATTACTGATAACACATACAATGCAATAGCAATTGGTGGGGGAACAATATCAGAGAATAAGCATTGGCCAAAAATATCAGGCGTTTATCATATTCTTGGTGATATTACTATTTCGAAATCATCTGATAAATGCAGACTAACGATTGAGGCTGGCAATACAGTTTATTTCTCAGAAAATACGCAGCTAACCATCGGTAGCACAAGTAATTTTGGGGGTGAGCTAATGGCTATAGGCGATCCTGCTAATAAAGTAATCTTTACTTCTTTAAATAATGCTGCTGGAGGATGGGATGGTCTTTATTTCAGTGATGGTAGTGATTCCTATGGGGCAACCTCCTCTTTAAAACACTGCATAATTGAAAAAGGAAATCAGCAAAACATTTATATAAATACTACAACCCAACCGGTAATTGATAGTTTGTTAATACAATTTGCTGCCGGATGGGGAATTAAAAGCGTAAATTCCTCTTTTGCAATGACTCATTCCCAAATATCCTATAACAGTATGGGGGGAATATATACTGATGGGACAACCGTTCCTGCTTCTGGAATTCAATACTGTGATATATTTTATAACGGAGACTTTGAATTCTATAATAACTCGTCAAGCAATATCAATGCAGTTTATAACTTTTGGAAAACACAGGATGCAGATCTGATTGATTCGTTGATATATGATAAATATGACAATTCTTCAAAAGGTTATATTTTCTACGAACCCTATTTAAATTCCGGAATAAACCAGGTTGATAGCTTTGATGTCAGTGGTTACGTGTATTATTTAAATGCTGATTCATCTGCAATAAATGATATTGGTATAGAGTTTCTGGATAGCGATTTAATTCCAAAATATACGACCATGACCGACAATCTTGGTAGTTTTAATTTCAATAAAGTGGAAAATGCCCTTTATCATTCCCAGATATTTGGATTAGATTGGGCAGGTGTAAATTCAACAGATGCATTATTAGTACTTCAACATTTTGTACACATTATATTTCTTGAGGGCGCATTTCTTCAAGCAGCTGATGTGAATGCAAGCTCATCTGTAAATGCAACAGATGCATTATTAGTTATGAAGCGGTTTACAGGGATCAACAACACTTTTGTTTCAGGTGATTATGTATTATCTCCCGATAAAATATCAGTATATGGTGAAAATCCTTTTACAGATGAGTATGTTTTGTGCTATGGTGATGTTAACGGATCCTATTCTTTTGGCGCTAAGGGTTATAAAGAAAATGTTGAACTGATTTGTGGTGGAAGTATTTTAATTGAACCGTTTCAGGAATATCTTATACCGGTTATAACCACTACAAGCCAGGATATTGGAGCAATTTCCATGGTATTCCAATATCCGGATGAATTTATTGAAATTGCAGATATCCAGATTCCAAATGGCGGTGGTTATCAATTTGTAAACTCAGCAGATGGAATGACTAAGCTTGCTTGGACTAATCTCAATCCCATACAAGCTTATCAGGGTGATACTCTCCTGTTCATTAAAATAGTTACAAAAGACTTATCTGATCTTAATGGGAATATTTGTATAACTCTTAGTGAAAACAGTGAAATTGCTGATGAAAACGCCGTGTTAGTTCAGAATGTATCCTTTTTAATACCTGAATTAACCTCCTTAATTACCGAAATTTATGAAAATGCAATAAATCATCAGGGTATTTCTTGTGAAATTCACCCCAATCCTTTTATTGACCAAACTATCATTGAAATTTACATTCCAAATGATGGTAGTATTACTGTTACATTGTTAAATAATATTGGTAAAGTTATTAAAACTCTTACAGATGGTCCAAAGACAACAGGAACATACGAATATATACTGAATGGATCTGAAATTTCATCAGGGTTATATTATCTTAACATAGAATACAGAACCGATTCTGGTTCGCTAAAACACATGAAAAAAATAATTAAATACTAATGCTACAAACCTGTTATTATTATGAGAAGGGTGTTATTCTTAATTCTGCTTCTGTCAAATACATTTTATGGATATTCACAGGAAATCATAACCACTGCTGAAAATGTTACAAGTGGGGCAGGTATGGTTATTGTTCCAATCCAAGTAACCAATTGTAATAATGTATCGGCTATCTCACTTGTACTTGATTATGATGAGTCCTCACTTACTTATATTGGTTATCAAAATTTAAATACGAATCTGGCATCCGGTTTTATTTTTATCAATGAAAATAATGGTCGTGTTATTACATCATGGATCTCTACAAATTCTGTAAATATTGGGGATGCTGTATTATACGATTTGATATTCAATACTGACGGTTCAGCCGGGTATTTAATCTGGGATACTTTTACATCAGGTAATTGTGAGTACGCGGATAATAGCGGGAATATTCTTCCGGCTGTTTTCATCAATGGAGGTGTAAATTATTCAGCAACCCAAGTTCAGTTAAATCTTAAAGTTTACCTTGAGGGACCTTTTAACGGTTTTGAGATGACTTCTAAATTGAATGATAATGGACTCATCCCATTGATACATCCTTACAATTCACCTCCCTGGAATTATTCTGGTTCTGAAAACCTAACATCGGTACCAAATACCAATATCGTTGATTGGGTTTTAGTCGAGTTTAGGGAAACTTCAGGCGATGCCTCTACCGCAACCGCCGACAAGCGTATTGCGAGACAGGCTTCATTTATCTTAAAGAACGGTTCAATTGTGATGGTGGATGGTGAAAGCAATTTACAAATGGATTTATTATTAAATCCAGATTACAATTTGTTTGTAATCGTTTGGCATCGAAACCATTTGCCTGTTTTGTCTGCATTACCGTTAACCGGTTTTAACGATAATTATTTCTATGATTTTACGACCGGTCCGGATAAATCATTTGGCGGTTTGCTGGCTGTTAAGGAAATTGCTACTGATTTATGGGGAATGATTGCGGGTGATGGGAATGCAGATGGATTTATTGATAATATAGATAAAAATAATTTCTGGAAATTAAACGCAGGAGGCAAGGGATATTTATTAGAGGATTGTAATTTGGATAGTGAAATTGATAACAAAGATAAAAATGACTTGTGGTTGGAAAATATAGGCTATGCAGGTATGGTGCCTGATTAGCATATACGGATTAAGCTTAAACTTATTTTCAATAATAAAAGAATAATCATTATTACATACTAAATATCTGATCGATGATAAGAAAATACTTTGTTTATCTTTCGTCTCTATTACTTTTTTTATTGTTTTTATTTAATTATAGCTCGATTAAAGGAGAATATAAAAACCGAGTAAACCTAATTGAAATTAAAAATAATCCCAAATATAAATTACAAACTTTCGCTGCAATTGCTAACGGTGATGATACTATTAAATCAATAGGACATCCTATTATTGGAAATCTAATTCAAATTTCGAAATACATTTATTCAGGAGAGGAGCCGACAAGTGATACATTCTTTATATGTTTAAAAGAATTTGGAATAACAACCATTGTGAGTGTTGATGGGGCTAAACCAGATGTCGAAACTGCAAAAAAACATAATATTCGTTATATTCACATTCCAATAGGATACGATGGATTCGGAGAAGGAGCTGAACTTTCGATCACAAGACTCACAAGAGAGGTTAAAGGACCTATATACTTTCATTGCCATCATGGTGTCCACCGGGGTCCTGCGGCAGCTGCAATTGCTTCCATTGTAGCAGGATGTTATTCTAATGAACAAGCAATTGAGATACTTGAAAAGGCTGGAACCAGTAAAGAATACCCAGGATTATGGAGTGATGTTGAGAATTTTAATGTGCCGTCTGATTCAACAGTTTATTTACCGGAATTAGTAGAAATTGCAGATGTCGGTTCATTCGCTTCTCAAATGGCATCGATTGACCGTGCTATGGACAATATAAAATTATGCCGAAAATCAAATTGGAGTACCCCTGCTATACATCCTGATATTGTGCCTGAACGGGAAACAATAATCGTCAAAGAGGGATTTCGTGAATTAAGACGTAATTTATCAAATGGATATGATGAACAATTGAGGTCATGGCTTGGTGAAGCAGAGGAATATACTGATCGGATTATTATCGCATTAAAGTCAGGAGAGTTGACCGATGCAGAAAACAATTACTATTTATTAAATCATGCATGTACTCAATGTCATAAAATTTATAGAAATTGATAAGACATGAAAAAATTATACAATTCGACAAGGATTAAACTGTTCCTCAGTCCATGAGCAAATTGAATGTTGCCTTTATTATTTCATTCATGTGGTTTGCATTTTTCGGGCCCCTTGTTAACAATAATGTTGTATCCGCTTCAGAAGCCAAAGTTCATACAATACCAAAACAAATTTGATACATAGCAATAATTCAAAAACTGGTAACGCAAAAGCTGTTATCAATCCAGATTCATCCTTCATGCAGAATCCACCCGATACAACCTGGGTTAAAGAACTGGATGAAATTATTATTAGCCCAACCCGATATGAACAAAGTACTTTCTCATCACACGCTCAATAACGGTTGCATCCAACCAGGAAATAAAGTATAAAAACCAGCAAACGGTTTTGGACGTTTTTGATGACAAAATTGGTGTTTGGATAGTAAAACGAACAACAACTTCCTTTGATCCCGTAATAAGGGGCTTGTCAGGAGGTAATATTCTGGAACTGGTTGATGGAAATAGTTTGTCCACATTCTGAAGCGAAGGTGGATTTGCCGGTGATGACATGTATCCTGTACCTTTATCAAAACCTCGTTGTCACGCTGTACTGGTTTATCAATTTCACTATAGACCAGCTTTTCAGGTGAACCTTTCTTATGATATACTACAGCTTACATATTTTCAATGGATTACTTTTTTGTCTTCTTTTTGGTCAGTTTCTTTTGAACTGGAGCATTCTTGACCTTGGAAATCTCCTTATAATCCTCCAAAATATATTCCGGGATAATATTTACATTTCCGGTATTTACTTTTTTCTCGATGTATTCCCTTATGATACGCTTATTGTCGATGATTTTGCCGGTCATATCATTTCAGTTTACTGCAAATATACGATATTTCACCTGCCGGCTGCAGGTCATTGTGTTAACAGTTCAATTCTTTCCCTTTTAAATAAGCAATTTCAAGGTATTTTTTCCGTGTCTCCGGGCTGACTGATAAAATCGAATGGAAATAAATATGGTCAACATGTTCAATGCCCGGATATTTCAGGCTCCAGTCATCAAGGATTTTTTCCATAGCAGCTTTAAATCCTTTTTCCCTGTACACTTTTTCATTAAAAAAAGTGGGATGCATGATAACCGCTTTTTTAATTTTAAGCAAGGGTATCCGTCCATCAGGGTCTCCCCGCCAGCCCTCCTCATTCAACTTGTAGGCGAATCCATAAGTCAGGACCCTTTCCATCCAGCCTTTGACCAATGCAGGGAAGTGCATCCAGAAAACCTGGGTGATAAAAACCAGGACATCCGCTTCAGCCACTTTCCTTTGCTGCAATAAAACATCTTTTGACTTTTGAGAGTTAATAAGTTTGATGAGTTCATCATCGGTTTTGTTCCGTATATACCATTTGGCAATTAACCGTTTGACCGGTCCCCCTGCAAGTTTGATGATCGTGCCCCTCAGGTCCATTTGCTGAAAAATGTCTTTAGGAATATCTTTATCCACAAAAAATGCAAAATCCATATCCTGGAAGATGGGATTGAACTTTGTTTTATACAAATCAACAATTTCATACTGATGTCCTGCTTCCTTGATTCCCTTTACAAAATGGTCAAGGATTGCCCTGGTAAAGGACAATGGGTTTGGATGCGCAAAAATGATCAATACTTTCATGGTTATGTTATTTAAAACGTGTTGTACGGTTTGAAGTGTTTGATGAATTAAAAAGACAACATTTTATAATATTTACCTGAACTATTATCAATTAACGTTTGGTGAAACTTGGTGTTTTAGTGACTTTGTGGCAATTTTTATTTTTCGCCACCAAAACACCAAAGCTCTAAAGTTCACAAAATCAACATTATTAAAGATTAAACCTTACATCTCGTTATTTAAATGAAATATATCTTTTCACTTGTTTTGCATATTGCCTGTATTCTTCGCCGTATTGCGAGGTAAGGAATTGCTCCTCTTTGATCATGATGAAATGATGGATGATCCATGCACCTGCAAATGCCAGAATGTTTATATAATGCAGGTTGAAAAGGCAGGACGAGAACAGGATGAAAATAAATCCCAGGTAAAACGGGTGCCGGCTTAACGAAAAGATACCTGTAGTTTGTAATTTGTGACTTTCCGAAGAAGATAACCCGAAAACCAAATCTTTATTCAGTTTGAACGTAGCAAGAAACAATATGATAGTCCCCATAATTAAAAAGGCCAAAGCAATGAAGTCAACAAATTCAGCGGGAATAAAAATTCCGGTGACATGAATATTAAATCCTTTCAGGAGCAGAAATGTCAGGTTCACAACCACCAGCATTTTTGCGAGAATAAAAAAGAAAACGGGGATCGGAGGACGACCGATAATTTGTTGTTTCGTGATTATTGACCGGCCAATAACTACTACTATTAAAAAGATTAATAAAAATGAGATAATTAAAACCAGTGTTGGGATCATATCGGTTTGCTTTTAATGGGTGAAAGTGGTCATACTGTGCGCTTTTTGGGGATTAACGCCATTTTATTAAAGCTGCGTTTCATTTTAATTTACTCTTACTACCAGCAAATATATAACATATTTTGCCAAACAGAATATATTATTAAAATAATTCTATCCCTATATAGAGCAGGCATATATTAATCCTAAAACATGGAAAGTCGCTATTTGTGTCTTTTTGGTTTATATTCCTACCTGAAATCAAGCACTGCATTGCTCCCATATCCGATATGCGGTTGTATGGAAACACCTAGCTCATCATAAGATCCCATGCAAATTGACCGATGTCCGAGGGATGGGACACCACGGTCAATTAAAAGCTGAAGGACAATGGCAAGCGGATCGGACGGTCCATACTGACAACATTCACCCCAAAAATAGGATACGCAATTTTCCCGGTCATGACCGACATAACTGCTTTCACCGGAGGCAATGGCATGGCATTTCGCAGATTCCCAGCATTGTTTGTTGGGTTGCAGACAGGGTAGGGATTCCATTTTTTGAAGATCTTTATAAAGTGAAATCTCATATTCATCGTCCAGGCTATCGGCATGCTTCAGAAGATAGGTGTCAGCGAATAATTTAGGATTCATCCTGCAAATGTTTAGATAATAATAAACATTTTTTTCCTGCTCCGTCAGGTAATCCTCATTTGACGCTGTATTCGCTACAAGATACTTTTTATCGTTCCACATTTCAAAGGATTCGTAATTGCCTGGTTTCATCCTGGTATCAAAATTAATTACGGGCGAATCAGAACTTTCAAAGTCACTAATCTCCTGTTCCCCCTTGGGTGGTTTGATCTCCTTTTTTTTCTCATAGATATCAAAATATACCACGTATTCATTTTGGTCAGTCATGACTTTTGCAGTTTTGAATGTTTTTCTGATCCGTGCAAGCTTATTCTTTGCGTTGTCTCTGGCTGTGAAATCACCCATCAGAATTTTAAAGCAATCCTTTTTTTGTACAAGATAAGCGCTCATTTTAAACTCCACGCTAACATCCGAGGTTCTTTGTTTAAGCGAATCTAAAATTCCTGATTCAGATTCAAACACCTGAATCCTGAACCGGCTTCTTAATGATATTTGAGGAAGCTGCTGGCTTTGAATGGTCTGAATGAGAAAAGCAGATAACAATAAGATTAAAGGTAATCTGAAGAATTCAGGTAACTGATGTACCGGCATATAGTAGAAAATAGTTTTCAGAAAACGATGAATTTGAAATCTAATTGTAAAAAAGTCAAAAAAGAAAGAGGCTGGTTCGCATCGAACCAGCCTCTTTCTCTTTATAATCAATAGAATTTTATTTTTGAATATTCGGTAATTCAAGCCCATATCCCTTTTTGCGATCCTCGGCTTTCAAAAGAAAAGCAAACAAAAGAGCGAGAATACCCAGCGACATGAAAATTATCATCGGCAGGGTGTAATTATAGGAATTAATTGTAATGCCTTCTACCTCTTTAGTTCCGGTGATGCACCATTTATCCAGGACCCACCCGATAAGTGCGGGTACACCCATCAACCCCCAGTTCTGAACCCAGAAAATCATGGCATAAGCTGTTCCTAATTGTTTCTCAGGAATGATTTTGGGAACTGATGGCCACATAGCTGATGGAACGAGTGAAAATCCAATACCTAAAACGATGATCAGGAAAATAGCAAATATCCAGTTATTAAATAATGGAATGGCAAACATAGCATGCACAAAAATCAACAGGATGGCGCCCAGTATCATAATGGAAGCTCCTTTTCCCTTTCGATCGTACAGATTGCCAAAAGTCGGTGTGAGGATCATTGTACCGAATGGAAGAAGGCTGGGGATCAGACCCGCAAGTGACTCATCCACACCAAATTTATTTACCATTAAATCAGAGGCATATTTTAGAAATGGAAAAACAGCTGAATAGAATAAGACGCACAATATCGCGATATACCACCAGCCTTTGTTCATGAATATCACTTTTATATCCGATAATTTAAAATCCTCTTCGGCAACAACTTCACGGCCCTTATTGTCTGCAACAATAGAAGCATCAAGTTTCTTATCCATAAAAGTATAAATGAAGAAAGCAATGAGTCCGATACAAAGCATTATCAAACAGATCAGAATTGGTACGGAAACATCATGCATCGCCTTTGCTATTGGCGCTGAGGTAGATAAAGCCAATGCGGTACCCATACGGGCAGTGGCCATTTCAAGTCCCATTGCCAGGGCAAGTTCCTTTCCTTTAAACCATTTAACTATTACTTTCGAAACCGTAATACCTGCTACTTCAACCCCAACTCCAAATATTGCAAATCCAATAGCAGCCACCATAACCTGTGCGTTCCAACCGAACAGTACCTGGCCGTCAAGACTATGGGTTGAAATAGCCCAATATTTAATTCCGGTACCGATCACCATAATTATTGATGCCATCATCCCTGTAAAGCGAACACCCATTTTGTCAAGGATAATTCCCCCAAGGATTAACATCAGCAGAAATACATTAAACCAACCATAAGCGCTGGTAAAGAAACCATATTCTGTACTCGACCAACCCTTTTGACTTTCCAACAAGGGTTTAAGTGGTGCCATAACATCGGTCAAATAATAACCGCAAAGCATTGTAAAGGCAACTACTCCAAGTGCAGTCCACCTTGCCGCTTTTGAATCACGCAATGTTTTTCTGATTGCTTCTGTCATAATTGTAACTTTAAATTGTTCCTAACAAAAATAAAAGATCAGCGAAGATAATTTAATTTCGAAATTGTAAATAAAAAAAAGAATTAGCAGAAGGAAAAATATTTCAATAAATCTGAATAAGCTTCTTGGTATTAAAAAAAGGTTCCTCAAATATATCATTCAGATCAAATATCAAAAAACTTTTTTTCAGGAGCTTTAATTCTTCATGCAGGTCACCCCCTTTTAAATATAGTATTCCATTTCGCTGATCATTTTTTGAATGTTTTGAAATCAGGTTTGAGAAGTTCGAATAAAATACAGACAATTCACTCACCGCCCGGCTTACAATGAAATCAAAAGTTCCCTTTAATTGTTCAGCCCTTATATTTTCACATTTCACATTTTCCAAATTCAACGCCTCCGAGATTGCACTGACTACCTTTATCTTCTTCGATATAGAATCATTGAGAGTAAAATGCACATCAGGAAAATAAATGGCAAGCGGTATCCCGGGAAATCCGCCACCTGTACCAATATCAAGAATTCTGGTTTCGGAGTTGAAATGGAAAAGTTTCGCTATGCTTAATGAATGCAGGATGTGATGTTCGTATAAATGAACTATGTCTTTTCGGGAAATTACATTGATTTTTGCGTTCCAGTCCTGGTATAAACCTTCAAGCTGTCTGAATTGATTTATCTGGTTTTCGGATAAACCGGGAAAGTATTTAAGAATGATATCCATTAACTATCACAGATGACTGAATAAGCCATCTGCAAAGATAGTTTTTTCGGATTATTTTAATTTACTGACAGAGTTCTCCACTTTGGAACTGTAAAGCTGATAGAGCTGCCCGAACCTTTTTCGCTTGCAATGTTGATCTGCCCTCCGTTTTTTTCAACGAAGTCTTTGCAAAGCATCAAACCCAGTCCAGTTCCTGTCTCCCTTTCAGTGCCGTGAGTGGTATAATGGAGGTTAGGCTTAAACAGATTATCTATTTCCGTCTGCGACATACCTACACCCGTATCTTTAATGGTTATTTCGACCGACATTTCCCTCTCAATTGCCATGACCATGATTTCACCTTTTTTGGGTGTAAATTTTACAGCATTATAGATCATGTTTCGCATTACGGTTGACATCATATACTCATCAGCAAATATTGCCAGTGATTCATCAACTTTCCAAAGGAGATTAATACCTTTATTTACAGCGATACTCCTGAGCAGCATGATGTTTTCGCGAAAAACCTGAGCCACACTAACTTTAACTGGATTAAAGTTTATTTCGTTGCGGTGCATCCTTGTCCAGAAAAGGAAATTATCCAGTAAATCCTGGATGGACGAAGCTGATTCCTTAACATTCATCAATAGTTCCTTCGAAGTTTTAAGGTCAAGGAGTCCGGGTTCATTTGTCAAAAAATCAAGCAATACCTTTATGTTCCCAATCGGGCCCTTTAAATCATGTGCCAGTATGGTGTACAGTTTTTCACGGGTATTGGCTACGGCCTGAAAATCAATTTCATCCGGTCTTTTTTGGACAATTGCATCGCTGTTTTGAAGTATTGGATTGCTTTCGATTTTTGATTCCATTTCGCACGTCCACATAATCATCCGGATGATGTCAAGAAGCCGTTCACGGGCATATTCAAACTCCGTCATTTCCTTTGCCGGTGGCTGTTCAATCAGTTCATTGTTTTCATTTAAAACCAGCAAATTGTCCTTAAAAGCAATGAGGCATCCCTCGTTCCTGAGATTGTGTCTGATAAATTTTACAAACGTTTGGTAGGAGCCGTTCAGATGAACATTGTTATCAATAACAATTAAAACTATGTCTGGATTAATTTTGGCTATTTCCCTTGCCTCCGGCAGTGAAAACGCTTTTAAGATAGATATTTTTTTACCATTGAACGAAAAGTACTTCAGGTTGTCGAAAACTGCCTCATGTATATGTTCCTGG
>JAGVPB010000024.1 GCA_020052415.1 Bacteroidales bacterium | reverse complement strand
AAGCCGCCCGCACCTTTCGCCTCCATATTTCCAATAGACTCACATTCATGTCATTCCGACCGCAGGGAGGAATCTCACTCTTTCTTACCAACCAAGTTTATGAATTTATCATGTAAGGCATTTAGTCAATTCCCAAATAAAAAAGGGCAAGCCCGTATATCGCACCGCTCTACCGCCTACCCTTGCTACCTTCCGGTCCTGGGGGAGTTCAGAGGGAGCTGGTCGTATCAGACTTACCCGGCGCAAAAGTAAATCTTTTCCGTTAATGGTTTGGGATAGATTTGAAATTTTTATTATTCCATAAATTTTCTAACTTTGCTCCACACAAATAAAAAAAATTTACCATGGAAAATCAAGTCTATCCGGCATGGAAACATGCACTTTTGTACGGGGTTATAATAAGCGTTGTTCTCATCGTGCTGTTGCTATTGTTCTATATCCTGAACCTATATACTGAAAATTGGCCCGGATATATCAGCTATGCAGCATTATTAGGAGGGATTATAATTTCAACGATCGCATATCGTGACAATTATTTAAAAGGATTTATTCCTTACGGAACCAGTTTTTCAGTAGGATTTCTTACTGGCCTTTTTGCAGCAATTTTTTCTGCTGTTTTAACCTTTATTTTTATGACGTTTGTAGGCGATGAATATACGGCGGTTATACTTGAAAAGGCTGAAGAATCCATGATAAATTCCCGGCCTGATATTACCGAAGAGGAGCTTGCAAGAGCGATGAAATTTACCAGGCAATTCATGAATCCCGTTATGATGGCCGTATTTTCATTACTTGCCAACATTCTGTTTGGAGTAATTTTCGCTCTGATTGTTTCTATATTTGTGAAGAAAGAAGACAAATCCATTGAAATTAGTGCATAATCAATCAATTATTGATCTTTCCGTCATTGTTCCCCTGTATAACGAAGAGGAATCGCTTCCCGAACTCGCCGATTGGATTCATCGTGTTTGCAATCATGCAAAATTTAATTATGAAGTAATTTTTGTGGACGACGGGAGCAGCGACAATTCATGGCCAGTCATCGAAAAACTCGCAAAGGATAATCAAAACTTTAAAGGCATCAGGTTCCGAAGAAATTATGGAAAATCGGCTGCCCTCCAAAAAGGGTTTGAATCTGCTATGGGAGCTGTGGTGATCTCCATGGATGCCGACCTTCAGGATAGCCCCGACGAAATCCCTGAACTGTACAGGATGATAAAAGAAGAGGGATTTGATGTCGTTTCGGGCTGGAAAAAGAAGCGTCACGATCCTTTTGGAAAAACTGTTCCTTCGAAATTCTTTAACTGGACAACCCGAAAAATTTCCAGGATAAAAATCCATGATTTTAATTGCGGGTTGAAAGCTTACCGGAGTGAGGTAGTTAAAAACATTGAGGTTTACGGAGAGATGCACAGGTATATTCCTGTGATAGCAAAATGGGCGGGATTCCATAAAATAGGAGAGAAGGTAGTTCAGCACAGGGCGCGTAAATACGGTGTCACAAAGTTCGGGATGGAGAGGCTGATCAAGGGTTTTCTCGATCTGCTGTCAATCAGCTTCATTTCTAAATTCGGTAAAAGGCCGATGCACCTTTTTGGAACACTGGGAACCATTTTATTTTTTATTGGATTGGTCATCGGTATTTATCTTGCTGTTGCAAAATATTTCTATGAAGTTTATAAAATGACAGAGCGTCCGCTGTTCTATTTCGGATTGCTGGCGATGATCATCGGGTCCCAGTTGTTCGTAACTGGATTCCTGGCCGAAATGATCTCAAGGAACAGCGCCGACCGGAATATTTATAAAGTGAAGCAGGAAACCGGTCTGGATAAAAAGCAGGATTGATTAAAAATCCATTATGCCCGGAAAAAGGAAAATTATCATCATTGGTTCGGCCTATCCACTGCGGGGGGGATTGACTGCCTATAACGAAAGGCTCGCCAGGGCTTACATGCAACGCGGTGATGATGTTACAATATACACATTCAGCCTGCAATATCCGGGATTTCTTTTTCCTGGCAAAACACAATATTCAACTGATCCGGCGCCGGCTGACATGAATATCAAAGTTAAAATCAACTCAATAAATCCATTGAACTGGTTTAGTGTGGGAAGGGAAATAAAGCGAATGAACCCGGATCTGGTTATCATTAAATTCTGGATTCCCTTTATGGCTCCATGCCTTGGAACAATTGCAAAAATTATAAGAAGAAACAGGTTCACTAAAGTAGTTTCGATAATAGATAACATAATCCCTCATGAAAAAAGGCCAGGCGACAGGTTACTTGGAAATTATTGGGTGAAAAGTGTTGATGGATTTATCACGATGTCAAATACTGTGCTTGATGACCTGGCAACGTTTGATAAGCGTAAGCCAAAATTATTTTGTGCCCATCCGCTGTATGATAACTTCGGAGCAATAATAGATAAAACAACCGCTAAAAAACAACTGAACCTCGATAATAATACTAATTATTTACTTTTTTTTGGTTTTATCAGGGATTACAAAGGACTTGACCTGCTGCTGGAAGCAATGAACTTTCAAGTTTTAAAAGAATTGCCGGTTAAACTGATTGTTGCCGGTGAATTTTATACCGATTCCAAACCTTATTTTGAAATAATAGAAAAATACAACTTAAGAGACAGGCTGATCATGGTAAATGATTTTATACCTGATTCGGATGTCGCTAAATATTTTTGTGCCTGTGATGTTGTCGTACAACCCTATAAAAATGCAACACAAAGCGGAGTAAGTCAGATCGCCTATCATTTTAATAAACCGATCATTACCACGAAAGTGGGTGGCCTGGCTGAAGTCATTCCAGATAAAGTTGTGGGATATGTTGTTCAGCCGAAAGCAGAGGAAATTTCTAATGCAATTGTTAAGTTTTTCAACTTAAATAAAGAAGATGAGTTCGTTAAAAATGTACAAACAGAAAAGGCAAAATATTCCTGGGAGAAATTATTGGAAAGCATTGAGCAGGTTATCAGTTCAATAAAATAGCAGACATGTCAACCATTGCGGGTCAATTAAAATTTATAGTATTTTTTATGACGTGCGTTGTATTAATACCAACCGCACATTCTCAAACGACATTATTCCAAAAACCCGGTCCTGAAGGCAAGGATGCTATGGTACATTCTTATTTGGAATTTACCAATCTTGGACAGGATCCTAGTTTGATTGCCGCGGCCTGGACTTATCAGGGAAATTTTGGAATTATACGAACACTGATTTCTTTCGACTTGTCATCAATTTCCTGTGGATCCGAAATTGAATCAGCAGACTTAAGCTTTTTTTACAATCCATATTGCGGCCATGTAGGACATGGTGGTGACAACTGGGCCTGGTTACGAAGAATTACAGAAAATTGGAACGAAGGCAGTGTTATTTGGCCTACTCAGCCTGAAGTTACTAATATGAACCAGATTTCACTTCCTCCAAGTACTACAACAACTCAGGACTTTATTGATATTGATGTAACTAATTTAGTTCAGGACATGATTGATGACCCGGATCACAGCTTTGGATTTCAACTTAGAATGCAAACAGAGGAAATTTACAGGAGCCTTACATTTGCATCAGGTGATCATTCTAACTCAGACTGGTGGCCCGAAATAGAAATCATCTATACCTGCCATGTCAATTTAGGAAATGACACAATATTATGCAACGGAGATACTCTCCTTCTTGATGCAAGCGATTGTTTTACGCAATATTCATGGAGTACCGGTGCATCCGGTTCAAATATAGCTATTTCCACTGCCGGTCAGTATTGGGTCACCGTTCAGGATGGAAATGACTGCGAGGCGTCCGATACCATTAATGTTGAATTTTTTCCGGATATCCTCGACCAGCTTGATTTAGGAGCAGACACCACCCTTTGCTGGGGAGAAGATTTGCTTCTTGAAGCCGGTGATGGTTTTGAAAGTTATTTGTGGCAAAACGGTTCAACCGACTCAAACTATCTGGTACAGAATTCCGGAATGTATTGGGTTACAGTGACCAGCCCGTGTGGTTCAGCCACCGATTCAATCCAAGTTAACATTGCTCCTGAAATTATTATTAATTTGGGGAATGATACTATTTTATGCCTTGGAGACAGTATTTTACTTTGTCCCGGAAATGGATTTTCAGAATATTTGTGGAATACGGGTTCCTCCGGTTCAGAATTACTTGTGACGACTTCCGGTGATTATTGGGTTGTGGTGAGCGATCAGTATGGTTGTCAGGCGTCCGATACCATCAACGTTTTGTTCTCAACCGATTCGCTCTATCAAAATCCCCTTGGACCTGATACTTCCCTGTGTTTTGGCGATGAATTGCTTCTGTCACTGAACGAAGGATTTGATACCTATCTCTGGCAAAACGGTTCGACTGATGATGAATTTCTTGTTCAATATCCCGGACTTTATTGGGTTACGATAACAAGTTCCTGTGGCACAGTTACGGATTCTGTTTATGTAAATTATTTTCCCGAGATCAATCTTGAACTGGGAAACGATACCTTGTTATGTGAAGGAGCGAGTCTTATGCTTGATGCCGGCTATGGTTTCTCCGGTTACCTTTGGAGTGACGGAACGGCTTCACATCAAAACTACATCACTGAACAGGGCTTATATTCTGTCGAAGTCTGGGATTTGAATAACTGTCATGCTTCTGATGAAATATACATTTCTTATCAAAATATTGAACTTTATCTCGGTAATGATACAATGATTTGCCCCGGAAACTCAATTGAAATCATGGCCGGGGATTCATTTGAATTCTATATATGGAATGATACGGCTTTCTTTGGCCAATCTTTTATTATTACCGAAAATCCTGGGCTGTATTGGGTTGAAGTTATTGACTCTGTTCAGGATATTGGCTGCCATGCCTCCGATACCATCGTCATCGGCCTTCATAATGTACCCTCGTATCCTGCCTTGCAGGATGAATATTCAATTTGTGAGGGTGATACAATAATACTAAATGCCGGGGTAGGCGGTGAATTTAATTATATTTGGGATACGGGTGGCGACGATTCTCTTTGTGTTGTGAACCGGCCGGGAGAAATCACGGTATGGATTTATAATGCCTGCGATACTGTTGCAAAGAATATTGATGTGCATGTAAATCCTTTGCCTGAGGTATCCATAATTTTGGATTCTGCAGGTTCTACAGGCTCTTATTTCCGTTTAACGCTGGATGGAATTTTCGACAGCATATTGTGGTCAACAGGATCTGACAAAACAGAAATAGTAGTAGCAAACACAGGCTTATTCTGGGTTCAGGCATCAAATGAATTTGGCTGTACTGATTCTGATACAATAAATATTGAGCCCTGGGATTGCGATTTTACGGTTCCGCTGGTTTTCACGCCAAACGGTGACGATCAAAATCCAGTGTTAAAGATTGATTATCATTTTATGAGAGAATTTCTGATAGTCATTGTTGATCGCTGGGGCAAACGGGTTTATGAATCTGACGATTCTTATTTCAACTGGGATGGAACTTCTCAGGGGAAAAATTGCACCGATGGTGTTTATTACTGGATAATTAAATATAATTGCACCGGAATTTCCGGCAAAGAATTTTTCAAAAAAGGGTCGGTTACTATATTAAGATAAAACTTTCTGACTGATGATAATACGAAGCAAAGCGCCATTAAGACTTGGACTGGCAGGAGGCGGCACCGATGTGGCTCCTTATTCAGATTTGTATGGCGGCGCCATCCTCAATGCCACCATCAGCATGTACGCTTATGCCACCATCCAGCCTGGGAACGATGGTAAAATTATTTTTCATTCCATTGATAAAAATACCAGGCTCGAATACGAATCAACAACTTACATGGAGATTGATGATGAGTTTATCCTTGCCAAAGGTATATATAACAGAATAGTAAAGGATTTTACCAAAAAACCACTGGCTTTCGAACTGACCACGTTTGTTGATGCGCCTCCCGGTTCGGGATTGGGGACTTCTTCAACTCTTGTGGTTGCGATCCTTGGCGCTTTTGTCGAATGGCTCCAGATTCCTCTTGGGGAGTATGACCTTGCTCACCTTGCTTATGAAATTGAACGAATTGACCTCAATATGGCCGGGGGAAAACAGGATCAATATGCGGCTACATTCGGAGGTGTGAATTTTATGGAGTTTTTCAAGGAAGACAAGGTCATTGTGAATCCCTTACGGATTAAACCCATTTACCTGAACGAACTGGCCTTTAACCTTGTGTTATACAACACTGAAACCAGCCGGTTATCGTCGAAGATCATCGAGAATCAGACACAAAATATCATCAACAAAAATATGGTGACCCTCGAAGCCACGCATAAGCTCAAGCAACAGGCTGTGATGATGAAAGAAGCCATTTTGAAAGGTGAGTTGAACAAGATCGGTGAAATCCTCGATTATGGCTGGCAGAATAAAAAACTGATGGCCACAGGCATCACCAATCCTCTGATTGATGAGATTTATCAAACGGCAATAGACAATGGAGCCTCTGGTGGTAAAATCTCGGGAGCAGGTGGTGGCGGATTCATATTTTTCT
The DNA here is from genome assembly GCA_020052415.1 of Bacteroidales bacterium. GTDB lineage: Bacteria > Bacteroidota > Bacteroidia > Bacteroidales > JAADJA01 > JAADJA01. The sequence continues at coordinate 93,481 of JAGVPB010000024.1, read as the reverse complement.
ATTGCCCTGACAATACACGTTCAAAAGTTATTAAAGCTTTAAAGAAATTCGGCGGCGAGGCCAAGCGCTATGAATTTACCACACAGGGACTGACGACCTGGACGATTTAAATTACATGTAGCACATTATTAGTCGATTTACAAATGGTGCGTGCCAATAATTTTATTCTTGTATTTTTATTAATTTTACCGTAAATTATTATTTATGAAGATTACAGGCATTCATATAAACGATTACCAGCAATTCAATGACTTCCATTTGGATTTGACTTACCCGAAAGGACATGAAAAGGAGGGAAAGCCTCTAGACAAGGTTTGTTTTATCGGGCAAAGCGGGACGGGGAAGACGACTATATTAAATATAATTAAAGAATTTAGTATTAAACTTATTGATATAAGTCGAAATACTAGATCCCCTTTTCTCGAAAAGAATTACAAGTGGGCATTAGATACTATTGTTAAAGAAATTGAGGTTGAAAAAAGTAAGATCATATTAGACCTAAATATAAGTGAACTAAATTACAGGTTATCAAAAGGGAAATTCAATAGTAATTTGGAATGGAATATATCTTTGTTGTCTGTTAACCAGCCATTTGATAAGAATAATGCTGTAAAGAATATTTTTCACATAAATTCCTCATCAGAAACTTTTCTGATTTTTTATCCTGCCGACATAAACATTAAACATCAATTTATAAATAGAAAGACTCCTGAAAATGAATTTAAAGACAAAAAAATAATTGATTTTGAAAGACAGAAATTAACCCCTATTTGGAGTAAAGTATATAAGGAAGCAATTAATTTTCAAAATGAAGAGGCAAACTTCAGAATAGATTTAACTAAAAGAGCCGAGAAAGAAAATATAAATATCAAAGAAGAAATAAAAAAATGGAAAAAAGGAAGTAAGAATCCTTTAATAAATTTAGCGAACAAATGTTTAAATCCTATTATTGGATATTTTGGTTTAACCATCGAAACAGATCTTCCCAGAATTCAAAACATTAATATTATTCAAGCAAAGAGTGTTTTAAATGATAAAATTGTCCCATTTGAAAAGCTAAGTAGTGGAACAAAACAGTTTATATTAACTGCAATTCCGCTTTATGAAATTAATACAGAAAATTCGATGATCTTAATTGACGAACCAGAAATCTCGTTATACCCTGACATACAACTGATGATCGTTGATTATTATGTTAGTTTGGCAACTAAAGCACAATTCTTTTTCGCCACTCATTCTCCAATAATTGCTTCATCCTTTGAACCCTGGGAAATTGTGGAATTAAAGTTTGATTATGAAAAAGGAATCGTTTTCCAGGAAAAATATTATGATGGTGAAAGAGATGTAAAGAATTATTTCATTAATCCTCAATATCTGAGGTGGGATTCGATACTGACGAAAGTTTTCGACCTTAAAGAAAGGGGCAATGAGAAAAGAATTGAAAAACTGATGGAACTTGCTGCCATTGGAAAAAAAATAGAAAAAGAACCCAATAAATCGAAAAAAACAGAAATATATAAAGAATATAAAAAACTGTCAGAATTGCTGGATTGGGAAACCAAATAGTTTATGAGAAAAATTGACAAGACCAAAATCCTTTCTACACAATACAAATCCTGGGAAGAAGAATTAGAAGAACAAGGTTTAAATCATCCCAAATATAATTCATCAAAGAATGATAATTATGTTGACGTCGTGATGAACCTGATTTATAATCAGGATGGGTTGTGTGCCTATACTGAAATGCAACTTTGCCCTGGAGAATTGATTAATGAAAACAACTGGCAGGAAGGAAAATATCTAAACAGAAAACCGGAAATCAAAGGACAATTAGACCATTTTGATTTATCATTAAAAGCAAGCAAGGGCTGGCTCTGGGATAATTTCTTTTTTATTGATACAGATATCAACACCAAAGTAAAGGGAAAACTCGCGGTAGATAACATTTTAAAACCGGATGAACCGGATTATTCTGAAGATGTGTTACTCGAGTATGATTCAGAGAATCACATTTTTATTGCTAATACGGAATTGGATTCAGCAATCCGGGACAGAATAAATTCTATGATCATAAAACTAGGAATCAATTTTGGACCTGTTATTGATTTGCGAAAAGATTATCTTCGAAATATATTGGCAATGAAGAAATTTGGATTGAATTATAAAGTTACCCAATTTCCAACTGCTTATAAAATGTGTACTATGCAAAATCCAAACAATAATTAACCAATATCAAACAACCAATGACTTTTCTTGACCTGGCAAAATCCCGCTTCTCCCTCCGTAAATACAAGCCTGATCCGGTTTCGGAGGAAGACCTGAATTATGTGCTTGAAGCAGGGCGTCTTGCTCCGTCGGCAGTGAATTACCAGCCCTGGCATTTCCTGGTTCTAAGGGAAAAGGAATCCCTCGAAAAAATCCATCAAACTTATCATCGTGAGTGGTTTAGAGAAGCACCGGTAGTCATCGTCCTCATTGGAGATCATAAGCAAGGGTGGAAGCGTGCCGACGGTAAGGATCATACAGACATTGATGTTGCCATTGCTGCCGATCACATAACCCTCGCTGCAACCGACAGAGGTTTGGGAACCTGCTGGATTTGCAATTTCGATAAACAAAAAACCATCGAATTGTTCAATCTTCCCGCACATCTTGAGCCCATCGTTTTTCTATCGCTTGGATATCCGGATATTCAAACCGATACGGAAAGGCATAAAGATAAAAGAAAGCCATTTAAAGTCATCGTTTGTTGGGAAAACATTTAATTAATGTCTGTCTTTAAAGTCATCAAATTCAAAAAAATGAATGATATTTTTAGGTGACACTCCCCTGCCCCTTCTCAAGAGGGGAATATTTGGAATTCATTTTTTTGAATTTTGCGAATACAATTCCATTATGGACAGACACTAATTAGCCTCATCCGGTTTTGCCTGTATCCAAAAAAATATCCGGCAGGTATGCCTTATTTTTTAGAAATTTGCAGTTTCTATAAAGTAATATTGGATCATGAGAATTAAAGATGCAATTCAGCAATCCATAGATGTCAAAAGGAAGATATTGGCTGATGAAGAGATATTGGAGACCATTGAAAAGATAGTAGAAGTGTGTATTGGAGCTTTTAAGAGCAGCGGTAAAGTATTGTTCTGCGGCAATGGCGGCAGCGCAGCCGATGCCCAGCACCTCGCTGCAGAGCTTTCGGGCAGGTTCTATTTCGACAGGTATCCGCTGGATTCGGAAGCCCTGCATGTGAACACCTCCTATCTGACAGCTGTTGCCAATGACTATTCTTTTGATGAAGTATTTTCAAGGATGGTTAAAGCCAAAGGCAAGAAAGGTGATGTGCTGATCGGGTTATCTACTTCAGGTAATTCTCCCAATATGATCAGAGCATTTGAAACAGCGAGGAATCTTGGTGTAATTACCGTAGGTTTGACCGGAGAATCAGGGGGTAAGCTGAAAGATATTTCGAATTATCTTATCCGGGTTCCGTCGGATGATACACCCCGGATACAGGAAAGCCATATACTTATTGGTCATATTATTTGTGAGTTAATCGAAAATAAGATATTTAATAAAAAGTAAAAGGCCAGGTAAATTTCACTGTGCAGTATGTTTTTTACAGTATCAAATTATTTTTTTTAATTTTACGCAAAATCTTAAATATATTGAATATGCGATCCACTGGCGACATCAATACATTCCTTCAGGAAATCACATTATTAACTATGGGAGATCAGGTTTATATTGCTGAAATTCCTGCTAAACGAACTCTGGATCTGAATAGAGAGCAATTATTATCCCGTGCGGAAGAAGCAAAAGAGAATTACCGGAAAAGAAAAGTGAATAAAGGAAGTGCGGAGGATTTTATAAATACAATTTCCAATGATTGAGCTTGTTTGGGATGAATCATTCATAAAAAATGTGAAAAAATGGCTGAAAAAACATCCTGAATTAAAAGCCAAATAAAGCGATGGTCGTCCAGGAAGCAATCATACTCGCAGGCGGGAGGGGAACAAGGCTTAAAGAGACCATCGGCGATATTCCCAAACCTATGGCATTGGTAAACGGCAGGCCATTCCTTGAATATGTGCTCGATTACCTCTATGATCAAATGATTGATCATGTGGTTCTTTCGGTTGGATTTAAGCACGATCTGATTAAAAATCACTTTCATAACAAGTATAAATCTATTGATATTAACTACGCGATCGAAACAGAACCATTGGGAACGGGAGGCGCCATACGACTTGCTATTGAATTTATCAGCGGGATGAAAGCGCTTGTTTTTAATGGCGATACTTTATTCCGGATAAACCTTGACCGCTTGTTTGAATTCCATTTTTCGAAAAGTTCAGATTTTTCCCTTGTCCTTCGTAAGATTGATGATGTAAGCCGGTATGGCGCTGTCGAAAGAGATGATAACCACAGGATAACTGATTTTTGTGAGAAAGGTGATAAAAGGGGAGAGGGAATGATCAATGGGGGAGTTTATCTTATCAATAAAAATTTTTTTGAAAAGCACCGTTTCCCGGAAAAGTTTTCTATTGAAAAAGATTGCTTTGAGCGTCTTTACAAGGTTCATCCGTTTTATGGGGTGATTTGCAGACAGTATTTTATTGATATCGGTGTTCCCGAGGATTATTTAAAAGCGCAAGATGAATTTAAAAGATTTAACTATTGACCATTCATGGTCGCTGTTTCTCGACCGCGATGGAGTAATCAATAAAAGAAGAGGGGGCGATTACGTTAAGAAGTGGGAAGAATTTGAATTTTTACCCGGCGTGCTGGAAGCATTGGCCTCATTAACTCCTGTATTCGGAAAATTGTTCATTGTCACTAATCAGCAGGGCATCGGGAAAGGTTTGATGAGAGAATCCGATCTGGAGAAAATTCATGACCAGATGATGCTGGAGATCAGGGTCATGGGAGGGAAAATAAATAAAGTATATCATTCGCCTTACCGGGATGAAGAGCACAGTGTTTTCAGGAAACCGAATATTGGCCTTGCCAGGAAAGCTAAAATTGATTTTCCGGAAATACGGTTCGAAAAATCCATCATGGCCGGAGATTCAATGACAGATATGCAGTTCGGGAAAAATGCAGGGATGTTTACGGTTTTTATTTCAAATGATAAATCATTGATAAAGGACAACATGGATTTGATTGACTTTGTGTTTCCCGACCTTGAAAGTTTTGCCGGTTATCTCATTCAAAAACAATAAATCTGCACACAAACGGTGACACCTGAACTATTATTTATCACTTTCCTTTCCTACACCATACTTTTATTTTTCATTACGTGGCTTACTGCACGCCGAGCCGATAACAGGACTTATTTTATCGGTAATAAAGCTTCACCATGGTTTGTGGTGGCTTATGGTATGATCGGGGCATCTCTTTCAGGTGTGACCTTCATGTCGGTTCCGGGCTGGGTAAAGGATACGGGCTTTTCATACATGGTTTTGGTGTTGGGCTACCTCTTTGGTTATATCGTGATCGCAACAATATTGTTGCCTTTGTATTACAGGTTAAATCTCACTTCCATCTATTCTTACCTGGAAGAGAGGTACGGATTTTGGTCATATAAAACCGGCTCCTTCTTTTTTCTTCTTTCACGAACCATTGGCGCTTCTTTCCGGATTTTCCTTGTTGTGAATGTATTGCAGGTTTTTGTCTTTAATAGTTGGAACATCCCTTTCTGGCTTACCAGTCTGATCTTTATTTCGCTGATTGTTTTATACACTTTCAAAGGCGGCATCCGAACCATCGTTTGGACTGACATGCTACAGACAACCTTTATGCTGCTTTCGGTAATTTTTACCATTATCGTCATCCTTAATCAAATGGATATTCCATTTGGTAAAATGATCAGTAACGTTTCAAAAACAGACATGTCCACAATATTTTACGGCGACTGGAAAGACAGCCGTTTTTACGTGAAGCAATTCCTGAGCGGCGTTTTTATTTGTATTGCCATGACCGGTCTTGACCAGGAAATGATGCAGAAAAACCTGAGTTGCCGCACATTGCGTGATTCCCAAAAAAATATGCTCACTTTCAGTTTTATTTTGATGTTTGTCAACTTCCTTTTCCTTTTCCTTGGAGCAGTTTTATATTTTTATGCAGAGAGCCGTCAGATCACTATACCCGGAACTTCAGATAATCTCTATCCGGTGATTGCCTTCCGGCATCTTGGGGCAATTCCGGCATTGGTTTTTGTCATCGGACTTATCTCTGCAGCCTATCCCAGTGCCGATGGAGCTTTGACCTCGCTTACAACAGCATTCTCAATTGATTTCCTTGGAGTAAATAAAAGAAAAGACTGGAACGAAAATAAAAAGCAACGCCTGCGCTACCTTGTTCATTTTGGTTTTGCCCTGATCCTTTTAGTGATCATAATCGTTTATTATTCAATAAATAATACTGCGATCATACAAAAGTTGTTTACAGTAGCCGGTTATACTTATGGCCCATTGCTTGGCCTGTTTGCCTTCGGACTATTTACAAAGTTTGCCGTGAAAGACCGCTGGGTACCTCTCATTGCGGTGATTTCTCCTGTATTATGTTATCTCATGAGCTTGTGGCTGCCTTATTTGATAGAGGGTTACAAATTCGGATTTGAATTGTTGATACTGAATGGGCTTATTTCTTTCGCAGGATTGTATTTTGTTCGAATAAAATCAGAAAAGAAAACCGGGAATAAATAATATACCCCCGGTTCCGAAATAATAATTCTATTACAGCAAACCTATTTTATTCCTGATAAACTAATGGTTTCAGAGTATTTGCCTGCAATTAAACGGCAGTAGCCATTCCCGGCAGGAAATTCATCCGCCTTCAACGTTAAGTTATAGGTGCCTTCTGTTTGATGTTTGTTTACCAAAGTTTTTATCTCCCTCCCGCAGAGGTCATAAATAACCAGTTTAACATTACAACTTTCTGGTAAAATATACCTGATGGTTGTTTCAACTGTGAAGGGATTCGGGTAATTGGTTAAAGAAAGTAAATGTTGTTTTTTAATGTCATTACCGCTGCCTGTAAATTGAAGGATAATATGCCCGTAATAAACATCCTGTTCTCCGTTGAGAGTATTTGCCCACGACAGATGAGCGCTTCCTTCCTCTGATTCCATATCGAAATAATCGCCCATTTTTTGTTGGTCGGGCCAACCTATATGCGGATTAAATGATTCGGAGAGTTTTTCATTCGCTGTCCATGTTTCACCCTGGTCGAAAGAGCAGGAATAATAAAGTGCCGACAAATAAGAACCTGCAGGTGCATCGCGGTTGTCAAGCCAAATAACGTCTAACCGTCCGTCAGGAGCGATGGACATTGTCCCAAACCATTGATATTTACTAATGCCCGGGTCATCATTTATTTTTACCGGAGCTTCCCAGTTCAAACCTCCGTCGGTGCTTCTTGCAAACATAACATCGGCAGGGTCGTTCACAGAATTTCGGGCAACCGAAGCGAGCACATATACATTTCCACTTCCGGGCCCATCTGAAACATCTACGGCTATGTTTGCCTGTCCGAGCAAACCGGCAGGATTGATTTGGGTCCAGCCTGTAATATATCCATCCATATTAACATAGCTATCGAAATCCCAGCTCACTGTCGAACCAGGTTGCTGTGCATTGGTTGATCTCACTACTGTGATACCATCCCAGCCTGCCGAGCCGGCAATAAAAAGCTCGCCCTCCTTGCCAACCGCCATATTGCCCCAATAGGGAGTGCCGTTCACTTCAACGCAATCTTCATAGCTGTCTCCACCATCAGTTGAGCGTGTAAAGGCTCCGGGCCAGCAAATACTGTAATCGGTTGTCCAGAATGAATAGATGTTTCCTGCACCCATTCCGGTAGTCCTGTCAATGACCATCCATTGTTTATCTCCTCCCTGTGCGAAAGGGCCATTATCCCACTCAAACCCGCTTCCCGTGTTTCTGTAAACGTTGCAGGAATAATTACTGGATTGATCTACAGTAAGGCTATTGTAATAAAACCGGCCATCTGCATCGCAATCCAAAACCGGATCGGAGCGGAAAACTCCCGGATCTATGACACCGGGGAAAGTCCATGTTTGCCCTCCGTCTGTAGTGTATGCATATCCGGCTTGCCTGAAATTACTAGTGACGTCGTCAAACTGCCGCCATCCTATGACCATTCTGCTGGGATCGGTAGGGTCAACGGCTATTGACGGTTCATTAGCAGCATCACCAAGGATATTGTTCCCGCTTTCATCAATATTCACCTGTGTCGTAAAAAAAATGGGAGTTTCGTAAGTATAAGCCGGAGATGTCTTTATTTCCCGTGTCGGATCAGCCACATATTTATCTGTGGGAACCTCATGATGCATGATTGACCTGTTGGTTTTGACAGGATTCGCTTTTTGTGCTGCTGTGGTCAGCGGTATCACTGTTATCAGGCCTATCAGGATGTAAACCGAATTCATTAATTTTTTCATTTTATTAATTTTTTATTTCTTACAAAAATTGAAGACAAAATTATTCATTTAAGCGATGTATGGAGATTCTTTAAATTAAATAAATTGACTAAATTGCCTAAATTGACTAGAGTGACTAAATTGACTAGAATGCCAAAAGTTCCTTGAGTGCCTGAATTGTATAAAAGGATGCAATGTTATTCTTCTTAATTTTAGTCAATCAAAATTTTAGTCAATTTAGTCAATCCTCCTTCAACTTTAAGTACTCCAAACTTAAGCTCACTTTAAGTACTTCCTTTACTCCCCTGGTTTGTATCTTGTTAAAAAAATTAACCAAAACTTAACAATCTTTTCGAACCTCATATTTACCTTTGCATCTTTTTTAGAACCAGTAAATTAATACATAGCGGCTTATGTCAAACATCAGATTTAAAGCAATTGAGGTTTCTTTGGCCCGTAAGAGAAAAACACTTGACCTGCCCAAAGAAAAAGTTTCGACCTATTTCGGGGAACTCACATTTAACCGAAATGCCATGCGCGAATTTCTTACCCGTGAGGCCTACCAGAAACTGATTGACGTTATTGAAAAAGGTGAAACCATTGAAAGAAAAATTGCCGACCAGATTGCCGCCGGTATGAAATCGTGGGCTATCAGTAAAGGCGCAAACCATTACACCCACTGGTTTCATCCGTTAACAGGTGCTACTGCAGAAAAGCATGACGCTTTTATTATCCCGATCGAAGGCGGAAATGCAATTGAAAATTTCCAGGGAAATGAACTCATCCAGCAGGAGCCCGATGCATCCAGTTTCCCGAGCGGCGGTATCCGCAACACTTTTGAAGCACGCGGTTATACAGCCTGGGATCCGACCTCCTATGCTTTTATCATGGAAAACACGCTTTGTATTCCAACCATATTTGTTTCTTACACCGGAGAAGCGCTCGACTATAAAACCCCTCTTTTGAAATCACTTGCTGCACTTGACAAAGCAGCCACCAATGTTTACAAATACTTCGATAAAAACGTAAAAAAAGTATATGCCACCATGGGCTGGGAGCAGGAATATTTTCTTATTGATTCGGCTCTGTATAAGGTACGTCCCGACCTGATCCTCACAGGCAGAACGGTTTTCGGACATGCTTCCGCGAAAGATCAGCAGCTTTCGGATCACTATTTCGGAACCATACACGAAAGGGTTCTCGATTTCATGCAAGACCTGGAGTATGAGGCTCACCGGCTGGGTATTCCAATCAAGACCCGCCACAACGAGGTTGCGCCAAACCAGTTCGAATGTGCACCGGTTTATGAAGAAACCAATATTTCCGTGGATCATAACCAGTTGCTTATGCATTTGATGGAGAAAGTCGGACGACGCCACGATTTTCAGGTTCTCCTTCATGAAAAACCTTTCAAAGGCATCAACGGCTCGGGCAAGCATAACAACTGGTCAATTGCAACCGATACAGGAGTAAACATTTTGTCGCCCGGAAAAACAACCGATTCGAATTTCAGGTTCCTGACCTTTATGGTTATTGTCCTTAAGGCTGTTGACCGCTATGCCAATCTGCTCAGGGCGCATATTGCTTCCGCAGAAAACGACCACCGCCTTGGTGCGCATGAAGCGCCACCGGCTATTATTTCAGCTTTTATCGGATCGCAGCTTTCACAGACTTTTGACGAAATAGAAAAGAAGGATAAAAAAGGAAAGGTCAATACCAATGATTTTAACCTGAATATTCTTATTCCAAAGATTCCTGAAATTTTCCTCGATAATACCGATCGCAACCGGACCTCGCCATTTGCCTTTACGGGTAATAAATTTGAGTTCAGGGCTGTGGGATCATCAGCCAATTGTGCCAATCCGATGGTCGCCCTGAATGCAATTGTTACAGAACAACTAAATCAATTCAAAAAGGACGTTGATAAACTGATCACCAAAAATACCAAAAAAGATGAAGCCATTTTCCAGGTGATCAAAAGGTACATTACCGAATCGAAAAAGATCAGGTTCGAAGGCAATAATTACAGCGATGAATGGGAAGCAGAAGCTAAAAAGCGTGGCCTGGCAAACATTAAATCCACACCACCGGCTTTGAAAGAGCTCATTTCGAAGGAATCCATTAAATTGTTTGAAAATCTGAAAATCCTGACTGAACGGGAACTCCGTGCCCGGTATGAAATTCAGCTGGAAAATTATGTAAAGAAAATACAGATTGAATCACGTGTGATGGGCGATCTTGCAAAGAATCACATCATTCCTATTGCCATCAGGTATCAGAATACCCTGATCGAAAATGTTAAGGGATTGAAAGATGTGCTCGATTCCAAAACTTTTGTAAAACTGTCGCGCAACCAGATGCAGACCATCAAGGAAATTTCGGAGCATGTGGAGGAAATCAAGGATAAAGTAGCCGAGATGCTCGAAGAAAGAATAAAGGCTAACCGTATCGAAAATCTTGAAGAACAGGCGATGGCCTACAATATGAAAGTAATGCCTTTTCTCGCTCAGATACGGGATCATGTGGACGACCTCGAACTGATGGTTGACGACGAGCTTTGGCCTTTGCCGAAATACAGGGAAATGCTGTTTATAAAATAAGCATTAAGTTTTTTTTAAATTTAGAAAGGTCACATCTGAATTGGATGGTGGCCTTTTATTATTTTTATTGCTGAACAGAATCGGTTTGGCATAAAAACACCAAAGCCCGCCGTATTAAGTGCAGGCTTTGTTTTATAAGAAATGAATTTAAAATGGATTTATGTGTCTTTGTTTTTTACAACCATTTAACCAAAAAGGTTACGGCGCAGGTTCTTCGGGAGTGAGTTCGATATCATTTATCGTTTCTTCGCCGTTAAAAATTTCAGTAGCAGAATTTGTTTTAATTATATAGCGATTTTCAATTGTTAATTATTAACTTTGAATTTCCTTAATTTATATCTTATGAAGAAAAAATGGATAATTTCACTTTACTTGTTAGTAAATTGTTATTACCTCCTTTCTTAGGAAAGTCTCATCAATTCGAAAGAAAAACCCAATATTGAAAAAAAAGGTACTGGAAATTTTACCGACGTCCTTCCACTCAATTACGGCTACCGCTGGCTCTCTTTCCCCCGCATGGAAAGGTTTGGAAATGATCCATTCTCCAGTGAATGTGTAATTGATAATTTAAATGTGTATCCTGCAAAGGAATGGACGGCTTTTGAATATTCTTTATCGATTGCATCTTATGAATCAAACATCGTTATTTCTGATAGTAAAGGCCAACAAATCGAATCCATCGAATTAACGGGGAATATGGGAGTGTTTATCTGGGACACAAGAGAAATTGAACCCAGAGTATATTTTTATATTTTGAAGAACAATATTACCTCAAAATCCGGTAAAGTTGTAATTACAAAATAATGTAATTTTATAACTCCTGCTGTATATTCTAGCAGGAGTTATTATTAAAATTTTGAGTATGAGAAATTTGATTTTTATCCTTTCTTTATTAACTGTAAGTAGTGTAAATAGCCAAATATGGAATATTGAATGGCAGCAATGTTATGGTGGCAGCGATGGGGATGGCGCTTATAGTCTGGAAGTATTGCCCAATGAACATATTGTAGTTTTTGGGGGTACATCTTCAACTGACGGTGATATATCGTTTAATCATGGGTCACACGATTTCTGGTTACTTGAAAACGATACTTCCGGAAATATAATTTGGGAAAAAACATACGGGAGCAGTGATTCGGAATACAATGGTAATATGGTTAAAACTCCTGATAACGGGTATATTATGTTTGGAATGACTTTCTCAAACGATGGTGATATAACCAATTTCCATGGAGGAGCTGATTACTGGGTAGCAAAAACAGACAGTATTGGTGTTTTAGAATGGGAAAAGTGTTTGGGAGGAAGCATAGGCGATCGCGGATTGCAAATCAGGAACACAGCCGATAGCGGCTATATATGCGTAGGCTACATCTGTTCATCAGATGGTGATATAACCTGTTTTAATGGTGTTTATGATGCATGGATTGTAAAGTTATCAGGTGAAGGGGAAATAGAATGGAACAAATGTGTAGGCGGCTACCAAATGGATTATGCATAAGGCAAACCAGTGAGGGCGGATATGTGATGGGAGGATGGACACTGGCATTTGATAGTGCACTAATGATAAGTGATTTGCACAGCTTACATGAAAATGATGCCCTGGTGGTGAAAATGGACTCGGCAGGTAATACCGAATGGCAAAAATGCTATGGGGGATCTCACAGCGAAGGACTAGTTGATATTGAACAAACTAATGACAACGGATTCATATTTTTAGCAGGTACAAATTCTAATGATGGAGATGTTTCGGGTCTTCACGGACCCTCCGGAACAGAGTATAACACGGATTTATGGGTAGTAAAATTAGACAATGAAGGTGAAATTGAATGGCAACGGTGCTTAGGCGGAACCAATTGGGAAAGCCCGGAATTTATAAGGCAAATGGAAAATGGTAATTATCTTGTCGGTTCGTCCACTTATTCAAATGATGGCGATGTCTCCGGACATCATTCAATGCTTAATGGTACACCCGACATTTGGCTTATGAAATTATCACCTGAAGGTGATTTATTAGGGCAACAATGTATCGGGGGTATTGGAACAGAAATTACCAGGGATGTTTTTTTCATCAATGATAATGAGTTTTATTTGGCTGCACAGACAGACACTCCTGATAATTCCGGCGATGTTAATTGTGACGTTTTTGCACCTGGATCACCTCTCGACGCAGAGGTTTGGATTTTAAAACTTACTGATACTACCACTGGTATCAATGATTATGAGGAAATTGAAGATCAAATAAAGGTTTATCCTAATCCGGCAAAGGACTATGTGGAGTTCAATGTTCAAGGTTCAAGGCTCAAAGTTGGGAGCGAGGTCAGGGTCGTGAATTTGTTCGGGCAGGAAGTGGCAAAGTTGCCGGTAAAATCGGAGAAAACGGTGTGGGATTGCAGGGAGGTGGAAGATGGGATTTATTTTTATTTTCTGGAGATTGAAGGGAAAAGGTATTCGGGAAAAGTGGTGAAAAGGGGAAAATAATAGAAATCCAAAATAAAATTTGAAAATATAATAAAAAGTGAACCATCGAAATTTGAAAAATAGCCTTTTCATCCTGTTTCTTTTGATTGGTTCTTTAAAGTTACCGGCTCAGGAATCCGGGAGCAATAATAAATCAATGTATCTGGGCATCGAACCCTTTATGTGGGTAATAGGTGAAAAGGGAGGCTGCATTGATTTTTCGGTGAATGATAAGTTCATATTGCAATTATATGCAGCACATTACGGCTTCTGGTGGTCGCCTAATGAGATTCAGCAATTTAAAATAGAATACATTTCGGATTACATTCTTGCATCCAAAGGCCCGGTTGTCAGGTTCGGAAGCGCTTTTATTCTTTCACAAAACGACTTAAATATTTCACAAACCTTGTTGAAACCGGAGCTTATATATAAGAACATGTCGTACAATAACAAATGCTTTCATGAAGGTTCTGGCGGAAGCAGTTATTCTTACAGGCAACTACGCTCATTCAAGAGTGAAGTAATTGGCCTCCACCTTATATTTGTTTACAGGCGCTGCGACAGTTCGGATTGGGATATTCCTGTCGAATGGTTTGTTGGTCCCGGATTTCAATTGGCATTTGAACAAAGAATCCTGCTCGATGAAGGTTATTCCAGTGTCAGTCCTGAGCCTTTGCTCAACGAAAAAACCAATGAAACAAAAATTTATCCTTCGTTAAGATTTGGAGTCCGTGTTGGATTCAGGGTATTTAACTCAACCGGTGACTAAAAGTCAGTAAATGAGGAAATATAAAGGTAATAAGGGTATAGGGGAAATAGGGGGAATAAGGGAAATGGGCAGTCGGCATAACCCAATCTTCATGTCTCACACACGGCTCCACGCTCCATGCTCCATGCAAAAGGAAATGGGGGAAATAGGGGAAATAAGGAAATAAGGGAAATAAGGGAAATGGACAGTAGGCAGTCAGCAGTTGGCATAACCCAATCTTCGTAACTCACTCCCGGCTCCAAACTCCACGCTCCATGCCCCACGCTCCCGGCTCCCTGCTCCCTGCTCCCCGCATTCCTAATACTTCTTCACACTGGCTGCGCCTGATACGTCATTTGTGGCGGTTGAGGGATCACCTTTGTATTTCAAGCTTGCAGCTCCTGAAACATCAGAGGTCAGCTCGGTCCTTACGAAAATCTCAGCAGATGATGCGCCGCTTATATCTGCACTGTATTTATCAACTTCCAGTTCAAAAGCTTCCAGGTCGGAAGCGCCGGAAAGGTCAAGATTAACGGTATTGGCGCTGCCGAAAAGATTGATCTGGCTGGCTCCGCTTAAATCAAGGTTGAGATCGGTGGCAGTCATTTTCAGAATTATATCCGATGCTCCGCTGCATTCAAGTTCAAGTTCTGAAAAAGAAAGCTTGTCTTCACTTGAGAGTTTGCATGCCCCGCTAACCTCCATTTCATCAAGGGTTTTAAAGGTAAGATAAATGTTCAGCACTTTTGAATCGTGGATTTCCTCACTGGTTTTGATCACAAGCGATTTTCCGCGGACCTCGGTAACGATAAATTCAATAAGGTTTTCATCTGCCTCCACAACAACTGATTCTTTATCACCCTGCTTTAGAACTATATGAAAGGCCCCACCGACTTCAAGGGCAGTGAAGGACGATAATTCTCTGGTCTGTTTAACCACATTGCCGTTGCCTTTTATGCCGTTAAAAGCATACGAGCAACCTGAATTTAAGGTGAACAATAAAGTCAGGATTATCGCAAATCCTGCAATTTGTCTGATTTTTGATGTTTTCATGATGTTGATTGTTTTATGTTTAAAAAAATTGACTAAATTGACTAAAATGACTAAAATGAGTGACTAAATTTATTTTGGAATGTACAAAAGAACATCATTATAATTTAAGTGTTTTGAATATTCTAAATCTTGGCAATTTAGTCAATCAAAATTTTAGTCAATTCTATATTCTTCTTACCGGTAATACAACGTAACCCCCGAATTTCCTGAGTCAATCATTACCTTTGAGCCGGTATCGGAATTACTCCCGATCACACCTTCATATTTATTGGAGGTATATGATAGTTCAGTGACGGTAACCTTTGCATTGGTTGAAGGGTACGACAGATCACCCATTTTAACGGTAGCATTCAGCCGGAAACTCGCTTCAGGATTGAAGCCGATATTTGCTTCGGAAAAACTGTTGGTAATATCAATCAATTTGAAATTTCTTCCCACTTCCTTAACTTTCAAACCCCCATAATCAAAACTGGCGGTAAGGGTTTCAGTCAAAAGGCGAACTTCCACATCCGAAAAGTCGGCCTCCACATCCAGATTGCGTACCGATTCGATGAAATCATCGTCATAGCCCGACTCGAGTGTAAGGATATCTATTTTTCCGATCTCAAGCTCTGAAAACTTTGATTCGCCTGTCATGTCATTCGCCTCGCATATGGTAAGCTCGGAATATTTAACATCAATAGTCGCACTTTTCACATAGCCGATATAACCTTCGCTGAACTGGATATCAAGATTATTTGTATTACCATTCAACCTTTTGGCATTCACCGATCCGTAACCCAGATCAATTCTCGCTGACCCGCCGACTTCGGCAATAATAATATCCCCGAACTTATTAGTTATCTCCACATTGATTGTCTTTGGCATATTGATCATGTAATTAATGCTGATTTCGCAATTGTTATGGCCAAACATATCGTTGTCCATAGATGTGACTGCACTGACAAGGCTGCTGCTGCCCGTAAAATCAATGCTAACCTGATCAAAATATTTTTTTGCCTTTTCCTCATTAGCAGCCTGAACTGTTATGGTCACTTCGATTGAAACAGTGTTGTTGTCCCAGTTCTCACAATGCACTTTGCCGAATTTATTTTTCACCGACAGTGTCGCATCTTTATTTACATCAAAAGTTTTGCTGATCTTTTTTGTAAATTCATCCGTTGCTGAAAGTTGGGTACTAATCAGTACAGTCAGCGCTCCAATTAAAAGACTCCGGTTTAGTGTTTTCATAATATTATATTTTTAATTTATCTGCTTCATTGTAGTTAATATCTTATCCAGAATTTCAGCTCTTTTCCTTTGGTTGAGCATCAGGGCATTCAGTATTCGTTCACTGCCCGGATTTTTAGCATATTCTTTTTCAAGCTCGTTTTTGCTCTCATCCAGGCTCTTCAGTTCGATGTCAGCTTTTTCCTTAACTCTTTTCGCCTCGTCTTCCGAAACGGCAAGCTGGCCGATCTGAACCATTTTTTTATCGGTGATCACATTATAATATTGCATTACTTCCGCCAGTTCCTGGGGTATTTTGGTATTGAAAAATTTTGCTGTCAGGGAATTTCTCATGATGGAAAAAGAATCGGTATAAATGATAGAGGTGATTCCAATAAAAACTACGATAGCCGCAGCGATTTTCAGGACGATGTTATAACGTTGAAACCAACCTTCCTTGGCAGGTTCAAGAGTTTCAAGTTTATCCCGGAACCTTTCGATGTGGCCGGCTTCAGGCTCACTGTCGCTGAAAGCTTCACGGTTTTTTTTGATGATGTCGTCTATTGTTGGCATTTGTATATTTTTTAATTCGGATGAAACATTTTTATCGAACGCTGATCCGACAATATTTTTAGCAGCTTCGCTTTAGCCCTCGAAAAACGGGTTCGCGAAGCATTGTTCGTTATTTTCAGTATTTGTGCAATTTCATCATGGTCATAACCTTCGAAAAGGAAGAGGGAGAGGATTACCCTGTGTTCTTCAGCCAGTAATGGAATTGCTTTTTTGATCTCCTCTACACGGTATTCAACATTTTCGGCGGCAGTTGCAGCTATTGAATCATCAAGAGCTGCGGTAGTGTCGGCCTTTTGATAATAGCTGTCTTCAAGAGGCAGGACTTCTTTTCTTTTCCTGATAATATCCAGTGAATTATTCACCACAATCCGTTTGAGCCAGCCACCAAAGCTGCCCTCACCCTTGTAATCATTGATTTTTCGGAATGCATCGAGGAAGGATTCCTGCATCACATCTTCCGCTTCTGCTTCGTGGTTCAATATTCTGAGGCTCGTGTTATACATCGGTTTGTAGTAGAGTTTATAAATTTCAAGCTGCGCCTTCCTGTCGTTTTCACGGCATTTGTCAATTAATTCCTGGTGGATATTTTTATTGGCAGCTTCCAATTCGTAAAATGTTTAATCCTAAGACCTCAAAAAAAAATGAATGTTACAGGGAGGGAAGAAAAAAGATAAAAGTAAAAAGATAAAAGTTTAAAGTAAAAAGTAAAAAGTAAAAAGTTTTGAGTACAGCGTTCCATGTTGATACATTTTATTTAGTTAATAATGCAAATCAAGAGTTAACATAAACTTGCCACAAAGTCTCTAAGGCACGAAGATTCACTAAGTACAATTAAGTAAATGCTACCACTTTCTTTGTGAAGCTTTGAGCTTTCGTGTTTTAGTGGCTAAAAATTGATTAATTATAAATTCGACCCTGAATTCGCATTAATAATGGTTATTATATAAATGCAACAGTGACGGGATTTATATTGCACCAGTGATAAATTATATCAAAATGAAAAATAAGGAAATAAAGGAAATAAAGGATATAAGGGATATAAGGGCTTGCCCATCCGTATTTCCCATATCCCCCTATACCTTTATACCCTTATTCCAGTTTGCTTAATGTACGGTTTTATCGGTTTATGGTATAATCGAAATACTAACTTTGCTTTTTTGAAGTTTGCAATGGAATTATATCGAAAATAAAGATCAATTGCATTGCAAATTCAGAAAAGAATAAATTATACGGAAGTGATTAAAAACGTCATTTATAAGGATTTGGGATTGATCGGTTATCCGGAAGCCTGGGATTACCAGCGTAAGCTGAACCGGGAGATTCAGGAGGTCAAACAAAAAAACACCGGTCTGTCTTTGCATAAACAATCGGCTATCAATAATTACCTTTTGTTCTGCGAACATCCGCATGTTTACACACTTGGCAGGAGCGGCAAAGCCAACAACCTGCTGGTGAATGAAGATTTTCTGAAAAGCAGGGGAGCCTCATTTTTCAAAACCGACAGGGGAGGAGATATTACCTATCACGGCCCCGGACAAATTGTAGGTTATCCCATATTCGACCTTGAGACGTTTAATCTGGGAGTAAGACAATATGTTCATAATCTTGAGGAGGCCATAATCCTTACCCTTGCTGACTATTCTATAAAGAGTGAACGTTTGCCCGGAGCGACAGGGGTGTGGCTGGATATTAATAATCCGGCCAGGACAAGAAAGATTTGTGCCATCGGAGTGAAAGTCAGCCGCTCGGTGACCATGCACGGCTTTGCTTTTAATGTAAACACCAACCTTGAATATTACGGATACATAAATCCATGCGGCTTCACCGATAAAGGTGTTACTTCGCTACAAAATGAACTTGGTAAAGAAGTGGATATTGAACCTGTTAAAATCACTTTGGCCAGAAAACTGGCAGAAGTTTTCAAATTGAAAACTATTTCCGGTCTGAAATGTTAAGTACGTAGTAAAATTAGTGTTAACAATAGTAAATCCGTGCATTACAATCGCTGTTAAATATTGTCATAAATCAAATTCTAAAACACATGAAAATAAAATTTACATCAGCGCTATCCTTGCTGACTTTTCTTGCTTCAACGATTACCGGACAGCAATCAACGCAATCCCAAAAAGCTACTCTAATTACAAAAGCTGAATTCATGATAGAAGTACCATCCATAGCCTCGCAAATAGCTTCGGGGGAATTTATAGAAGCCGAAAACATCAGTAAGGAATATAATCCCAAACACAGGGATGCCAACAAAGCCGTTCCCGGCAAGGGATTTCCAAAAGGCAAAGATCCTCTTTGGCAGGAACAATCCAAAGTAAGCAAGATCAAGGGTAAAGACCCGATTTTCACTTTTCAGGCAGCATCAGCAAATTCAACTCCGACCGATCCAACAGGTGCAGTAGGCCCCAACCACTTTGTAAATGCCTGGAATTCGTCCTTCAGAATCTGGGATAAGCTCGGAAATCCGCTCACACCGGCTGCTTCGCTTGCCACCATTTTCCCGGGCGAAACGGCAGGCGACCCCATCGTGATTTACGATCAGATTGCCGACCGCTTTATTATTACAGAATTTACCTTTCTAAATGGGTTCCTTGTTGCGGTGAGCGAGGGGCCTGATCCCGTGACCAGCGGCTGGTTTACCTATTTTTTCCAAACAAATTCATTCCCCGACTACCCAAAATTTTCCCTTTGGTCGGATGGATATTATATTACCGCCAATAAAAATTCGGGTAGCGCCGGTTTCAGTGAGGTGGTTTTTGCCATCGAACGCGACGAAATGCTGGTTGGTAATCCCGATGCCCAGATGGTCGGATTTCCGTTACCTACTATCGTCACCAGCGGATTTTACAGTCCTCTGGGTTTTAATGTCACGGGAAACGTGATGCCACCGTTAGGCAATGCACCCGTTGTGTATTTACAGGATGATGTTTGGAACGGGGTCAATACCGATCATCTGAAAATCTGGACAATCAACGTGGATTGGGTCACACCGGATAATTCCACGATTTCAAATCCGCAGATCATCAATACCACACCTTTTGACGGACTTTTTGACGGAGGTTCTTTTTCGAACCTTCCCCAGCCTTCAGGTCCTGATATTGATGCCTTGCAGGCCACAATCATGTATATGACTCAGTACCGCAGGTTTTCGGATCACAACTCAACCGTATTAAATTTTGTGGTGGATCTCACCGGAGCCGATAACCATTCCGGGATACGGTGGTACGAATTAAGACAGACAAATGATGGTGATCCCTGGGTAATTTACCAGGAGGGAACGTATTCACAGCCGGAGGGGCACAGCGCTTTTTCAGGAAATATGTGCATGGATGCCAACGGGAATATAGCCCTGGCTTATACGATTGTAAGCAATACTCATTTTCCTTCGCTGCGATATACCGGGCGATATTCCACCGATCCGCTCAACATCATGACTATTGAAGAAGAAAGCATTGCTGAAGGAACGGTGTCCGATCCTTCGAACCGCTATGGCGATTATTCCCAAATGACCATTGACCCGGTTGATGACCTCACATTCTGGTCTATCGGAGAATATTTCAACGGCGGGCCGAGGAAAGACCAGGTGGGCGTTTTTAAACTGGCTCCCGATCTGGCCAACGATGTGGGAATCGTGAGCATTGATGCGCCGGTAAACGGAATTCTCAGTAATGCAGAACCGGTAACTGTCACCATCAGGAATTATGGAGTTGCTGCCCAGGTTTCAATTCCGGTAAATTACCAGATAGACGATGGGGCTGTTGTAAATGAAACCTTTACAGGAAACCTGGCAAGCAACACGGATGTTCAATATACCTTTTTAACTCCGGGAGATTTCTCAGTTCCGGGAACAACATACCTGATCAGGACAAGCACCATACTTGCCGCTGATCAAAACATCGAAAATGATACACTTTCCAAACAGGTTTCGCATTTGTTTGCGAACGACCTCGGGGTTAATGCCATTATTGAGCCGGTTTCGGGTACTTATTTATCCTCAACCGAAACAGTGACCGTGACCATTGAAAACTTTGGAGCGTTGACTCAATCAAATTTTGATGTGACCTTTATCCTCGATGAAGGAACGCCTGTTACGGAGCAGGTAAGCGGCCCTCTTGCGATGGAATCAACTCTGGATTATACTTTCACAGCCACTGCCGACCTTTCTGTCATCGGATATCATGAACTGAAGGTCACCACTTCGTTGCCGGGTGATGGTAATACCGCAAACGACACAATTACCGCCACCATCATCAACAGCTTATGCCAGCCCGAACTGCTGTGTACACAGGGTGTGGGTATCTTTGATTTCCAGTTGGGGACCATCAGCAACTTCACCGGTTGCAATCCGGGCGGATACGGAAACTACACCAATATGTCAACCGATCTGGAAGAGGGTGATGTGCATGATTTAACCATCACAACGGGTTATGGTAATGTGTATATTAAGGTTTGGATAGATTTTAACGATAATTTCACTTTTGAGGATAGTGAGATTGTGGTAAATGATTATGTAATTGCACCGGGACAGGTTGCCGGAACCTACACCGAAACCATGCCTCTCACGGTTCCCGCCAATGCAAACCTGGGTGAGCATCTTCTGAGGGCAAAAGCCAATTACAATGCCAGTGTGCCTTCCGATCCATGCGAAGAAACGATGTTCGGAGAAACGGAGGATTATGTAGTTAACATTATACTTGGAATAGGCATTGACGTGAATGCACAGGAAACCAATGAGCTTATTCTGATCAATGACGGAAATAATCGGTTTGAAGTTAGTTTCAGCGCCAAACATATAACTGAAACTATGTTAGTCTCCGTGCATAATATTCAGGGGCAAACGGTAATTCAAAACAGGGTTCCTAATATTAATGGCGATTACCGTTATGATTTCGATATGTCGCATGCACCGAAGGGAGTTTATTTATTGCGTCTGGGAACGGATAATTTCGGGAAGGTTAAACGGTTTGTGGTGCAATAAATTCAGCGAATAACACAAGGATTATCAAAATTATAGTTTTAAAATCCTCCTCGCAGAACGTGAGGGGGATTTTTTTTGTTTCAGATTATTAATGTATTTTTGAGAAACATTAACGCTTAAGAATATGCGAAACCTGGTTATACTCTTTATGATTCCTGTTTTTGCAGTTGCCCAGAGAGGTAATGAGGACTGGACGACACCGATTGCGGATGTGAAGTTCAGCGAGGGAAAGATTGTATATTCTTATTCGGCTGATGATCAACCGGGTTTTTTCAGAATCCAGCCTGTAAGTTTTGATAAAAACTTACTGGTGATGAAAAGGGTGATGGGCATTGGCTGGCTCGACGGCGAAGATATGCGTAAGCTGTTTAAGCAAACCGATGAATACCTCGAAAACTGGCAGCCGGGCCTTGCCAATAACCGCGACAAGTACATTTTCCTGGAACATAGTGCAATCAAAATCCTTTGGGAACCGCATAATCCGCTATCTGCACACATACTGGAAGTACTGGAATGGCTGAAGGACGACCTGTCGGTTGAAATTTCCGAAAGCGCCATACTGATAATGAAGCTTTTTGATTATTACAACCAACACCAAAAGGGATTTTGAAAACTAAAACTTTATTTACGATCATTAGTCTTCTGACAAACTTATTTGTCTTTTCACAGAATCAGGATTGGGAAGTGCATATTGGTTTATCAAATAGAGCTGAAGGAGCCAAAGACGTTATTGAATTTTACGACAAGGGATATTACATTGAAGGAGTGGTTGAGGTATCGCAGAATTGGGAAGGCTGGAATGTGAAAACTGATGTTAATGGTGACCTCTATTGGGATAAAATTATACATCATAATACTTTTTCATTGCAGGGGTGGAGTGTTGCCATGGATAATGAAGGAAACAGATATGTTGCCGGAGTAAAATTCAATGATGTAACATGGCCTTTTGTTGCAAAATTTAATCCCTGTGGCGAGGAAGAATGGTGCAGGATATTGGTTGATGATGAATTAGATGAGGGTGGTGCAATGGATGTAATAGTAAATGAGAATAATGAAATAATCGTTTTAGAAGTTTGTGATGATGAACTTGAAATTGAAAAAATTTTCCTGCAGTGCCTGAACACCGATGGTGATGTATTATGGAAAAAAGGTTATGCATCAAAGGACAATTATCCCTGGATCGCAGAACCAATTGCGTATGATTTAATGGAGCATAACAATGAATATTATATTTCAGGCTTCTGCTACTGGCCTTTTCCGAGTGATACAACACATTACTTTTTGCGTCCGCTGTTTATCGGAATAGACAGTCTTTTCAATGAGAAATGGATATTGCCTTTTTACCAACTTGATTCAGTGTTTGGTGATGCATATTATTCAATACCCCTTAACGATTCAATTATCATGGGTGTAGGATTAAGAAGAGTGGGTAATGATGGTAATTCATTATTGATGTTTTATAACACAGAAGGTGAAGAAGTTGGTTATAATCAGATTTATAATGATCAAATTGGGTCAGGTATAATTTCAAATTATATGCGTGAAGTGACAAAGATAAATGACACTACTTTTCTAGCTACAGGCTTTTATGAACCGGTTTACTCCAATTTTTATGTTGCAGATTTCAAAATAGACACAGCTGCTAATCTTTTTAATTTTCAACTCAGACCAAATGTTATTGGAATTCCAAGCCTTATAAAATCATCCGATAATAATTTTGTTGTTGCCTCGACAATTAAGGAAACTAACAATGACAAGAATATTTACCTTTATAAAATTGACGAAAATCTCCAACCGGTTCCCTTCGACACCAACACCTACACATACGACAGTCTTTGCCCGGAGCCGATACAATCGGGCACAATAGATTTATCGGATTGCCTGGTATGGACAGGCGCTGAGGAAATCCCCTCACCGGAGGAATACTACAACTTTATTGCGATCATTCCTATCACCGCCTACCCCAACCCTGCCGAAACGGAAATAACCCTTGCCTTCCAAAACACCGATCATCACAGCAATATGCTGTTAGAGTGTTACAACATTTATGGGCAAAGGGTTCACAGCGAAAAGATATGGAAAGGGCAGCAGGAAACGAGGAAAGATTTATGCGGATGGGCGAAGGGATTGTATTTTGCGGTAGTGAAGAGCGACGGGAAGGTAGCAGGGACGGGGAGGTTTGTGGTAAGATAAAAGATAAAAGGAAAAAGGAAAAAGGTAAAAGGAAAAAGACAAAAGCCTTAGGTCAAAGCGATAATTTCTCAGCCAATGAACCCTTTTTCCATCTAAACAGGTCTTAGCAAAAGTCAGAGGATTCCAAACAAGATCAATCCTCTGAAACTATTCTTTCGTTTCACTATCGGCAACATGGTCTTCGGTGCTGCTGACATCACCGAGGCTTTCAAACTCAATGTCGGTCGCAGGTTCATCAGGCGTTTCCTTCACCGGTTCTGCATCAGGATCTTCAGGCGCCACACCTGTTTGAATAAATTCAATGGCGGCATTTAATCCCCTGGCAAACTTTTCAAAATCCTCCTTATAAAGAAAAAGCTTGTGTTTTTCATAGAAAAATTTACCCTGGTCATTGTTAAATTTACGCTTACTTTCGGTAATCGTAAGGTACTGCTCATCCGACTTTGTCGCTTTTACATCAAAGAAATACGTTCTTTTTCCCGCCCTTACAGTCCTTGAAAAGATTTCTTCTCTGACACTGCTTTGTTCTTTGTTTTCAAACTCTTCCATGCTCTTTCGATTGTGAATATTAATAATTTTCCCACGCAAATATATACAAATAATAAAAGTCAAGTTATTATTGCAATTTCTTTTTCGGAATAATTAGAATAAATCATACCGGGATATTCTGAATTATTTTTAACTCTCTTCCTCTTGCTTTCGTTTTAAAATCCCATGATTAATGATAATTTTGCAAAATAAAAAAATGGATTGACAGAATTTATTAAAGAACCCGTTTTTAAGCTTTTGGCTGATGCAGCTGTAGAATTAAATTGCCCGGCTTATGTCGTGGGAGGTTATGTCAGGGATTCGATCCTTGGCCGTAAATGTACCGACATAGATATTGTCGTGGTTGGAAGCGGAATAAAGCTTGCCCAAATTTTCGCAGATAAAATCGGAAAGAGAACCAAAGTAACAGTATTTAAAAATTTTGGGACGGCTATGGTGAATTATCCGGGCGATGAAGTATGGCAAGTTGAATTTGTCGGCGCCCGTAAGGAATCGTACAATCACGACTCCAGGAAACCGGCAGTTGAGGACGGGACATTAGAGGATGATCAGAACCGGCGAGATTTTACCGTAAACACCCTGGCAATAAGCCTGAATAAGCCAGATTACGGAGCACTGCTCGATCCTTTTGATGGCGTGAACGACCTTCATAAAAAAATAATACGGACTCCCCTCGATCCGGATTTGACTTTTTCCGACGATCCCTTAAGAATGATGAGAGCCATCAGGTTTGCTGCTCAGCTTGACTTTGCAATTGAAGACATTACCTTTAACGCAATCAAAAGGAATGCTGAAAGAATAAAGATTGTTTCGATGGAAAGGATAACCGATGAACTGAACAAGATCATCCTGGCGTCCGAACCTTCTATTGGTTTTATTTTACTTGAAAAGTCCGGCCTGCTTCAATTGATCTTTCCGCAGTTACAGGCATTAAAAGGGGTAGAAACAATGAACGGAAAAGGCCATAAAGATAATTTCTACCATACCCTGAAAGTGCTCGATAATCTTGCACTTGTCTCCGGCAGCCTTTGGCTCAGGTGGTCGGCCCTGCTGCATGATATTGCCAAGCCGGCTACGAAAAAATTCGATGTTAAAACGGGGTGGTCATTTCACGGGCACGAGTTTCTTGGAGCCAAAATGGTTCCTATGATTTTCAAAAGGCTAAGGCTACCTATGGATGAACGGATGAAATATGTTCAGAAAATCGTGATGCTGCATCTGAGGCCAATCATCCTGGCGGAAAGTTATGTTACCGATTCGGCAATACGACGGCTGCTATTTGATGCAGGTGATGATATTGATGATCTGATGATGTTATGCGAGGCGGACATTACTTCTAAAAATGAAATAAAGGTCAGCAAGTACCTTAATAATTTTAAGCTTGTCAGAAAAAAAATGGTGGATATTGAGAAAAAAGACAGGCTGCGCAACTGGCAGCCTCCTGTTTCAGGTGAACTGATCATGGAAACATTCAATATCAAACCGGGAAAAATTGTCGGTGAAATAAAAACCGCCATCAGAGAAGCGATCCTCGATGGGAACATACGTAACGACTTTGAAGAAGCTTTTGCCTTTATGCTGGAATGTGGCCGTAAATCAGGACTTGAAGCTACTACTAAAAAAACATAAAAATTTCAGATAAATATTGACTCAGGTTCGAAAAATAGTTTTTTAATTAATATTTTTTTTATTTTTATTGCAAATTATCAAATGGGTTGAACAATGCATGTATATAAATTCAGATTGCTGTCGGATACAAACGATGATTTTGTCAGGGATATAGAAATACAGGCAAACCAGTCATTTCTGGATTTTCATAATATCATTTCGCAGTGTACAAATTTGAACGGCGGGGAACTTGCTTCCTTTCATATTTGTGATCAAAAATGGAATAAGGAAAAGGAAATTACGCTGATTGATATGCTCAACGAAGAATATCCTGATGAGAAAAACAAGCCCTTTGAAGAAACATCAATTATGAAGGATTCGCTTATAAGGAACTTCATTGACGATCCGCATCAGCGATTACTGTATGAGTATGATTTCCTGAACATGCGAACTTTTTATATTGAATTGCTCAGCGTTCATATACAGAAGGATGAATCGGTTTATCCCCGCTGCACCCTTAAAAAAGGGGAACTTGAACAACCTGTCGTACCTCAGTTGATCCTTGATGATGAGGAAGAAGAATCAGCGCAACCAATAATTGACGATTACACTGATTTGCTCGATGATACTTTCGACATAAAGGAAGATACCGAAGGCAGCGAATTTATATTGAATTAGGTCTGAATGACGTATGATTTACTGATTCAGGTTTCATCATTAATTGGAAAAATCCCTGAAAAATATTCTTGTTGTCATCTGTGGTCCCACAGCAGTGGGCAAAACAAAAGTTTCAATACAGATAGCTAAAGCAATGAAGTCAGAGATAATATCGGCTGACTCAAGGCAAATATTTAAAGAGTTGAAAATCGGCGTGGCGTCTCCATCGGCAGAGGAGTTGCTGGCTGTTCAACACCACTTTGCAGGCCATCTCAGTGTTTGTGAATATTATAATATTTCAAGGTTTGAACATGAAGTCATTCAATGGTTGAATTCCTGGTTCCGGAAACATCCGATCGCAGTTATGACAGGAGGTTCAGGGATGTATATTGATGCTGTTTGCAAAGGCATAGACGATCTGCCGGATGCCGATCCGGAATTAAGAGCTAAGCTAAAGGACAACTTTAAAAAGAATGGTATTGAACCGCTGAAATTAAGATTAAAGTCCCTTGACCCTGATTATTACCAGAAGGTTGATCTGAACAATCCGAACCGAATCCTTCGGGCGCTTGAAGTTTGTATTTTGACTGGTAAACCCTATTCGGCATTAAGAAAGAACCAGGCCAAATCCCGTGACTTTCGAACCATTAAAATCGGGCTGAACCTGCCGAGGGAAGAGTTGTACAAAAGAATTGAGGATCGCGTGGATTTGATGATGTCGCAGGGACTTTTGGAGGAGGTGAAAGGACTTCAGGCTTACAGGGATTTGAATGCCTTAAATACTGTTGGCTATAAAGAACTTTTTGATTTTCTTGATAACAGGGTCACTCTGGAGGAGGCAATAGGGCAAATAAAAACCAATACCAAACGGTACGCTAAGCGCCAGCTGACATGGTTTAAAAAAGATTCCGCCATTCACTGGTTTCATCCGGATGAAACTGATAAAATACTTGAATATATAAGAAGTGAATGCTAATTGATCTGCTTATTTATCATAGCTTTTAAGATAATTCAGTAATTTTCGTACAGCAATACCACGGTGGCTTATAATATTTTTTTCATCCAGATCCATTTCGGCAAACGATTTTTGGTAACCATCGGGAATGAAAACCGGATCATAGCCAAATCCCTTATCGCCATGTTTTTGATTTGAAATATTTCCGTTTGCTATTCCTTCGAAAATTATTTCATTTCCATTCATTATTAATGAGATCACAGTCCGAAATCTGGCTTTCCGGTTACTGACACCTTGTAATTCAGCCAATAATTTTTCGATGTTCTTCTCATGGTCGTGGCCTGGTCCGGCATAACGGGCTGAATGTACTCCCGGCCGGCCATTTAAAGCTACAACCTCCAGGCCGGTATCGTCAGCAAAGCAGTTCTTGTGAAAATGACTATAAATGTACCACGATTTTAACGATGCATTTCCTTCAAGTGTTGAAGCAGTTTCAGGTATATCTTCATCACAGCCGATGTCTTTAAGGGAAAGTATGTTTATTTTATTGCCAACAGCTTGTTGAATTTCCTGAAGCTTGTGAAGATTGTTGGTAGCGAAGATCAATTCAGGCATTGCAGGGTTCATTAAATTTAGCCGGTTTGAGGCTGTCTCAAAAGTCTTTTTCGGTTTCCTCAGTCATACTGAGCCTGTCGAAGTATGATTTATTTTCAGCCCAATACACATTTCGACAGGCTCAATGTGACTTCGATTTCTGACTTTTGAGGCAGCCTCTATTGCCGGAGATATATTTATGGAAGTATTACCGACTGGTAATCGGTTAAGCTTACCACGGGTAATGTTGATCCGTACTTTGAGTTGATCCCTCTTATAAATTCGTTTGCAATGTATGCATATCCCATCGGAGTGAGATGAATGCCATCGAGTGAGAAAGCATTTCCGGTAACAAATTCAGCATTGAGAGTGACACCGTTTGTTATAATTTCATCGCTTAAATCCTGCATTTTAGCATTCATATCAATATAAGCGAGGTCGTATTGATTTGCCAGTGATTCAATGGTGGCATTATAACCCACAACTGCATTTTCAATGTTTAAAATTTCGTCATTGGTCAAAACATACTGTCCGGGAATTGCAACAGGTATCTGGAGTATTGGATTGAAACCACCCCAATAAGCGCATTTTAGTGAATCCTGCGGTAAAGTCAGTAACAGCAGTTCTCCCGCGACCATTTGCCTGAATCCAAGCGGAGCATTGGCATCTTCAATTATAAAGTAGTTAGGACCCGCTTCATAATGAAATCCATAACCACCTAAAAACATGTTAAGTGAGTCAGCCTGATTTTGGGATACCACATAACCGTTTGAGGGAATAGTTGTAAAAAAAGGTATGCCCGTAATATCCGGAATATTGGCAATAGCGCCTTTGGCGCCGGTAGAGGCAAGCCCCATAACAATGGTATTCATAGCAAAAGTAAAGGTTGACTGACCGGTAATGGTATCACCAACGCCGCCTGCAATTGCATAATAAAGTACATCATTATTTCCTATCCAGAGCGTATAAAATGTAGGCATCATGGCAATTGCATCTCCAACAACAGTTGACAAAGCGCTGCTTGCAAACCTTGCGTAATACGGATTTGCATAGACTCCTATTCCAGCCATATCTCCATAACCCTGGGCTAAAAGATGAAATGATTTTGCACCCGGTACTCCGAGATTATTAACCTGGTAGCCAAGCGGTGTAATGGCGTCAAGGGCTCCGTTGCTTGGCAAAGGCGACAAGCCCGTTGTTCCCAGGCAGTCGGTTGAATAACCAAGCTTTAATTTACCCGGTAAAATTCCGTATTCGCCATTCATAAGCGGTTGAACAAAATTACCCCCCCCGGCTTTTTTAAATTGTTCTGCAAGGATAGAGGGATAGGAATTCAATTGTGACGTCCTGTAGAGTGAGCCATCGGCATAGCCGGCGGTCAGTGAATTTCCCAGTGCAACATAGGTTGAAAAATCGGCGCTTCCCTGTGAAGTGCTGAAATCATCGAGTTCAGGCTGACAGGCAAAAAGCACTGCAGCAAGGCCAATAAATAAGATATATCTGTATTTCATAAAATTCAATATTAAGGATTAGAAATTATAACTTAAACCGATTCCGGGAATAAAAGCTCTGGTTTTGTAAGTACCGGCAAAATTTTCAGGTGAGTAATTTTTGTCTGATTCTAAGCCTTCAAGCTGCAGGTACGACAAGTCTATGCTCAAACCTTTAACCGGCAGATATGACAATCCGAGAGTAAATGCGAACTGATCCAGGCTTACAGTTTCAGGAGTGAAATAGTCTTCGTTCGTCGGAGTCGGATCATAATAAACTCCTGCACGGGCAATTAGTTTTTCGGTGAATTTATACTCCCCACCAAGCCGGAATATCAAGCTGTTGCTGTATTCCCTTGGATTTCGTGAATCCTGGAGAGTTTCGTTATTTTCTTTGAAATCAATGATCAGCGAATCATAAGCCGACCAGAATACATAATTCATTTCTGCTGCCAGTAAAAATTTTTCTGTGAGCTGATATGATAATCCGAAATCAAGATTGGCAGGAAGGGGTAATTCTGCATTGAACTTTCCTGTTGGTGGAAAATCGCTTGCGAGGGCTGTGGGAATATTGGTGAATTTTGTATCTCCGTCTTCAACCTTCATGTTCACATTCGATCTGTAGTCAATACCAATGTTGAATTTTTCATTTGGCCTGAAATATCCGCCAATATTGAAACCAAGCGCAGTGCTCTTTCCGTTCAGATTTACTTCTCCGTTTACCGGCGCCGGTAGTTTTTGATTAAGATCAACACTTCCAAGTACAATACTCAATCCTGCCCCAATACCAATTATGTCTTTTATTTTGTAAGAAACCGTGGGCTGAATGAAAATGGCTGAGAGGGCAATATTCTGGATCAGATAACGTCCGTGCCAATCGTCGTCCCAGGTTGTCGAGCTTCCAAAGGGAGTATAAACGCCAACACCGACACTTAAATCATCAATGACTTTCGTGGCTCCATAAAAATAGAATGGTGTTGATAGTTTATTATTTGTTCTGGCAATATAATCCGAGTCCTTTTCTCTGAAAATGACATTGGAATTAATCGCGCTGACGCCACCCGATAAACTGTATTCCTCTTTCATGAACGACAGAGAACCAGGATTATAAAAAATACTGCTTGCTCCAAAGGCGAAAGGTGTTCCGATAAGGCCGATCCCGGTTTGCTTCTGTCCCTGAAGCCTTACCTGGTACCCGCCGGCCCATAAACTAAATGTTGCCATGGAAAAGAGCAACATCAACAATGTAATTTTTCTCATATACAATTAATTTTATTTGTAAAACGGCGGCGAAGATAAATATTTTTTTTATTGTTATTTGCAGTTTTTATGGGATGCGACTGATCTGTAATTCAAAAAAAAGACAGGTACTTAAACATCAGCCAAATTTCAATTTTAATTTAGAAACTGTTTAAAAATGATTCAAATATTGATTTTTCATCGCCAGAAAGGCACAACGGCACCAAGTTTCACTAAGTAAAGTTATTTATTTTCTGAACTTTGTGTTTTCTTCGTTACTTAGTGCCTCTGCCTGCCGGACACGGCTAAACTTTGGCGGGTTGTTAAGTGGTAAAATTGTAATTGTTAAAATGTCATCGAATTTTAAACAGTCTCTTAGAGTTCACAGCGAAACTGGTTAATTATTTATCAATTCGCTTAGAATTCAAATTCAGGTAAAAGTCATTGGTTAGTAGTACATACTTTTCGTGAAAAGAGCCTGATGAATCACGGATAGGCAATTCTGAATAATGAATTTTCTCCGGTTTCAAATTCGAAAATTCCAAAACCATTCGGTTAGCTGGTTTTTTGGCTTTTGGCAGTATCGGGATTTCACGGTTAAGAAACAGGTTGTGAGATAAGGCTATGCTGATAAAATTATTCCTTTCGGAATAAGGCAAAATTAAACTGAAATATCCTATAGGGTCCAATAAATATTTAACTCCCTCCAATAAATTACCGAATGAAAGAGTGCCGGAATGTTTTGCAATATTTTTTTCCTCGGATGGGGACTTTAATCCTTTATCAAAAAATGGCGGATTGCTGACGATCAGATCATACTTTGTTTTCGTTGCCTTAACAAAATCCGCCAATGAAGAATGATGAATATTCAGGCGGCCGGGCCAGGGACTATTTTTGAAATTCACCAATGCATCCTCACAGGAGGGCTGGTGGATGTCAATGGCATCAATATGAGCATTGGATCTTTGGGCTAACATGATGGCAATTACACCAGAGCCGGTTCCAATGTCAAGAATATTTAATGCTTTTCTAACGTCAGTCAAAGTGCCGAGCAACACTGCATCCGTGCCTACTTTCATTACACATCTGGCATCGGTAATGCTGAATCTTTTAAACTGAAAAGGTTGTTTCATCGCCTCAATATCAGAGGTAAATTTCAATCAATCCCGGCGGAGTTTCGACTTCAATTGTTCTTTTTTGCCTGTCAACATTCTTAATAAATTCATCGGTTACCGGAATCAGAATTTCCTTACCATTTCCTTGAATAACAAAAATAGCATGGCCTGACTGGTCAAAAACGTGATCTATTTCACCAATAATACCATAGTTTATATCCGAAACGGTGAACCCGTTCACTTCATGAAAATAGAATTTATTTCCGGAAAGGGCAGGCAGGAAGGAAAGCGGGAGGTACAATTCATATCCCACCAAAGCAATCGCTTGTTCATCGCTGGTAATATCCTCCAGTTTTACAATAGCGTTACGGTTATTTTTGAATTGTAAGTTTGTGATGACAAAAGGTATGAGTTCCCCTGCAATATCAATAAATACGGCTCCGAGATCATGATAATGAGTGATGTCGTCAACATCAAAAAAAAACATCAGGTTACCTTTATAACCCGATGTTTTTGTTATTTTCCCAAGAAAGTAAAAATCCTTCTTATACATAACGACTGAACTAATTTGTTATTCAGTCAATGACTGTCGAATACCTAATCCTGTTTTTCTTCCTTCGGTTCTTCAGTAACTTCCTCTTCAGCCTTTGGTTCTTCGGCAACAATCTCTGAGGCTTTTGATTCTTCAGCCACAACCTCTTCAGCCTTTGGTTCTTCAGCTACAATTTCAGTGACTTTTGATTCTTCGGCCACAACATCTTCAACCTTTGGTTCTTCAACTACTGGAGCTACAACAGGAGTTTCAGCTACAACTTCTTCAGCTTTATGCTTTTTAGCCTCTTCAGCTTTAAGTTCGGCAGCACGTTTTTTGGCAAGTTCCTCTGCTCTTGCTTCATTCACCTTTTTTTCCTCATCAAGGCGCTTTTTGCTTTCACCTTTTTTATCTGATTCAACCTGTTTGGTTTTGCTTTCGATCTTCGTCCGTTTTTCTTTCAGCCAATCACTGAATTTTACATCAGCTTGTTCCTGTGTTAAAGCTCCTTTTTTTATTCCTTTTGCAAGATGATTCTTATACAGAACTCCGTGATAAGAAAAGATAGCCCTTACCGTATCGGTTGGCTGTGCTCCAGTTTGAAGCCAGTAAAGCGCCCGGTCGAAATCCATTTTGATGTCCGCCGGTTTTGTTAACGGATTATATGTGCCAATGCGTTCGATGAATTTGCCATCCCGTGGTGCACGACCATCCGCAATTACAATATGATAAAAAGGCTGACCCTTTTTACCCTTTCTCTGCAGTCTAATTTTCGTTGGCATACGTTTTAATTTGAATTACTAATTTAAAATTGAGTCAATTACTTTTAACTTTAAGGGGTGCAAAGATCAATTATTTTTTTGAATTGGAAAAAGTTTTTTTGAAGGGATATCAATTTAACCAGAATAATGAATCCAGGTTCAACAATTTGGGTATCTTATTGCTGGTTACTTGCCTGGTGATTGTTAGGTTCCTTCAGGCTGATGCTGAGGCCTTAAAAGGTCATTTACGGTCTTGACCGGATTGAAGGTTATGATGGGAACTTCAACGAACAATGTGATCCAGTCGGCCATAGCTCCATTCCAGAGACCTGGTAGTTCCTGAGCTTTCAGGGTTTTCCCGTTCTTCGATTTTACAGATATAAAACCCGTTTCCGGATCAACATAGTTCATAAGATTAAAAGGCTCACCTTTATAATTTTTAATACCGCATACCAGGTCAACCGGATTGAAGTGTGTTGCGGTGTGTAAAATCTTTAACTGATCAGAATCCTTTGAGTCAATTTGAGAGGATTCGACGATCTGTAGGGAAATTTCACCTTTGGAATTCTTAACCCAGAATGGCCCGCCACCAGGCTCGCCTTCGTTTTTAACCATGCCGCAAACCCGGATTGGCCGGTTCAGATAGTGGATCAGAAATTCCCTCTTTTTTTCAGGACTATAATTTTTAAATGAATCGGGAAGAGTAATATAAAGTTCAGTTTTTGCAAATTCGGCTATCTGGTTACACCGGTCATCTGTTGTTCCCTTTTCGAGTTCATTTAAAAAATCAATAGTTTTCGATTGAAGTTTCATCAGCAGTCCCCCGATCGCTTTTTTGTAAGTAATTGTTGGCTCTCTAAGCCTGTCGGGAACAATGTTATCAATGTTCTTTACAAATATAATATCCCCATCCAGGTCGTTAAGGTTTTCTAGCAGCGCTCCATGCCCACCAGGACGGAACAACAAACTGCCATCTTCCTCCCGGAAGGCATTGTTATTTGAATCAACAGCGATGGTATCGGTAGAAGGTTTCTGTACTGAAAAGGAATAGTTCAGGGCTATCCCAAACAAATCTTCATAGTGTTTTTTAACTTTTTCTACCTCGCTTGTGAACAATTTCAGATGTTCCGGTGAAACAGTAAAATGGATATAAGCCACATTATTCCAAGATCGCCCGTAACTGGCTGCCTCAACGATATGCTCCTCAAATGAAAATCTCTCAAAGCCGGGATAGGCATGAAACTTTAGCAGTCCTTTGGGAAGTTTGCCGTAGTTCAGACCTTTGCCGGTCAAAAGAAATTCAATTATTATTGCATATTCTTTATTTGCCAGTTTTTTTTCAATACTGCCTCCATCTTTTAATATAGTTTTCCTCAAATCGTTGTAGAATGCAAAATCTTTTACTCCTGATATAAAATTGTTAACAGAATTAAAACCGTTATCATTCGCCAATTCTTCTTGCATTTTCTCAGGGCTTGTTGCCTTTTCAAGAAAGCTGAACAAGGTCTGGAACATCCTGCTTGCCGCTCCTGAAGCCGGAACAAATTTTATAATTTTACGGGAAGTTACATGGCCATTATAATACGAAACCATTTGACTGACCTCGCTTTCAGTCAGCTGTATTATACCGTCGCCAATGGTGGCTGTTCTATCAAGATGCGCATAGGGGAATCCCTTTTTAAAATTTTCGATTTGCCGGTACAAACTCTCTAAATCAGAACCCTTTTGATGGATCTGCTGCAGATCGGAAGCGCTAAACATATTGGAGATAGGAATAATTAAGTTTGTCCATTACTTCTTTATCCAGGAATTCATTGATGTGTTTTATATGTTCTGATCGCAGATTTCTTTTCCATTCTTCATTAAGATAATATTCTTTATGAAATTTTTGCTGCTTTACACCGTGAGAATTGGTAAGAAGATTGGTGATATTTTTGAAGAAAACATCTTTTGTAAATCCGTATTTGTCTGAAAGAGAAATTATCAGCTCGTCAGGTTTTGCAAGTATATCCTCATATTTTACAATTTCATGAATCTTAACGTAACCTGAAAGCTTCAGGTAAGAAGAATTTTTAAGATTCCACATAATTACCGGATTTTTGTAATCACCGTATGAATATTTAATGAAATCGGAAAAACTAAGTTTTTTCAGGGATTCATGATGGTATGGCCTCTTGTGCATGGAGATCAGCCAGGAATATGGGTTTTTTACAAGACATAAGTACACCACCTCATCCTTCATTTTATCATTCAATTCATCTTCCAATGGTGCAATGCGATGTTTCCATCCAAAGTCGTATGAATCAAGCAAAACAGCATCCAGATTCTTTTTCAGCAACCATTCAAGATAAATGGTTCCTGAATTTTGTTCACCGTAAATTTTAACAAATTTCATTATTGCTGAATTTTTTTTATTGAGCATCGCAAAATTAACAATTTCATAACTTATTATCACAATATGTTTAATTACATTTTATTGGTAAATTAAAAAAATCACTAATTTAACAGTTCGTTTTCGAAAATTGTTACTTTTGCAAACCCTTTGCCCAGGTGGTGGAATTGGTAGACACGCCAGCTTGAGGGGCTGGTGTCCGTTCGGACGTGCAAGTTCGAGTCTTGTCCTGGGCACATAATGGTTCAAGGTTTCAGGTTCAAAGTTGCAGGTTATTTTTTGGTAAGACAACCTGAAACTTTGAACTTTGAACCTGAAACTAAATTGCCCGGATGGCGGAATTGGTAGACGCGCTGGTTTCAGGGACCAGTAGCCGCAAGGCTGTGCAGGTTCGAGTCCTGTTCCGGGCACACAGTCGCCTGATAATTACAAGGCGTTTTTTTGTGCACTTCAGTTTCATCGCATCTTTTGCAACCAAAATCAGTACGTACGTATAAACCCTTGCCCCGGGATGTTTTTAGATGAATAAAATGACTTGGATTGGGTCGAAAATAAAAATGTTGCAAATTGAAATTTATTATTAATCCTGTGCGAAAATATTTAGTCAGGTTAGTTACCGTCTTTTGCCTGCAATTAGTTTCCATCACTTATGCTTCTGAAACAGCATTGGAATACAGCATAAATAACTCTTTCATTTTTTGGTATTCCGAATCCCCCCGGCCCGAAAATGCAACAACCAATTATTTCATTAGGGAAATAGCGAAATACAACCTAACGAGCCTTTATAACACCAGCTTTACCTTTCAATATACTTTAAATAATTCGATTAAAAATTCCGCACCAAACACTTGTACAATAACTGTTGACCTGATCGGACAAAAGTGCACCGGCGATGTTTTCTATAAAGGTTTCGACATTTCTGATGTGTTAATGCCTCAAAAAGCCGACTTTAATATTATTTTGGTTTGTGAAAATAATTATGTGGACAACCGGAGGTTCGAAGGTATTTCACTAGATGAAAACGGCAGGTGCAAAATGGAATATGATTTCGATGTACCAGATGAATCGCAAAAGTTTTTATTAAAATTTGAAAAAACAAGGTTCTATTCAACTCATGAAGCAGAAAAACGATTTGATGAAAAAATAGCAAATATTGACGACTATTATGCCTCAGTCGCATTAATGGACCACGTGCTTAAAGAATTTTCCGATATTGAAACCCGCAGAAGTTCACTTATTGACCTTTACTTAAACCTTAAGGAGCTTGAAAGACTGTATGAGATAGTTTCAAATGAGCCATTTGTCCAAAATCTGGATATCGAAAATAATGATTTCGCCGGATATTTTCAAAAACTTGCATACTTCCAAAACCAACTTGTAAGATACACCGAATATTTTGAAATTTTATTGAAATCAACTAATAATGTGAGTTTTAATAACTCATTGGATCAATATGCGGATGCTTTTGTTAAGACAGCAACTAAGATTATCATGCATTCTCAAACAGTAACTCATTCACATTCCAATTACTTTTATAATCTCGGGTTGATTAATTATAACGCTGTTATGGTTCAGCGGTTTAAACAAGATATGAAGCGAATGATCAGCAGGACTGATTTTGCCGTTAATGCCGATTATTTAATTGAAAAGTTCAGCAATGAAATATTTGACTTATTTATACGCGAAGCTTCAAATTTAATTAATGACCAGAATTATCTTGCAGCGCTTGGATTGTTGCACAATGCTCAACGATTCTATAATTCAACAAAAAATACTGGCATTCCAACCGAACTGACAATCCTGATTTCACGGGCAAATTACGGAATTTACGATTCTTACCTGTTACTGATAAACAAGGCTATTGACCTGGGGAATTATGAGCTGGCAGGGAATTATATTGCGAAGGCCAAATCATTCCAGGATGAAAATCGCAGATCCATTATTTTGGATGATTACCTGACCGGCATGTCTGAAAAACTCATTATTTTGTACATTGCCAGAGGAAATGAATTGAATCAAAAAAGGGTATTTCAGGATGCTGTTGAATGTTTTGAACATGCAGGATTAATATGTCAAAAAATCAAGAGGTTCAATTATCAGTACGATATTGACCACGGTTTAATCTGTTCAAGGAATGGTTTGTATAATAATCTGCTTCAGCAGGCTGAAACAGAATTATCAAATGAAAACTATTCAGGTGCTAAGGTTTTGGTTGATAAAGTGAATGAATTATTTATGCTTCATCCGGCTCAAATTATACCCTGTAGCCAGTATGATCAGATACTCTCTGCTGTTAACTATAACACATTTAAGCAATTAATTATTGATGGCAGGACTGTACTAAGCAACGGCAATTACCATTTGGGTTATGAATTATTACTTGAGGCTATTGAGCTGCAGGAAAAAGCTAATTTTGAATATGATTGTGAACTTGCGGAGTTGTTTTCAATTGCTGCTTCTCCTGTTTTGAACGATATGTGCAGTTTGGGTGAGGTAAAAGTAAAAAAGAACCAGTTGAAGGAAGCAAGAAAAATATACGATCAGTGCATTAATTTACAGAAAGAGTACGGATTGATGTATGAAGCCGGTATTCAGGAAAATCTTACAAGACTCAACAATGATATTTTCGAAAAATATTGTGAAACAGCGCACAATGAATTCAATCATGTTATAGACTCCTTTTACTTATCGGTCAGATTAGGTGATTATGTGAATGCCGTAAATGTACTTGATGCTGCTGAAAAAATAACCCTTAACAATTATTATTGTGAAATTGATCGTGATTTTGTAGTTGAATTGAAAGAAAAGTATAATCCTCCGGCAAAGTATCAGATTCTTGCACAGGAAGCAAAGGATGCACTTATCACCAAAGACTTTCAGAGATTTCTCGAAATATACCGGCAACTGGAATACTTGTCCGATAACTATGAAATGATCCGAAAACAATTGGAACCATTGCCTCTTTATTGTTTTTTCTCCGTCAAAAAAAACCTTGAATTATTCGAATCATTGATTGATTTTCTTAGTAACCGGCAGGATTTATTTATTGCCATCAGATTACTGGCAGTAATAGATAATAATAATCTGGCAATTAGCGACACAAAATCCATCCAGAACAAACTAGGCAATAAAATGGCAATTTTTGATAAAATTTCGAATTCTTTGATTGACCCTCAGGTTCTTGCAGAAGAATACACTTCAGGCAAACCGCTTTATAAATATTTTACAAAAGCCTATCTGCCACAACGGTTAAATTTCCACTTTTTAAAAATTTCAAAAAAAGATTGGTTCGTTTTAAGATAGAATGTGTATATTAGCGACTCCTTAGGAGTAAAAAAATGCAAAATAAACATAATTCTATGAAAAAGAGATTGTTACTGATAAGTAATTCTACGAACTTTGGTGAAGAGTACCTTGAATGGCCAAAACCACACATAAAAAAATTCCTGGAATGTATCGGTGTGAAACGGATATTATTTATTCCTTATGCGGGGATTGCTTTATCCTATGACGGATTGGAAGCCTCTTATGATGCTTATGAGGAAAGGGTCAGTACCGTATTTAATTCTATGGGTTTTGAAATTTATTCAATTCACCGGGAAACAGATCCTGCACAATCAGTAAAGGATGCACTTGCCATTGCAGTTGGAGGAGGAAATACCTTTCATCTGGTTTACATGCTCCACCAGTTAAAATTAATGAAAGTCATCAGGGAGGCTGTGGAGAACGGTGTGGGATTTCTTGGCTGGAGCGCAGGTGCAAACATTGCCTGTCCTACAATGAGGACAACCAACGATATGCCGATCGTGGAACCTGAAAGTATGAACTGTCTTAATCTTGTTCCTTTTCAGATCAACCCGCATTATATTGATGCCGTTATTGAAGGTCATGGAGGAGAGTCGCGTGAACAAAGAATAGAAGAATTTATGGTAGTAAACAATAATGTGTATGTTGCGGGCCTTCGAGAAGGTACATTACTTTCAGTGGCTGATCATAAGATTGAACTGAAGGGCCAAAGACCAATGAGGGTTTTTAAATTTGGAATTAATACAAAAGAATACAACCCTGGTTCGAATATCAATTTCCTGCTTTAATTAGTTCTGATAAAGATTATCAATGGATATTTTCAAACAACTAAAGCCGGAGATCAATCAATTGATCAGCAATATTCCACTTGCTTTTGCCAATTTTCAAATTGAATATAATTCCGATAAAAAACCTATAGACTTAATATTTCGGGATGTTAATGATGTCTACGAACAATTATCAGGAAAATGCCGGAATGATTTGGTTGGTAACAGGTTGTCAGAGGCTATACCGGAAATTAAAAACCTGATTTCTGAACAATTAATATTAAACGCTCAAAACTTCAAAACCCTTGAATACTTTCAAAACAAAATTTATTTTGAATATAACCAAAGGTGGTATGATGTTCATGTAAAGGCCATAGATCATGAAAATGTAACACTTTTATTTAATGATATCACAACCCACATAATTCATGAAAATCAAATCAATGGTCTTAATCATCTTTTTCTGGAAATGGGTTTGGACCCGACACAAAATATTCATACTGTCGTAAAAAAAACAAATGATATTATTCCCTGTGCCTGTTCGTTATATAACAGGATTGATGACGAAACAAGGTCATTGATAACATGGTCGGATTATAATGCACCTGCCGACCTTGACCGGATAGATAAACCCGATGGCCATATATGTTTTGAAGCCACTATTAAGGGTGTTGATAAACCTGTTATAATCGAGGACATCACGGGCACTGAGTTTTTTTATTCTGATCCCAATGTTATGAAGTATGGTTTACGATCCTACCTTGGAATGCCCGTTATTGTTGATGGAAAGACAATAGGATCCCTGTGTGTAGTGGATACAATTCCAAAAAAATTCTCCAACACCGAAGTAAATATAATAGGTACTCTTGCCAAAGTTCTGTCACTCGAGCAAAAGAGATACTTTATGGAAGAGAACCTGAAAAAGGCTGTTGAAGAATCGAAAAAGGCTAACGAGGCTAAGAACCAGTTTCTGGCAAATATGAGTCATGAAATAAGAACCCCATTGAATGGGATTATTGGCTTTTCGGAAATGCTATCGAGCCAGGAAAAAGATGAAAGAAAAGCGAGAATACTCAATATGATTGAAGATTCAGGGAATCAACTTGTGCAGATTGTAAATGATATATTTGATTATTCAAGAATTGAATCGGGCAAGATCCGGTTGCATCCTGTTGATTTCAGACTCGATGAGACGATAAATGAAACAACCGGATATTTTAAGGATGCGGCATTAAAAAAGAATATTAAAGTTGATATTAATATTGATGGGATCACGGAAAATGAC
Source organism: Bacteroidales bacterium (assembly GCA_020052415.1). Classification (GTDB taxonomy): domain Bacteria; phylum Bacteroidota; class Bacteroidia; order Bacteroidales; family JAADJA01; genus JAADJA01. The sequence goes on along the minus strand of JAGVPB010000024.1, from coordinate 51,971 downwards.
CTGTTTGGCGATCTAAATAAATTTAAACAAATACTTATAAACGTATTAAGCAATGCAATAAAATTTACTGAAGAAGGATCGGTTTGGATTGTTGTAAAAAGCGAAAAATCCGGTAATCTCGCCCGGACAGAGGTGTTGGTTGAAGATACAGGAATAGGAATAATCAATGATCATCTCGAAATGATTTTTGATGATTTTAAACAACTCGATCATTATCTTACCAAAAAAATAAAAGGAGCAGGCCTCGGATTAGCGATCACAAAAAGGCTGGTAGAAATGATGGAAGGTAAAATCAGGGTTGAAAGTGAACAGGGCAGTGGCAGCAGATTTATCATTTCAATTCCGTTTGCAATACATTTAAAAAATAGTATTAATATTGCGGAGGTAATGAACATACCCGAGGGAAATATAGAAATAAAGTTTAAAAAAGTGAAAATTCTTCTTGCTGAGGATAATGAAGCAAATCAGTTCCTCATCAAGGCAATCACTAAGTCTCAGGATTGGGAAATCACCACGGTTGATAATGGCGAAGCTGCAGTTGAAATGTTTAAAGCCAATAAATACGATCTCGTCCTTATGGACGTTCAAATGCCTGTGATGAATGGATATGACGCCACAAAGATCATCAGGGATTATGAAAAAACGATTGGGAGGCGAACACCCATCATAGCTCTGACAGCCTATGCAATGAAGTCGGATAAAGATTTATGCATTGAAGCCGGTATGGATGATTATATTTCCAAGCCTTTTAAGAGGCAACAGTTCCTCGATTCCATCCTGAATGTTCTGAAGCAAAACAACCGGCCGGATTAAACAATAACCATTGAACGACTTAAAATCCTGATCCTGAAGAATATTTAACCGGCTTAGTGATTTTAATAGAATCTTTTAAAAACTCTGCGATTAATTATTTCCTTAAAATTTTATTACTGCAAACCAGATACTGCTTATTTTAGCATCCTGAATTTCCTGTGAAATGATAAAAAAATCAGTTTTATTTTTTTTACTGATAATCCTGCTTCTGATTTCATGCAATCAGATAAAAACAAGCACTGAACTTGCTTTACCTTCCCCTGATGCACAGAACCATCTGTACTTTAACCTTAACAATGGCGAGCCCTGGTATTTGTTTTATCGCAAAAGCGAAATTATTGTGGATTGGTCATTGCTTGGAGTTGTTCTGGATGATCAGACAAACTTTACGGAAGATTTATCTTATATTAAATCGGAATCACGATCGGTGACTACAGGAGACACTTTAATTTTGAAGGATGAATCGTTCATGGTAAGCCCATATAACGAAATGATTGTATTTCTTAATAAGGTGGAGAATCCGGAGCACCATTTTAAAATTATTTTCAGGGCTTACAACAATGGATTTGCATTTGGCTATGATTTTGAAAAGAAGGATAACGATGGTATGATCAATATTGCCTCTGAAGAAACGGAATTTAACCTTTATGATAAGTCAACGAAATGGGAGGCAAAAACTGATGGACAGAACGATGCGGAATTGCATGGCAGCCCAAAACCTGAACAATTTACTATTCCACTTGAATTGGTCTCACAAAGTGGTTTCAGCGTGACAATTATTGCTTCAAAGGATAACAGTTTTCCGGGAATGACGCTCGTAAAGCAGAATCCATTGAAATCCGGGTATAAATGTCAGATAAGCTTTTTACCTGAGGTTCAGAATGTGATAAGGCCTGGTATTGGCACTTCATACCGGGTTATTTTGGTAGCACAGGATAATTCAATCAACCAGGATATAAAATGAACAAATCTTCAAAAAATTTTAATGCTCTTCAAACCGTACCTATATTCATGGCCTTTCTCTGTATGGGCTTTGGTGATGTTGTCGGCCCCCTGGTCGGTTTGGTAAAGGTTTCCTTTAATATATCTAACTTTCAGGCTCAGTTGCTGACATTTTCCGGATTTATTATGTTCGGTGTATTATCCGTTCCGCTTGGTTTGCTTCAGGACAGGAAAGGGAAAAAGTATATTATGAACCTGGGCCTGATTATAGCCCTGGCAGGATTGCTTGTCCCGATCCTGAACGGAATGTATGGCCCGGTCACTGATTTGGCGGGAGCCGGACAGGGAAAATTTATAGTATTGATGTTTTCAATCCTGTTGCTCGGAGCAGGAGCTACAACTTTGCAGGTGGTTGGTAACCCGATTATGCGGGATGTGTCACCCGAAGGAAAATTTTCGAGTAATTTATCCTTTGCCCAATCAATCAAGGCTATTGGCTCGTCTTTAGGTTTTTTGCTTCCTCCTTTAGCATTGCAGATTTTTAACCTTGACTGGTCCATACTGTTTCCAATTTATTCGGCTTTGATCCTGATCAATCTGTTTTTGTTCAATGCGATACCGGTTTCGGTAAAAAGACAAAATAATACCAGGCCGGCCACTCTCATTTCCTGTTTGAAATTATTAGGAAACGGTTATGTGCTGATGATGGTGCTCGCCATTTTCCTCTACGTTGGAGCTGAAGTATCAATGAGTTCAGGGGTTCCAATCCTGATGAAAGAAAAATTCGGGATTATGACCTTTGGACTATGGGTAAGCTGGGCTTTATTTTTCCTTCCGATTTTATTGGGGAGATTTCTGGGAGGAATAATATTGCGAAACCTCAAGCCCCGGAAATTTCTGATGATCACCATAATTGTTTCCCTGCTTGGATTCGCAATGATGTTCACCGGGATAAAATTATTGACTTTTGCAAGCATAATATTGATAGGATTTGGATTTGCCAATATTTTTCCATTGATCTTTTCAATGACGGTTGACCGGATGCCGGAAAGGTCGAATGAGCTTTCAGGATTGATGGTTACTGCTATTGTTGGAGGGGCTATCATTCCTCCATTGATGGGTTTTGTAGCAGATCAGACTTCAGTCATGCTTGGATTTTTGGTTCCCCTCGGCGCAGTGGTTTATATTCTTATTTCAGCATTAAAATCAGAAAAAATTTAAATTATGAAAAAAGCAGCTATCGGAATTGATATCGGAGGTACAAACACTGTACTCGGAGTTGTTGACATGAATGGAAATATAATTGCCAGAAACTCTATGCCCACCAATACAACAGAAGATTATCATCCATTCATGGAGACTCTTACCCGGGTGATCAAAGAAACCGTAGCGATGGCCGGTGACAAAACAGAGATTACTGGCATGGGTGTAGGTGCACCCAATGGAAATTACTACAACGGAACCATAGAGTTTGCCCCCAATCTGAAATTCAAAGGTATTGTGCCGGTGGTGGATTACCTTAAAAGTAAATTCAGTTATAATGTGATTGTTCTGACCAATGATGCCAATGCCGCCGCCATTGGAGAAATGATTTACGGAGGAGCTAAAGGAATGAAAGACTTTATCATGATCACGCTTGGAACCGGCGTGGGAAGCGGAATAGTCGTTAACGGTGAAATGGTTTATGGTCATGATGGATTTGCCGGCGAAATCGGCCATACCATTTTTGATCCGAACGGCAGGGATTGTGGTTGTGGCCGCAAGGGCTGCCTCGAAACATACACTTCCGCACCGGGAATAAAACGGACGGTCTTTGAGCTTTTATCCTCAATGAATGAACCCAGTGAAATGCGCGATATGAGTTTCAATGAAATTTCAGCACTGATGATTGATGAACTCGCAAGAAAAGGGGATAAGATTGCGTTGGAAGCGTTTGATTATACAGGAGAAGTGCTGGGTTTAAAACTTGCCGACGCTGTCGCTCACACCAGTCCCGAAGCCATTTTTCTTTTTGGCGGGCTTGCCCAGGCCGACGATCTGATTTTTGAACCCACCAAGTATTACATGGAAGAATACATGCTGAACATTTATAAAAATAAAGTTAAACTGTTGCCATCTCAATTACCTCCGGGTGATGCCGCAATTTTAGGATCGAGCGCTTTGGTTTGGAAGGAACTGAAAGCCTGACAGTACTGCAAGGAGCGTGGAGCATGGAGTTGGGTTTGAGTTTTGGGTGTGACTTTGCCGACTGCATACTGCCGACTGCATATTGCCTGCTGCTACTGCTCCTGCCGCTGCCACCCCTGTCACTTATTTCCCTTACCCCCCTTTTATCCCGATCAATTTAATAAATCTCAATCAATTTAATCTGCATCAAACTGTTTCAGCATCTTTGTTAATATCCTGTTAAATAGTAAAATTCATAAAGACTTTACTTCTATATTTTGTTACGTGTTTGGCATAAATAAAACAGATTCCTGTTTCATTGATACAATGTGCTTTTATTAAAAAAGAGCAAATATTTATAATAAGTGGGACTATAGGTTGGCACACTATTGCTATCATTCAAAATAACACCCTGTGCTGAAAAAAGAATCTTAATTTAAAACCAACATAACATGAAGAACTTTATAAGAAAATTTAATAAAGTATTATTATTTATTCCAGCTTGCTTAATATTAATCGCCATACCCTCTGAAATTATAGTAGCCCAGAACAGTTGTGATTTAACCAAGAACCATGGTCAGGGATACACAACGGCTATAAAATCTGTGACCAATAATGGTAATAATAGCTATACCATTGTTTTTAGCGTGAAACATAATGGTTGTACAAATAACTGTAAAGCCATGGCGAGATATTCAGTTGAAGCATTGCCGGGAACTTATTCAGATGTATTTGTCACCGTGATTTCAGGCAACCTGAATTATAATAATATAGATTTGGGTCCAAACCTGGGAGGTGATCCCTTTACCGGATTTAGATTAACAGGAACTGCAGGTTTTGGAAATGGTGAACCTGGTGAATTTACTATTACTTATACACTCACGGGAGGCCTGCAAAATCAAAGTACACAGGTTAAGGCAGGAGGTGATTTTTTAATAGTTAATTTTACTATTGCTGATTTTCAATCTGTTCTTGACTGTAGTAACCAGAACATAATCCCTTATTATACACCTCCTGAAGGAGGTAAACTTATTTCACTCATCGGCCCGGAGTTAACCTCACTTTACAACAAATTCATTGCTACCGGAGAGGCTGAATCGAATGACATCTTTCAGATTTTTGGCACCACTGTTTTAGTTGAAATTTTCCCGATAAACGGTCAGTACAATGTTTTACTTGATTTGCTGACTTCCTCATACGGATTAACCGACATTGTTTCCGATCCGGATATGAATGTGATTATTGGTAAAATACCCATCAGTGTGCTGCTGTCTTTAAACGATCTGACTGCATATATCAATTATGCAGTGCCGGTTTACCCTGGTATCCCGACGAGCGGTATTATTACCAGCCTTGGTGACATTTCTATGAGATCCGATTTCACGCGTAATGGGTTTGATTTAAATGGAGAAGGTGTGAAGATAGGTGTGATTTCGGATAGTTATAATACTCAACTTGGCGATCCGGCTCATGATGATGTTCTTAAGGGTGATCTCCCGGGCACTGTAAATCCGGATAATCCAAATCCTGTCGAGGTTTTGCTTGACTATCCCTATGGAACACGAACTGACGAAGGAAGAGCTATGCTTCAGATCATTCACGATATTGCTCCTGGTGCGACACTTGCATTCCGGACAGGATTTATCAATGCCACGGATTTTGCCGATGGCATCAGGGATTTGGAACAGGCAGGCTGTGATATCATTATTGACGACATCACATATATTACTCAGCCTTTTCTCACGGATGGTGAAGTTGCTCAAGCTGTGGATGAAGTTAAAGCCCTCGGCGTTACCTATTTTTCTGCTGCTGGTAACTATGGAAACAAATCTTATCAAAGTACCTTTTATGATGGAATTACACCTCCGGGAATTGCCGGTATTGCTCACAACTTTGCAGGTGGCGGAGGTAATGATATTTACCAGAATGTCTCTTTGGGTGAAGGTAACTATACAATAGTTCTGCAATGGGATGATGGTTCGGGCTCTGAAAATACCGCAACCGATCTCGACATATACCTGACCAATGATAATGGAACCACTTTGTTTGGATTTAACAGGGGCAATATTGGGGGCCAACCCATCGAGGTTTTGCCATTCACTGTGACAACAGGAGGCGCTCAAACAAATATTATGATTGTAAAAGCCTCAGGAGGGGCCAGTGTGTATCTTAAATTTATTGTATTTCGCGGTGATCTGACATTTAATGAATACAATTCTGGAAACTCCACTTTGGTTGGACAATCAAATGCTTCAGGCGCGATTGCAGTTGGAGCCGTACTTTACAGCAATACACCACCCTTTGGAGTAGATCCCCCGACAATCGCTTCATTTTCTTCGGTTGGCGGTACCCCTGTGAATGGAATGGTAAGAAACAAACCGGAGATCACCGCACCTAATGGTGTTAATACCACAGTTGAGTTGGGTGGTGTGAACATTGACGGCGATCCTTTTCCAAACTTTTTTGGCACTTCTGCCGCTGCGCCCCACGCAGCAGGAGTTGCAGCATTGATCATGGAAGGCAGATCAAAATTTTATGGAGATGCATTTTCACCCGATCAAATAAAAGCCACTCTGGTAAATACAGCCCTTGACATGAATACACCGGGATTTGATTATTCGACCGGATACGGATTTATTCAGGCAGATGCAGCATTACTGATAATGGCTAACCCTTCGCCCTACTTAACCGGGCTTCAATATGATACAACCTTTGTTCCCGGAGATCAACCCATAGAAATTACAGTAACCGGAAATTATTTTACCGATGGTTCTGTAATCTATTTTAGTGGTGTGCCTCTTGAATCAGGTACTGCCATCGTTAATGGTACGACACTCACAGGCACAGTTCCTGAATTTACCGGATTGTACAATCCTATACAGGTTTATAATCCACCTATGGACGGAACAAACGGATCAGATGGAGGGCTTTCCAATCCATTGTATTTCGACACAAAAGAAACGGTTCTCATTACCATTGATGACAAGTCAAAAAAATATGGTGAAATACTTCCCGAATTTACTGCAAACTATTCCATCGAAAGCATAAATGGAAGTATGCCGATTGACTCAAGCGGGATCAGTGCAAACAGGATAACAAGAATTAAGGATATCCCATTCACTACCGTTGCCACTTCGCTTAGTAATACGGGATTATGGGAAATAGAGCCTTCTGCGGGCGATCCCCTCAATCCCGAAAGCGCAATTACCGCAACCGATACACTTGACATTGCTTTATTGAACCAGTACAATTTTGTTTTTATTAACGGTTTGCTTTCGATTGAAAAAATGGAGCTGTTGATTCAGCCAAAAGACACAACATTTGTCTATGGAGATTCTGTTTCGGGCATTGATTTTACCTATTTTTTCAATAACAATACCATTGATCCGGACAGCAATGTAGTAATAACTGAGGCGGATCAGGAAGCCATTACATCTTCATTACAACAGATGCATGCAACTGCACTTGTCAACGCAACTGCCCTTGTAAATGCAACGGCATTGGTGAATGAATTTGGCGAACCGCTTTTGGATGCTACAGCTTTGGTAAATAAGAGCTTTCTGATTTCAGAAGCCACGGCACTGGTTAATGCTACTGCTCTTGTGAATGGCACACTGATAGATCCACAGGCATTACTTGATGCTACTGCGCTTGTTAACGCCACGGCCCTTGTGAATGGAACAGCACTGGTCAATGCCACGGCTCTTGTAAATGGAACGGCTTTGGTCAATACTTACGATGAGGACGGTAACCTGATCAGCGCGACAGCACTGGTAAACGCGACTGCCCTGGTCAATGCCACGGCTCTTGTAAATGCCACAACAATCAATGCAAACAGCAACAACGAAACCATCGTGATCTTAGGGGAGGGTGACATTGCCATTCTTGCCGGCGATTCTGTGGGAACCATTAACCTCCGGTCAATCAGTTTGATTACCGGAAATACCGTTGGTCAGCATTTGATCGTACCGGGAGGATTTCTTACGAATAACTTCAATGTGTCGTATGGTCTCGGAATTCTGACTATTACGCCAGCACAGGCAACAATTGCTTTTAACGAAGAAAGTCTCACACAAATCTATGATGGAAATGAAAAGTTACCTGTCGTCTCGACAGTACCGCCAGACCTTAATGTTGATTTTACTTTTAATGGCGACACAATTCCACCTGTGAATGCAGGGATTTACAACGTCGCAGCCACAATCAATGATCTGAATTATTTGGGATCGGCTGTGGCAACTTTAATTATTCAACCGGCAGATGCGACATTAGTTCTTGGAGACCTTGATCATACCTATGATGGGACAATCAAAGCTGCCTCAGTTACTACAGTGCCTACCGGATTATCGGTTATAGTATCCTATTCGGGCAATCCAAAAGATGCCGGTTCATACATCGTTACAGCTATTACGAATGAACAAAATTATACGGGAAGTACCAATGGAATCCTGGTCATAAATCAAGCTATCGCAACAGTGAAAGCAGACAACAAAGTTATAGACAAGGGATCGCCGTTACCATCTTTTACAGCGACTTTCAGCGGATTTGTCAATGGCGAAAATTCATCAGTAGTTACTTCACTAACTTTTAGCCTGAGTCCTGCTTATGCCGGTTCTGCCGGTGTTTATCAGATCATACCGGCGGCTAGTGCAAATAATTATACTTTTACCGTCATCAATGGGACACTTTATGTAAATCCTTATGGGCCGGGTACAAAGAATGTAAAGACAAGCCTGATTTGTGTGGAACAAATACCACCGGATAATGCCGGATTTACTTACATTGCTCATTTTGCCTATCAAAATGACAATGCTACTCCTGTTTTTGTCCCTATTGGACCGGATAATAAACTGACTGGTCAGGGTTATTTCGAAAACAGTATGCAACCGGAGTTATTTATGCCCGGAACAGGCACCTGGGATGCAAGATTCGATGGAAATAAATTAACCTGGTCAGTAAAAAGCTGGAATGGCAATCATAAATCATCAACTGCATCGAATGCCAGTTCCTCATCTGCAAAATGCAATAAATCATCGGAACTGATCAATCCTGATGAAGATTCGATTATTCAGCTTCAGGATTTTGTTGCTTATCCCAATCCGACATCGGATAAAGTTTATATTAACATTGGTGAAGAAATGGTTACAGGTAAGGATGTTATCGTTTATGACCTTTTTGGCAATGTTTGCCCTGCATATATAATTGACCTATCAGAATCAATACTGGAAATTGATTTTTCAGTGATGAAATCCGGTGTTTACATTATCCGGCTGAAACTTATTGACGAACAAAAATTGTTCAGGATTATTAGAAAATAACAAATTTTAGAAAATCATATAAAAGGGAGGGGTTTTAACAAATCCCTCTTTTTTTTGTTAAGTTCCTGTCATGAAAGGCAGGATACATGATTGATCTTGAATTATTGATTTTTCAGGTATTGTGATAAACACTTAAGTGATTAAATGCGGTAATAATGCGAAGATTTCTGTTAAGCCTTTTAATTATTTTTCAATTTGCATTAATCCTTGCACAAAACAATCCGGGTGACAGCCTGAAAACCTTATTGGGATCGGCTAAGGAGGATACTGTAAAGGTGAATATCTTAATTGCTCTCAGTAAATATTATTCCCGAGCCTCGCCTGCAGAATCAATCCGGTTCGGCATGGAAGCTAAGGAAATTGCGGAAAGGCTGGGATCGAAAAAAGATGTGGCATTGTCGCTGAAATATATTGGAATGAGTTATTATTTCCAGGGAGAATACCTTGAAACCATTAACTACTGGCAACAATCAAAAGCTACATTCGATTCAATCGATGACAAACAAGGGGTTGCCAACATGCTGAACAATATCGGAGCCATTTATTTCAACCAGGGAGATGATAACAAGGCAGTTGTCAATTATCTGGAATCTCTTCGTGTTTCGGAGGAAATCAATGATAAACTGAGGATAGCGACTGCGCTGGTAAATCTTGGGGCAGTTTATTTCAATAAGAAAGCAACCCATAATCTGGCACTTGAATATTATTTAAAAGCTTTACCCTTAAGTGAAGAACTTGGGGATAATGACGCCATTGGAACCTCATCTGTAAATATTGGAGAAATTTATCTCGAAAGGGATAAGGATGATTCGGCGCTGTATTATTTCGACAAATCCCTTGTTGCATATCAAAAATCACAAAGCGGGAATGTTTCCTATGCCTTGAATAATATTGGAAAAGTGTATGCCAAGCGCAAAGATTACGACACGGCAATCAGAAAACAAAAGGAAGCTTTTGAAAAAGCAAAAAGCCTCAATGCAAGACTTGAAATGGCACAATCGCTGCTTGGTCTCGCTACTACTTATGAAATGAAGGAGGATTTTCATTCTGCTGCTAAAACTTACCAGGAAGCCCGGTCCATCGCAGAAAACATCGGGGCTGATTATGAACTCAAAGATGCTTATGAAGGCTTGGCTCTTTCCTATTTCAAATTATCCGATTTTCAAAATGCCTTTAAGTACCAGACTTTGTTCACAGGCATTAAGGACACTTTATACAATGCCGAAATGGATAAACGATTGCAGGCGATGACTTTAAATTTTGACCTTGAAAAGAAACAGGGACAGATTGATCTTCTTACCAAGGATAAAGCCTTGCAGGAACTCGATATCAAAAGGCAAAAAATAATTCGCAATGCCTCAGTCCTTACCGGGATTCTTCTCCTGATCGTGGTCATTGGATTGTTCAACCGGTACAAATACGTTAGAAAAACCAAGAAGATCATTGAAGATGAAAAGGAGCGTTCGGACAAGCTGCTGCTAAATATCCTGCCTTATGAAACTGCTGAAGAATTAAAACAGAAAGGGTCGGCTACGCCAAAGCATTATGATACCGTTTCAGTTTTGTTTACCGACTTCAAAGGATTTACGAAAATAGCTGAAAAGCTTACACCGCAAGAGCTTGTTGAGGAACTTAATCAGTGTTTTATGGAGTTTGACAGGATCATTGACAAACACAATCTTGAAAAAATAAAGACCATTGGAGATGCATACATGTGTGCCGGTGGAATACCTGTGACTAATCAAACCAATCCGGTTGATGTTGTAAAAGCCTCGCTGGAAATCAAGGAATACATGGAAAAGTTGAAATCCGAACGGGAAGCCAGTGGAAAGGATTATTGGGAACTGAGGATTGGAATACACACAGGGCCTGTAATTGCAGGAGTTGTTGGCAAGAATAAATTCGCATACGACATCTGGGGCGATGCCGTTAATACAGCCAGCCGAATGGAATCGAGCGGTATTCCGGGACAGGTAAATATTTCCGGTACTACCTATAATCTGATAAAAGATCAATTCACCTGCTCATATCGCGGGAAGATTGAGGCCAAGAATAAAGGCGAAATAGATATGTACATCGTAGAGCATGAAAATGAGCGTGGAGCTGGGAGCCCCGCCGTTGGCGGGATCTTCGCTTCGCTTCGACATGGAGGTGGGTTTGAGTTGTAGGTGTGACTTTGCCGCCTGTTCATTGCCGACTGGTTGTTGGTTACTTGTTGCTGGTTCAGGGTTTTGAGTTCCGTGTTCCGGGTTCAGTGTTTTGTGTTCCGTGTTCTGAGTTCAGTATTTTTTAACCATTTCCCGGTAGTTCGTTATTCTTAATTCAATTGTTCTTCATCATAGGATTTTCGTCATCATCTTCCATGTTTTCAGGCAACAGTAAAATTTCAACAACATTGCCCTTAAAGAATTGGTTGGCAGCCTGTTTCAATCCTTCGATGGTCAGATTGTTCACGTAATCTTCGTATTTCAGCAATTCTGAAGTTTCCGTTTGCATATAATCATGATTCCTTATAAAGTTCAGCCAGTATTGGTTCTTCCTGATATTTTCCTTATAGGTCTTTAATTTGTTTTCTTTCACACCTGTATAATCCTTTTCTGCCGGCCCTTCGGTCTTCAGTTTTTCGATTTCCTTATACACAATCTCTTTCAGGTGATCTGCATTCTTCGGATCACAATCGAAGAATATAGTTAGTTTGTATGATTCATAAGGATATTTCATAAGGTTATCCATCACGGCTGCGCCATAAGTTCCGCCTTCTTCTTCCCTTATGGTCTCTACATACCTGATTTCAAGAATGTCGGCCAAAGCTGAAAAATTAAGCCTCAACTGAAAATCATCATAATCGGTTGTGCCTGTATATTCAATATATACCGTTCCTTTGGGGTCTTTCATGTGCCGGAGGATGGTTTTGCTGACTTTACCTTCAGGAGGTCTTACACCGTTATCCTTCCAGGTTTCCGTACGTGTAACTTTGGGTAGTCCTCCAAGATATTTCTCCATGAGAGGCTTTGCAGTTTCCGGATTGATGTTTCCGACAAAATAAAAAGTAAAGCTTCCCGGATCGCCAAATCTTTCTTTAAAAATTGCCCTGCTCCTATTGATGTCAGCCTCATCAAGCAATTTCGATGTCCAGGGTCGGACACGGGGATGATAATTTGCCATTGTCACCATAGCTGTGTCCCATAAAGCCTGTTCAGGATCGGCAGACTTGTTATCCAAAATACCTTTCATACGGGCTATGTAGCTTTCAAAGGCAGCATCCGTAAATCTCGGAGAGGTAAAATACAGGTAAATTTCCTGAAGGAGAATTTCCAGATCAAGCGGAGAACAACTTCCCCTGAATCCTTCATCCGTTCCCGATAAAACCGGGCTGACATTGACTATCTTTCCGGCTAATTTTTTATCCAGTTCGATTTTATTAAATGAACCGAGTCCGCTTTCTTCAGCCAGTTCTACTGTAGTTTCTGCTGAAACAATATCCTTGATTTCATAAAGAGATTCGCCTCCGAAACTGAATGCTGTCATAAGGATTTCATCTTCTTTAAAGTCGGTTTGCTTAAGAACTGCTTTAACGCCGTTTTCAAATTTCCATTCAATTGTACCAAGTTCCTTGTTTTTGGATGTTTTGTAAACTTCTTTTGGCATCGGTTCATTTGCTATCATCGGCTGGTCGCTGACTTTATCCACCCAGGCTGTAATTTTTTCCGCCTTTACCGAATTAATAATTTCAAAAACCTCTGCTTCAGTTGGAACCGAAATATCCGGACTATCAGGCGACATTAAAGCAACAACGACGTTTTCGTCAGTAATCCAACCATTACTTAGTTTATTGATTTCGTCAAGATTGATACCGGTCATTATTTGCTTGTTAAATTCAAGTTCGAATTCAATTCCGGGTGTGGGTTCATCAGAAAGAAAATGCTGATAATAAATCCACACATATTTGTCGGATTCCTGTTTTTCGCGTTCGGCAAATTGTTTTTCAATATTCCTCTGGTAATCCGCTTTAGCACGATCAAGCTCAGTTTGTGTGAACCCGAATTGCTTCACCCTTTCGTTTTCTGTAAACAAAGCTTTGAGTGCTTTTTGCATCTCATTATTTCTCGCGACGGCAAATGAAAGGAAAGCATCCTTATTTCTCACCATGCTTGTATAGGCAGTATAGCTGTAAACAAAAGGTGGATCAGGGGATAAAAGGAGTTCCTGTGCGCGGGAATTCATCATGCTGTTAATCAGTCCCTGTAATATTGTTTGACGGTAATATCCCATGTTTTTTGTTTCAACCGGAGGGTGCTTGTAAACCAGTTCTATCATTGAATATTGTGCTTCCTTATCTTTTTGCACCGTGACAAGCAATTCCTTATGATCGGGAACCGGATTGGGCGTATGTTCGACAGCATTTACCGGCTTTGGAGCCTGTGAAAAAAGGTCCTTGATTTTTTGTTCCATTTGTTTTCCGTCAAAATCGCCGACTGCAATAATAGCCTGCAAATCCGGCCTGTACCATGTACGGTAAAAGCGTTTTAAGGCATCGTATGGAAAAGTGTCAATAAGATTTACATCACCGATTACATCATGGGTTGCGTATTTCGAATCTTTGAACAGGGTCTTGTTTGCTTCGCGCATCATACGAAACATAGCACTGCGGCCCGTTCTCCACTCTTCATGGATAACGCCTCTTTCCGCATCAATTTCCGTGTCCTCAAATGAAATATTATTTGCCCAGTCATAAAGGATCATCAATGCAGTATCAATATTATGAGGATCGTTTGTGGGAACCTTTTGCAGCATGTAATTGGTTTCATCCGAATTGGTAAAAGCATTGATTTCAGGGCCGAATTTCATGCCAATTGATTGAAGATAATTCAGAATTTCTTTCTTCTCAAAGTTCTTCGTACCGTTAAATGCCATGTGTTCGCAAAAGTGAGCCAGACCGTTCTGATCCTCATCCTCTTGCACTGCACCCGCATTGACAAGGAGATAAAGCTCGGCTCTTTGCTCGGGGTATTTATTTTCACGAATGTAATAGGTTAACCCGTTGTCGAGCTTCCCCAGAATTACCTTTGAATCGAAAGGAACCGTGCCATCAGGATTGTAGTTGATGGGTTGGGAATAGGTCAAAATTGACAGACCAATGCAGGCAAATGTTAATAATCCTGCTAAAAATGATTTTTTCATAATATAAATTTTAATTTACTGATTTATAAATTATTAAGGCAGTGAATTCTAAAATCCGAGATAAAATTACGGGATTAATTTCGAATCGTGGGCAATATTTTACGAAATAATTAATAGATACTATGATTATATATTTAAAAACTCTTTTCAAAAATGAATTTATTTTATTGAGAATATTTGCCTGCTGTTTATGAAGCTAACCCGCGGCGGGATAAACTTCTCATCGCGCCGGACATAGAATTGATAAGTATATAAGGAAGTGATCCCGGCGCGACTTCCCGCCAGCTAGCGCACTATCCGACCCGGGGCGGGATAAACTTCTCGCCACGCCGGATTAATATAAAGGTCAATAAAAGGAAGTGATCCCGGCGCGACTCGAACGCGCGACCCACAGCTTAGAAGGCTGTTGCTCTATCCAACTGAGCTACGGGACCTCATTAGGATTTAGGATTTATGATTTTTTGAGTTATAATCCAATAAACCTATTCATAATCATCGAACGGCGGCAAAATTAGCAATTAATCATAATTCTGCAAGTGGCTATTATTACAAATTGTTATAGAAAATAGCTTGGTTTGCAAACCAATTTATAAATATCTCGTTTAATCCTCTAAAAAGATCTTGTATTATAATTAAACAATTTGAATGAGAATAAATTAACTCCTGACAATTGAAAAATTACTTTATCTCTCTACTCCTCATACTGATTTATACCTGTTGTTATAATTATATACAGGCTTCCCGGTCTGCAGGTGATTCACTGGAATTAAAAATTATGACCAGCACCGGGCTTGAGAAAATAGATTTGTATTTAACCTTATCTGAAAGTTATCTTAATCAGAATCCTCAAAAGACCCTTGAACTGGCTCAGAATGCCCTTGAAATGTCATTGTCTGTGAAAGATTTATACAGGCAGGCTAAGGCATTATATCTGATTGCTGATGGATACAGGCAGAAAGGCGAGAATGTAAAGGCATTTAATTATTTTATTGAGGCTGAAAATATTTTTAAGCAAATATCAAACCGTGATGGCCTGGCAAAATGTTCCAACAGTATAGGTAAGATTTGCAGAGTGCTTGGCAATTACCCTGAAGCCCTCGAATATCATTTGAATGCATTAAATATTTATGAGGAATCAGGGGATAAAAAAGGGATTGCTACATCACTTGTAAATGCAGGTGTGGTTTACCGGAACCTTGGAAAGAAAGAAATCGCCCTCGAAAATTATTTACGTGCCCTTGATATTAGCAACGAAACTGGTGACCTGATAAATACTGTAAATGCCCTATTATCAATCGGCAACATTTATTGGTACGACAATGATAATGCCATGGCCCTGTCATATTATGAAAAAGCCCTGAATGTGACTCAGAAGGAAGGGTATAACGGTGAGCATCCCGGCGGCATTCTTAATAATATTGGAAATGTTCATCGGTCTCTGAGAGAAAGTGATAAAGCTATAGAATATTACAAGCAGGCCCTGACCATCAGCAGTAATATAGGGGATAAAAATCAAATTTCGGTTACTCTGAAAAATATTGGTATTGCATATAAAGAATCGGGGAAATTGTCATTGGCCATCCAGTATTTTGTTGAAAGTAAAGCACTGGCCGAAGAAATACAATTGTTAAGGGTACAGAGAGAGACACTTGAACAATTGTCACAAACCTATACCTTATTGGCCGACTATAAAAAAGCACTTGAATATTACCTTGAAAGTTCTGAACTTCAGGATTCATTATTTGATGAAGAAACAAGTAATAAGATTTCCCTGCTCCAATTGAGTCATGATATGCGTGAAAAGGAAAGCCAGGAAGTCATTAATGAAAAAGATATAGAGCTGAGGTTTTCAAAGGAAAAGAATATACGCAATGTCATTATCTTTATTACCCTTCTTGCTTTTTCACTTGTAATCATCCTGTGGAACAGGTACCGGTTAAATATGAAGAAAAATGAGGAGCTGCTTCTGCTCAATTCAAACCTGGAAAGAAGGGTGGAAGAAAGGACAAAAAGATTACATGAAGAAAACGAACAGAGGAGATTTGCACAGGAACAGGCCGAACTCGCAAACGAAACAAAGAACAGATTTCTTGCTACAATAAGCCATGAAGTGAGGACTCCCATAAATGCCATCATCGGATTTTGTGATCTGGCTATTAAAACCGATGTTGATAATGATCATCAAATGAACCTCAAAAGGGTTAAAGATTCTTCAGAACATTTGCTCGCACTTATTAAAGACGTGCTTGATTATTCGCAAATAGAGAGCGGTAAAATGGAATTGAAGTTTTCATCTTTTGATTTAACCAAATTAATAACATCAGTTATAAATGCTTACTACCTCGATGCTTCAAGCAAGGATATAAAATTATCATTTGAAATTGCTGAAAATATTCCGAGATCATTAATAGGAGATCCGGATGCCCTGAGACAGGTTTTGTATAATTTGATCGGCAATGCAATAAAATTCACTGACAAGGGTATTGTAGAGGTTCTGGTAAAATTGGCAAAAGAATCATCCGATTCGGACAATGTGAATTTGATTTTTTCAGTAAGGGATTCTGGCATTGGTATTTCCAAGCTGAAACAAAAGCTGATTTTTATGGACTTTACCCAGGTAGATAATACGGCTACCAGAAGGTACGGTGGTGTCGGTCTGGGCCTTACCATCAGCAAATATTTTGTCGAATTGATGGGTGGTAAAATATCTGTTCAAAGCGATAAAGGTCATGGCAGTGAGTTTAAATTTGATGTTGTCCTTAAGGTTGATAAAGATAAATCTGTCACGAAAAATAAAAAACTGTCCATCCCAAACAAAAAGTTACATCTTTTGGTGGCAGAGGATAATCTCCTGAATTCGCAGGTGATTGCAGCTTTTCTTAATCGGTTGGGCCATTCTTCGAAAATTGCCAACAATGGCAGAATTGCTTTGGAAATTCTTGCTGTCGAAGATTTTGATGCAGTATTAATGGATATCGAAATGCCGGAAATGGATGGAATTGAAGCTACGCAAGCTATCAGAAAAGGGGAAGAAAATGTCAGAAATCCTAATATACCGATCATAGCTCTTACGGCTCATGCTCTTAAAGATTACGAAGAAAAGAGTTATGAAGCAGGAATGAATAATTATTTAACCAAGCCCGTAGATATCGAAAAACTCTCCGAAGTTCTTCAGTCTGTCTGAAATTTATAGTTTAATGAACTTTTTATTTTCTCTGAAACAGTTCCGTAGGCTTTACATTATATGTGGTAAGGATTTAATTTTTGCCAATATTACCTTACCGGTAAGGAAAATGTCGAAATGAAGGTTATTCTGGATAGGTAAAAGTGGAAATAAAAAAACCGATGAAGGTTTAAGCCTCCATCGGTTTAAAAGTAAGGCAATTTAAGAAAGGAAAAGAATAAACCTAATTATTAACCAAAACCAATTAAGGAAAGACACCTTACTTTTAAGTCTTTATGCAAAGAACAAATATTTTACAAAATAAAAAAACAACTTTAAACTGAAAAT
This sequence comes from Bacteroidales bacterium, assembly GCA_020052415.1. Classification (GTDB taxonomy): domain Bacteria; phylum Bacteroidota; class Bacteroidia; order Bacteroidales; family JAADJA01; genus JAADJA01. The sequence goes on along the minus strand of JAGVPB010000024.1, from coordinate 34,040 downwards.
TAAACGAAAATTGTTAGCTTTTTATTTGATCTCAAAAGTAATATATAAAATTTAATTTTCCAAACTTTTTTTAATAATTAACTACCCTTGAATATTCATTTTCAATCTTAATATTTCTGTAATGATCGTTTTTAATGACCTTCATCTCTCTGAACGGAGCCTTAATTTTTTTCTTCATTAATACCAATACTTTTTTCTGTAAAATACTTCGGGCTCTTGTCAACTGCGATTTTGAAGTATTATCAGAAATGCTCAGCATTTCACCAATTTCTTTGTGAGTGTAGCCTTCAATCACATTTAAATTAAATACAGTTCTGTAACCATTGGGTAATTCGTGAACAAGATCAATTAATTCCTCTTTTGATATTTTATCAAATATATTTTCTTCGTAGTTTGAAACTGGTACTTCATATTCATCAATGTTCTGGAATTTGGAGTACTTGAGATTTTTGCGATAATAGTTTATAGCCGTATTAATTATCGTTTTTCTGATCCAACCTTCGAAAGAGCCTTCATTCCTGAAATCTTTTAATTTCGTTAAGACTTTAATAAACCCTTCCTGGAGGATGTCATCAGCTTCCATCTTATTTCCGGCAAACCTTAGACAAATACCATACATCTTTGGCGCGAATTGACGGTATATCAATTCTTGCGTATAAAGATCAGAGGCTAAATTATCCTGGAGTTTATTATTTATTGATTGTGTCATTTTTCACAAAAGTAAATTATGCTTTATTAGGTATCCCTGAATGTTTTTTTGCATTTTCAAGTGCAAGCAATAATTTTCTTAAAGCAGAGTTTTCATCTTTCTTCCTTTTAATGAATACCTGAATTTCATCATCAAGGTTTTTATCACTGACAACATTCTTGTTATTTTTCATAAATTAAGCATAAATTTTAAAACCTGGGCAAAGGTGATAGAAATAATATTCCTAACAAGGATTATTAATATTACAAAGTCACAACACAGTCGTTGATTTACCCTGACAAAAACAATACAACTTTTAATATTACCCGTACAACCACCGTACAATGTTTGTAAGCTAAAGGAAAACAATGATTTAAGAATTTATAATAAATCAGAACTGACTGAGATATTCCTGCAGGGTTAGATCCAAATTTGATATTTCCAATTTTTTTCTTAAGCGCGTCCTTGCGGTTTCTATACTGCTTATACTTTGGTGAGTAATAGCAGCAATTTCCCTGGATGACATATTTAAACGGAGAAAAGCACATAGTTTTTTATCATTGAGGGTAAGGTACGGTGCTTTATTATTAAGATTTTTATAAAAATCTGTATGAACCTGGTTAAATCGTAACTCAAATTCTTCCCACAAATCATTGTCCATTCCTGACTGAAGCTCAAGTATTATCTCATTGATCAGATGTTGATTTTCTTTAACAAATGCTGGTTTCTCTCTGATCAGTTTTTCGGAAATAGTAGAAATGAGATTATTTTTTGTGACCAGATAATCAATATTATCCTGTAATAATTCATCTTTAAAAATCAATTCTTCGTGCATTAAGCTGTTTTCCAGTTGTATCTTTTTTTGTTCAAGAGTTTGCTGATTGACTTTGGCTTTTTGCCTGCTAATGAGAAGAATAACCGTAATTACCATAAAAATCAAAAAAATCCCTAAAGCGAACTGGAGTAATTTGGTTTTCTGGTAGCTCATCTCTTTAAGTGGTTGATCTTTTTTAAAATTATATTGCATTTCAAGCCTGGTGATTTTTTGAGTGCTTTCTTCAAAGTTCAGGCTATCATCATGTAGCTTATAAAGTACTTGGTATTTATAAGCCTCTTCATAATTCTTCAAACCGGCATAGGCACTACTTAATTCAAAGGCAACCCTGGTTACCTGTAAGAGTGAACCGATACTATCGTTGATTAAATAACTGTCAATTAAAAATGGTAATGCCTCATTAAATTTATTTTGAGAATTATAATATTTTCCAATGAGATAACTTGAAAATGAGATACCGGCTGCATCATTTAACTCAACTTTAAGTTGAAGCCGCTTAAAATAATAGTCAAGGCATTTGGGATTTCCCATGATCTGGTAAAGACTGCCAATATTCCCATAATTTGTTGCAATCCAGTTTTTATTGTTTAATTCAATATTAATTTCCAGGGCTTTGTGGTAGCATTCAAGTGCTTTTCCGTATTCACCAATTTTTTCATAAACCAATCCTTGATTATTATAATTGCCCGACATCCATTTCCTGTCGTTTTGCTGAATCGCAATTTCGAGAGCCTTACTAAAATATTCAAGGCTGATTTCATTATTGTTAAGGTTATAATAAATTATTCCAATCAAATTGTAACACCGCCCTATACCACTGACATTATTGGTTTGTTCCATTATATCCAGACTTTTATAGGTATAGTCAATGGCAAGTTCATAAACTCCTTTTAACCGAAAATAAATTCCAAGATTATTATAAGCTTCAGCAATTCCTGTTTTATAGTCGGATGTTTCGCTTAATTCCAATGCCTGTTGAGCAATTTCATAGATTTGTTCCTGGTTAACATAGAACAATTCTGATGCTATTTTATTTAACAAATTGACACGTACCGTATCTTCCAAAGCTGAATCAAGTCCGCTCATCAGGCTATCCATGTATTTCTGGTCCTGACAGGTGCCCTTTATACACAATAGTAAGGTAAAAAATATCAGATAAATATGCTTCATTAAAAACTTTCCAAAAAAGTTACCAGACTAATACTTTTATTCGATAGCAGCAATTTCTTTCTTAATCTTGTCCGGGCTACCTCAATACTATTGGGATTTTGATGTGTAATAGCTGCAATATCTTTAGTACTCATATTTAATCGCAGCAATGCACAAAGTTTTCTGTCGTTCTCAGAAAGAGCAGGAAAATTATTTTTCAATTTCTCATAAAACTCTTTATGAACTTCAAGAAATCGTTGTTCAAAAGTTTTCCATATATTCGAATCAATGCTCGCCTGGAGTTCAATGATCATTTCCTGGATCATGACCTGGCTTTCAGCTTTAAACCTTGATTTTGCTCTGAGTAACTTTTCACTTATAAAATTTATCAGTTCATTCTTTTTTACAAGATATATCACATTTATTGCCAATTCACGGTTTTTAAAATTTAACTCCTTGGTTAGTTGCTGACTTTCCAGCCTTAGGTTTTCCTTTTCTATTTTTGAATGTTTGTTTTTAATTCTTAATCTGCCGTAAAATAAAAATGCAATAATTAAAAAACTTAATAGACAGAACGCAATTACCATATAGAGATATCTAGTATTTTCCAGTTTCTGAGCCTTCAATTTATTTTCGTGCTCAAAAATTAATTTCATTTCAAGCTGTGTTATTTTTTCAAGATTATTAATGCTGTTGAGGCTATCGCCAATTTTTTTATAAATCCGATGGTAATTAAATGCTTGTTCAAATTGCCCTCTCGCATAATATACTTCGCTCATTCCGAAGGTAGCATCCTTAATATTATATAGCGCTCCGGTTTTATCGGCTAATTTGTAACTGCTGTCAAAGTATTTTAGTGACAGGTCAAAAAATTCAGTTTGTTCATATAATTTTCCCAAACTCAAATAAACAAACGAGGCAATATATTCATTACCGATAGAATTAGTAAGTCTTAGTGCTTCTTTTAAGTAGTAATTTGCTGAGTCATACTCACCCAGTTCAATAAAAATATTAGCTATATTATCATAATTGTATGCCAGGTTATCCAATCGTTCAATGGATTTATTGATAGGAACTGATTTTCGATAATAATCCATGGCATTTTCAAGTTTGCCTGTGAGCCGGTAAATTTCTCCAAGATTATTATAGGCAATTGCCAATCCTTGTCCATTGTTAATCTTTGTCCAGGTAAGAAGACTATTTTGAAAGTATTCGAAAGCTTTATCATAATTAAGCTGGTCATAATATATTCCACCTATGCTGTTGAAAGTTTCAGCGAGTTTATCATAGTGCTGCAGATTTTGAAAAATTTCCGATGCTAAAAACAGAGCTTCAAGTGATTTTTCATATTCAAATTGACGTGCATAAACCTTTCCCAGTTCAAGCGAAGATTTTGCATATCCCTCAGAATTTTCATTTTCCCTGAATATTTCCTGCGACTGAATCAATAAATTGCCAGCAATAATGTAATCATTTTGCTTATAGGAATGAACTGCGAGTGTATAAAGTGATTCTGCTTTGCCCTCAATATCATCCACTGATTCTGCCAATGACAGGGCTTCTTTTGCAAGTTGATATGATTTTATCGGATCATCATCCATCCAGCTTTCTGAAAGCAGGTTTAAGAGTTTTATTTTTTCGGCCGGTATGTTGGTAATATATATTTTTTGCTGCAAACTATCGCGGTTAAGCTTTGAAGCCAGGAGGTATAATGGAATGCAGAAAAAAATCAGTATGACACTGTACCTGAACATGGTTATTTTCGATTTAATAACTCTAAAGGCAGATGGTGAATGCAGTATAAATTTTAAATGTCTCTTTTTTTAAGAATTAAATAAGATAATCCAACAAACAGGGCTGCATACCCAAGACATACTCCAACATCACTCATGGAAACAAATTCCTGAAAATCGTAATTAAACTCAGGTGATTTAATCTTTATTAAAGAAGTATTGGGAGTTTTTATAATTCCATTTATCGCGTTTAACGGTAAATACGGAGTGAATTTTTCGTTTAAATTATGATCCAGAATGGGTTCAACGATTAAATAAACGAAATGAACTACAAAAGTTATCCCGGTTCTTTTAAAAATAATCCCAAGCATCATGCAAAACAGCAGGTAACTGAAAATCTCAATAAAATATCCCAATAAAAACACCATTTTACCGAAAACATCAAATACCGACTTAGATGCAGAATGCATAAATCCAAGGTAAAGGCCTGACAGAAAAATAATAAGTGTGGAAAAAAGACTTAACAGGATTACCAATTCTATTTTTGCGACTAGAAAATCCTTTTTATCGAGACCTGAAATTATATTAGATCTGATCGTTAAAAAATGAAATTCATTGGTAACAATTATAATAATGATAATTCCTAATACTATTTTAATGAAGAATCGGGCACTGGCTACGAAGGCTATATTTTGCCAGATGTCGGGAAAATTAAAAACTATAGCCTTAAATATTCTGAACTTTGAAGGCTCTCCGGATTTTTCAGCTATATAATCTATTAATCCCGGTATTCCGAAGATCATGACCGCCAGAAGCAGGGCATAAAACAACAGCATCAGCCAAAAAGCCTTGTAACTTATATGTTTCTGTAATTCTATTTTAAGAAGTCTGATCATTCGTTTTCAGTTAGCAATTCAAGAAATTGATTTTCAAGACTTTTTTTACGTTCAGCTAAATGCGTGAGAACAATTCCTTTACCGATCAGAAAATAGTTCAGGTCATAGATGGTTGTTCCAGCTTTAAGCCTCGCAACAATTAAATCTTTTTCAATGTTAACATCCGTTGTTCCCTCAAATTCTTTTATTACCAGTGATAGAAGCTCAAGATTATTTGACGAAAGCTCCACAGCATCAGAAATGCTCAGCACATCACTGACTTTACCGGAAAAAAGTTTATTCCCGTTTTTTAAGACTGCCACATGTGAGCAGGTTTTTTGAACCTCATCCAGAAGATGACTTGCAAGAATAATAGTCATTCCCTGCCTTGCAATGTTTATTATTAATTCCCGTATTTCTGCTATACCCTTTGGATCAAGTCCGTTGGTAGGCTCATCGAATATCAGTACTTCAGGCTTTCCAAGAAGGGCGGCAGCAATCGCAAGCCTTTGTTTCATACCATAAGAAAATGTCCGGTATTTCGAGTCCCTCCTTTCAAAAAGATCAACAATATGAAGAACTCTTTCAATTTCCGAATAATTGACTCCCTTAATGTCACAAATTATCCGAAGGTTTTTAACTGCTGATAAATAAGGATAAAAAATCGGTTGTTCAAGAATAGATCCTATCTTCTTTCTGTCCTCTTTGGAGTTGGGATTTCCGAACCATGAAAATGCTCCGCTGTCGGCATTGATCACACTAAGTATGATTCCAAGTGTGGTGGTTTTACCACTTCCGTTTGGCCCTAATATCCCGAATACATTTCCACGGTTTATTTCGAGGTTTAAGTTGTTTACAGCGTGGATACGGCCATATTTTTTATTCAGATTTTCGATGGACAGTATTTTTTCCACTCGCTGTAATATTGTGTTTAGAATTCAATTTTAAAAATGCAATAATAAGAAAAATTGCTTTTGAAGAGACAAAATGGTAAAAAGCGGCTTATGTGAAAAAATCCTTAATTCAAAATTGTCGGACCCGATTCATCCTTTAAAATTCAATTTATTTTCAGCAGGTCAGAAAGGATTCGGTTGGTAAAAGGAAGATGTTCCAAAGCCCGATCCAGGAAATGCACTATGATACATTTGCCTTCTGTAAGGACTGTCGGATATTTCAATTTCACCCCTGAAATACATGTTTTTACCTACTTTGTAATCAACCCCCATAATGAATCCCTTATAATCAAAATTATTTTGTTGAGATACAGATGATTCATGATTGAGCAGGCTGAATTCTTTATAAACAGTTCCGGATAAAGTCAATCGCTCGTTTAAATTATAAGAACCGCTGGCATAGATTAGTGTGTGCATCATATTGCCCGAAGGGTAATGATATCCCTCCGCTGACGAATTTAAATAATTGCTGCCAAAGTAATTCGAAATCATAATTCCGGTAGTTAATGAAAACCGGGGATTTATGGGATAACTTAAATGCGGAAAAACGAAGGCTCCAAAATATCCTCGATTTCCAAAACCGGTACCAAATAAAGTTCCTGCTTCAATGCCTGCGTGCATTTTCTTTTTTTTCAGGTAATCTGCTATCTCGTCTTTACTAAAATCTGAAGTACCATCCAGGTAAACACTGTCGCGGACCTGTCCGGTACTGTCAATATCCACCTGACTGACTGCCATAAACGGAAGTGCAAAGAGAATAATGAGCATTGTGATATTTTTCATAGATTGCAAAGTTAAAACATTTTTGCTTTAACAGTAATTGCATAACGGCAGGGGCATTGATTTAATTTTTATTCATTGGCTTAAATTTACCTTCCTGCAATTTAAATTATTAATTGTGCGGATGTTAAACCATATTCTTATTTTTTAGTCGAACCGATCAAATTTACTGACTATTTTCGTTTCAAATTAATTCTTTTTTTTGGACGGTTATTCTGATAATAAGCTGCTGGAAATGTGTTTAAATCCCGAATCGGAGAATTACGGGTTCAGTTTGCTTGTCCGCAAGTATCAGAAACCAGTTTACTGGCATATCAGGCGTATGGTGCTCGATCATGAAGATGCTGATGACCTGGTGCAGGATACCTTCGTGAAAGTATGGAGAAATCTCAGAAAATTCAGGGAAGAATCAACACTTTTTACCTGGATTTATAAAATTGCGACCAACGAAACCTTATCCTTTCTTCAGAAAAAAAAGTTGAAATATGCTCTTAGTACCGGTAATCTCGAAAATCAGCTCGCTGCTAATATTAAGGATGATAATTATTTCGACGGAGATGAAATTCAGTTGAAACTCCAAAAGGCGATTTTAACCCTACCTGAAAAACAGCGCCTGGTTTTTAATATGAAATATTTCGATGATATGAAATATGAGGATATGTCGGAGGTGCTTGGTACATCGGTCGGTGCATTAAAGGCATCACACCATCTGGCAGTAAAAAAGATTGAGAATTATTTGAACAACATTTAAACCATAAACCTATAAATCAATCAAAAGGACATGTTACAGGATAAAAACAATAAGGAACAGCCTGATAAATTCAATCTGGAAGCAATAGCTCCGGAACTGGCCAAAATGAATAAAACAAATCCATTCATGGTTCCCGGAAATTATTTTGAAAAACTTCCGGATGAAATAATGAATAAAATCCGGATACCAAAAAGAATATCCCCTTCGGAACTGCTTTATTCAATTTTCCTGATGCGAAAACTTAACTTTGCAATTATAGTAACAGGTATTATATTAATTCTTGCCATCTTAATTTTTAATAAATCCGGGGATATATCGGCAAACAATCAATTTTTGTCCAATATTACACTTGATGATCTTCTGCGCGAAAATCCTGAAATCATTGAATACATGGATGAAACTCTTATAGTGGAAACACTTTTTGCCGGATCGGACCAGGTTATAGATTTCAATAGTAGCAATGAATTTGAAAATGACAGCAGCATTTCGGAAGATGATTTGATCAATTACTTATCGGATGAAGAAATCGCGACAGAATTAATGTATGAATTATAAATATTAGCACTATGAAAAACAATGCAAATTTCACCAGAATTCTTGGAATATCAGCCTTGCTGATCATTACCGTTCAGATATTATTTGCCCAGGGAGGCAGACGGGGTCCAATGATGGAAGAAAACAAGGAAAAAATCAAGGCTCACAAAATTGCCTTTATTACCGAGAGATTAAATCTTACAACCCAGGAAGCTGAGAAATTCTGGCCGGTTTATAATGAGCATGAAGCCATTATGAATAATTTTCATAAAGAATTCAGAAAAAATCACAAGTTCGAGCCTGAGGATATTGAAGCTATGTCTGATACCGAAGTCAACAGTTTCATTGATGACCAGTTCAAACATGAACAACAGGCATTCAGCCATCGTAAAGAATTCATTGAGAAGCTGCGGGGTGTGATTCCTCCAAAAAAAATCCTGATGCTTATGGAAACCGAAAAAGATTTCAAAGTTGAATTGATGAAAAGGGTGTCGGGTAAAAATGAACCTCCAATGCCTTATAAAGAAAAAGGGATAAAGAATCCAGAATGAGGATTATTTTAAAAACGAGATAACCCTATAAGTTTTTCCTTAACAATTTTAGCGAAGTAAAATAACCACAGAGACACTGAGAACACATAGAAACACGGAGGAAAACTCCTTGAAACAGAATGATCCCCGTGTCTCTGTGATAAATTATGTTATAATTCTTTTAAATGATTATGCTATTTCCGGCTATTGTAAAGACTCAACAAACCTATCGTCGAGTCGTCGGGAGTAGTTACTGTTGTTGTCAGTTTCAGGGTTTTGAGTCCTTTGGGCCAGAATACCACAGGCATGATGTCGCCACCAAAATCACCGTTTGAATTTAAAAAGGTTTCACTTTCGAGGAAGGAACTGACATTGAACATAAACGGACAATTTTCATCATATTGGAATAAACCTACAAAGCCTAATTCATTAAACTCGATGATCGCTTCGCCGCACAAAACGCCATCCTCCTCAAACAATCGTTTACTTTTTACTGTAGCATTTTCAAAATCACTTTCAAGCTGGTCACCGTCAATATAGGTGGAAAGCAATTCTGTAAAATCGCTTTCCGATACATCCATTGTATCGTCTTTCATCGAAAGGATGTTGATAAATTTGATTGTCAGTGTTCCGGATTTATTATCTTTCATTTCGAAAGTATATTCTTTTTTTTCCACTGTAAGGCAACTCGTAATCAGGACAGATAACAGTATGATTGAAAGCAAGGATAATGATGACTTTTTCATAACAGAATATTTTAGCCAAAAGTAAATATTTTTTATAACAGAGAGGGAAGGGAAAATAAAGTTCAAGGTTCAATGTTCAAGGGTCAAAGTTCAAGGGTCAAAGTTCAAGGGTCAAAGTTCAAGGGTCAAAGTTCAAGGGTCAAAGTTCAAGGGTCAAAGTTCAAGGGTCAAAGTTCAAGGGTCAACGTTAAATGTCCAATGTAGTTTCAGCTTCCAGGTTTCAATATTCCCCATTTCCCCTCATAAGCCGAACCTCCCGGATATTTAATATTTTTGCCTTTTAAAAATTCAGAATTATGCAAACATCAGTTGACATAAGTTTTTATCCCTTACGGCCTGAATTTGTAAGTCCAATCCTGGACTTTATCAACAGGCTGAAGAAATACGAAAATATAGAATCGGAAACCAATGGAATGAGCACTCAGGTATTCGGTGAGTTTTTTGATGTGATGCACGCCATTACCAATGAAATTCACAAGTCGTTTGAACTGCCTCATTCAGTCTTTATCTTAAAAATCGTAAATGCTGATCTCAGGTAAAGATGGTTTGAAGTTCGAAGTTCGGAGTTTGAAGTTCGAAGTTCCGGGTTCAGAGTTCAGAGTTCTGAGTTCCGGGTTCTGTGTTCTGTGTTCTTTTGCCTATTGCCTACTGCCGACTGTTCACGGTTCTCAGTTCTCAGATCAGGATTCTTTTGCCAACTGCCTGTTCTTATTAAATTTTACGTAAAGAATTTAACAAGCAATGATATTGCACACTGTCTTTCAAAATTTCTGGGATAACATACTGAATACTTCGCTGCCCGAATTTATTGCAGTGGTTTTCGGATTACTAAGTGTCTGGTATGCACGTAAGGAGAAAATCCTGGTTTACCCGACAGGTATTATCAGTGTCGTGATCTATGTTTATATCTGTTTTAATGTAAAACTCTATGCCGATGCAGGAATTAACCTGTTTTATTTTGTGATGAGTGTTTATGGATGGTATCGTTGGGCAAAAAAGAAAGACCTGCCTGTTTTAAAAATTACAACTTGCAACAAAAAGGATTGGTTCGTAGTGATCGGGATGTTTATTCTTTCGATGATAGTGATCATCATTTTGCTAAAAATATTCAAGAAGGATGATATTGAATACTGGTCAACCAAAGTACCCTATATTGATACTTTTACTACCTCCGTATTCATCGTGGGAATGTGGCTGATGGCCCTGAAGAAAATAAAGAACTGGATAGCCTGGATCATAGGCGATGTGATTTCGATCCCTTTGTTTGCCTATAAAGGCCTTGCGTTTACAGGATTTCAGTTTACGGCTTTCCTTGTTCTCGCAATAATGGGATATATTTCATGGAGGAAGAAATTAAAGGAAGGGAAAAGTTAAAAGTTTAAAACTCAAAGTAAAAAGGACGAAGATTCATGGCGGCTGTTAGTCTGAGCAATGGCAAGATCAATTGGTTGGGCTAAAATTGGGAAGCAAATACTCTAACATGATTAAATCTATTACCCGAATCGCAATCACCGGCCCTGAAAGCACCGGGAAATCAGAGTTGGCTCAGAAGCTTGCACAGCATTACCATACTTTGTGGGTGCCGGAATATGCAAGGGAGTATATCAATCAATTGAACCGGCCTTATACATTTGCAGATATCCTTACCATTGCGAAAAGACAAGTAGCCCTTGAAAAAGAAATGCTAAATAAGTCCAACCGGATCCTGTTTTCCGATACTGAATTGATCGTGTGTAAAATCTGGTGCGAATATAAATTTGAAAAGTGTCATTCATGGATACTTAAAAACCTTGAGAAGCAAAGCTATGACCTTTACCTGCTCATGGATATTGACCTGTCCTGGCAACCGGATCCGCAAAGAGAGCATCCTGATAAACGAGTTGAATTATTTAATCTATATTTGGACGAATTAATAAGCCGGAATTGTTCTTTTGAAATTGTGAGTGGAAGCGGTGAACAGAGGTTTATTAATGCACTGAATATCATCAAAAAAGGTTATTAATAATTGACTGAATTTAAATTAAAACTGTTTAATTTTCATGAGTAATAATCCGGTTCGAATTTGCATGATGGCCGACCGCCATAAGCTTTATGATGACCGCATTTATTGGAAGGAAGCCATATCGCTTGCCCGGCATGGTTATTCGGTTTGGTTTATACTTGCATCTGATTCGGATGATAGAGGAGTTACTGACGAGGGAATAAATTTTATCAAAATCAAAAAGAAGGTTTTTGTTAAAAACCGGTTTCTGAACTTTTTCATAAATACTTATCATCCCGACGGATTATATCAAAGGATGTTTAAGGAAGCCTCAATCCTTGAAGCTGATGTTTATCATTTCCACGACCTGAATGTAAACCGTGTAGCATTAAAACTGAAAAAGTTGCCATCGAAACCCAAAATCATTTATGATGTTCATGAACCATTTCCGGAAAATATTATTGACTATAACAAGACGACCGGAATAAAAACTTTATTGAAAAAATGCTATTCCGGCTATATCCGGTGGTGGGAAAGCAGATGTTCACGCAGATATGATGTCATCATAACCACCGAAGAAAACTTAAGAGACAGGTTTGCCATGACAACAGGCAATAATAAGGTAGAAATAATATTTAATTATACCGACATGATCCCCGGTGAAATCCCGGGATTAAAAGAAAAGATTTATGATGCAGTCTATAGTGGTGGAATTACCGAATTGAGGGGCGCTTTCAGGATACTTGAGACAGTAAAACTGGTAGTCCGGGAAATGCCTGCTTTTAAGGTACTGTTTCTGGGATCGTTTTTTCCTCCCCAATTAAAAGATCAAATGGAAAAATATGCGGCAGAAAACAAGATCAAAGATAATGTCATTCTGAAAACCGAAGTTGCTTACAAAGATGTCGCTCAGTATTACAGGCAAAGCAAACTCGGCCTTGGTATATTCCTTCCGGTTCCAACTCACAGAATTATATTACAGATAAAAATTTTCGAATATTTCAATTTTGGACTTCCCATCATTGGCAGCAATTTTGGCCATATCAGGAATTATATTCTTCAGAATAACGCCGGAATTATCGTTGATCCTGAAGATCCGGCCGAAATCGCAAAAGCAATGATCAGGATGCTGACTGATGAAAATCTCTATTCATCTCTAAGTAAAAATGCCACCCAAGCCTCTGCAAATTACCAATGGCCAATGATGGAAGAAAAGTTGATTAATATATACGATTCACTGGTTGGGATTGAAATTAAAACCGAATGACAAATCCTGTGAATAAAAACGGGGGTTTCCTTAAAGATATGGGCTGGTATCTGATTGGTACCCTTGTGCCGATGTCTGTCGGATTTATCAAAACACCCATATTTACACGTTATTTTACTCCGGAAGAGTTTGGTTATCTTGGGATCATTACGATTACTTTTTCTTATGTTTCCGTTTTTCTTTATTCCTGGCTTTCGGGCTGTTTGTGGAGGTATTATAATGCCTACAAGGAAAAGCAAGATCTGGGCAATCTATATTCCAATTTATTCTTTATTTTCATTGGAGTCAGTTTCCTGCTGCTTATAATCACTGTTGCATGGTACTTCCTGGCTGATAAAACATTGGTCAGGCAGCTGATTTTACTTTCTTTTCTTCAATATTTTACGAAGGAATTAATAGGACTTTACCTGATTATTGCCCGGTTGGAAGGAAAAACCCTGAAGTACAATATCATTCATTCTTTAAGAGCAATCCTCAGTTTTGGAGTCCTTTATATTATGGCATTTGGATATCAGTTCAGGATTACATCCATGCTAAGCAGCACAATTGTTATTGATGTTGTTGTGTTGTTATTTTTATTCATTTCCAACAGTGAAAAGGTCAGGATTTCAATTAAGAGCATTTCACACCAGACTTTGAATATTTTATACAGGTTTGGAAGCGTCGGGTTGATTTCCAATTTCTGTTTCCTTATCATCAGTTCAAGCGACCGGTATATTATTGCCATGTTTGGAGATATGTCCACCGTGGGTATTTACAACCAGGTGTATAATATTTGCCAGTTAAGTGTAGTTGCACTGGTAACTGTTTTTTTCAATACCATTAATCCCAAACTTAACAGGGAGCTGGAAATCAATTTTAAGCAGTCGGACATTCTATTATCAAAATATATTTATATTTTTCTGTTGTTTGGCATGCCCATCGTTACATATCTGAGTCTTTTCTCAAAAGAAATTTCCGGTCTGCTTTTAGGATCCGATTTCAGGAGTGGTTACATTATTATGCCTTATGTTTTTGTAAGTGCTTATTTGTATGGATTGTTTTTGTTTATTGAGGTAAAATTTAAATTCGCCGATAAATTGAAAAACATTGCTGCCGGGGTTATCATTGCCGGAGTCCTGAATGTTGGCCTTAATTTCATTTTTATCCCTTTGTACGGATACTTATGGGCAGGAATAACCACACTGGTTTCATACTCATTCCTGGTCGTTTATTTTTACCGTCAGGATTCAGCCAATTTTTTCTCTGATCTTCAGAACATCCGTGACTTATTGACCTTTTCGTCCATTCTTGTGGTACAAATTGCAATTGATAAACTGATCAGAACTTATTATGAATTGAATATCCTCCAAACAATCATTGAGGGTAGTTTGTTTATAGTCCTGTACTTGTTGTTATTGAGAAAGAAAATAGTTAAAATCACCTTACCTGAATAATAATGAAAATATTCTGTTTTTCAGTGCTCTTAGGCCTTTTGTTTTTTTCGTGTACCAAAAGCGGAGATAACATAAAGCTTGATCCTGTAAATGTAAATGACGCCGGACAAGGTAAAAATATTATATTTCTGATAGGGGATGGGATGGGACTCGGCCAGATTACGGCTGCAAGAACCGTAAATGGCGGTGATCTGAACATTTTCAGATGTGGTATTACAGGAATTCAATCCACCCATTCGGCTGACAAATATGTCACTGATTCGGGTGCATCAGCAACGGCCATGTCATGCGGACAGAAGACAAATAACTATACCCTCGGCATTGATATAAATGGGAATCCGCTTGAAACCATACTGGAATTGGCTGAAAAGAATGGACTTTCAACCGGTCTGATTACTACTTCTGAAATCGTACATGCCACACCGGCCGCATTTTATGCACATCAAACCAACCGTTACCAATATGAAGACATCGCACTCGAATTGATCGGAAAAGGTGTTGATTTTTTCATGGGAGGCGGAAAAAAATATTTCAGTCAGCGTACCGATAGCCTGAGCCTGATAGATTCACTTGTTTTAAAAGGCTATGAGGTTACAGATAATTTGAATCTGTCGGGAACTTCGAAAATGTCAGCGGTTTTTATTGCAGAAGATATACCTCTGAAATATCTTGAGGGCCGCGGGGAAGTTTTGTCCGAAGCCGTTTGGATTGCAGTAAACCGGCTTAAGAATAATGAAAAAGGTTTTTTTATAATGGTGGAAGGCGCTCAAATTGACTGGGCAGGTGAGGAAAATGACCAGGCATATCTGATGGCTGAAATGCTTGATTTTGATAGAGCGGTTGGTAAAGCTATGGATTTTGCCGAAGTGGATGGAAATACATTAGTCGTTGTAACAGGCGATCATGAAACAGCCGGTTTTGCCTTGCTTGATGGAGATATTACCAACAACACAGTACAGGGTGGATTTATGACATGGTTACACACCGGAATGATGGTGCCGGTTTTTGCTTATGGCCCCGGGGCAGAAGAATTTATTGGAGTTTATGAAAATACCGCTTTTTATTATAAATTTCTCAAATTCTATGGATTTTAGAATTATCCGGTAAGGGAGAATTTAATAACCATTTATTCATGTGATGAGAAATCTGAAAATATAATCCCACCTAACATTTGCAATACTTCCAAAGAAATTGAAAGTCCCTTGCCTCTTGATGTAAATAGGGATAAAAATTTATAAGGAGGTTTTATCAGAATCCGTATTCATGATAGAACTTTCTAACCTCAGTTGAGATATCTTCAAAAGCCACGAAATGATTTGAACACCCCTTCCTTGAACAAATAAATACCTTGCCTCCAAGTTCAAGTGTAAATGGAATCATAGGAGCATTGCAGTTCGGAGCTTCACATTCCATATTGCTGGTCAATTCTTTGTTGCAATAAGGACAGAAAAATTTTGCAATTTCCCCGTCTTTAAGATCGAAATCACAAAGATGATCATAACAGCCATACACTGAACAAAGCCTTATGGTTCCTCTGTTCGACTGAGTTTCAATATTCAGTTTGATACTGGGAACATCATGCAGTTTGATTTCATCGTCCATAAATGATTTACCGCAATGCGGGCACTTGGCCAGTAATGAAATGGTTTTTGTCATAATATCCTCCTGTTATTAATTGTTTATTTTATCAAAAATAAGAAAATTATTTTCACAACCTTTATTCAATCACTCATAGTTTAAAGGTGTAAAATTATTTAAAAATCATTACTTTTCAAAAGACAATGAAATTATTTTAAAAAGAAATAATAATACCATAGCCCAATGAACAAAACAGTAACATTTAAGGGCTGTAAAATTCTATAATCCTTGATAGCAGCCTAAATTTATACTTACTTTCTTTAGTTCAATGAACCTAACTACGCGGCTATAACAGGATTAACCTTTTACTTCATCTGAAAAATCAACTCTCCGCCTCTGATTAGATCTGAATGTTTAATAAAAGGTTTTTCAAGAATTTGTCCATTTAACCTAACTGCCTTTACATGGAAATTTTCACTTGATTGATTTTCAACTTTTATAATTAAATTTTTCCCCTTTCCAAGATAAACCTCAGCCGATTTTACAAGTGGGCTACCCAATGCATATTCATCCGAACCGGGACAAACCGGATAAAAGCCTAAAGCACTGAAAATGTACCAGGCGCTCATCTGTCCACAGTCGTCGTTGCCACAAAGTCCGTCAGGTGCATTTCGATACATAGAATTGCAGATCATGCGTACCTGTTCCTGAGTTTTTTTGGGATTACCGGTCCAGTTGTATAAGTAAGGGATGTGGTGGCCGGGTTCATTGCCGTGTACATAAAGTCCGATAATTCCTTCGCGTGTGATGTCTTCATTGGCTTCAAAATTCTTGTCTTCCATCTGCAGGGTAAAAAGCTGATCCAGCATCTTTGTAAATTTCTTATTACCGCCCATCAACGTTATCAGCGCATCCGGATATTGCGGAACATATAGGCCGTAATTCCAGGCATTGCCCTCAATGAATCCCTGCCCGTCTGTCTTGAGCGGATCAAATTCTTTTCTGAAAGTTCCGTCCGAAAGTTTTGGCCGCATAAATCCGCTTTGAGGATCGAATACATTTTGATAATTTTGAGAACGTTTCATGAATTCATCATAGACTTGATTATTACCCGCTTTCAGGGCGATCTGAGCGATTGTCCAGTCATCATAAGCATATTCCAGCGTCTTGCTCACCGAACTTCCGTTCTTGTCTTCGGGAACATAGCCTTGATCAAGATAATATTGAATCCCGTCAAAAGGTTTATAATTTGAGGTTTGAACACAAGCATTCAGAGCACGGTTCAGGTCGCCTTTGAAAATACCCTTTTCAATGGCATCAGAAATTATGGAAACACTGTGATAACCTATCATGCACCAATTTTCATTGCTGTAATGCGACCATACCGGTAGCATGGGATGAACACTTTGATCGAAATGAGCAAGCATAGAACTGATCATGTCAGCGTTGCGATCTGGCTGAACCAGGTTAAACAGGGGATGCAAAGCCCGGTAAGTATCCCAAAGCGAAAAGATGGTGTAATTGGTAAAATCTTCCGACTGATGAATATTCTGATCCAATCCGCGGTAATTTCCATCAACATCTTCATAAATTACAGGACTGATAAAAGCATGATAAAGAGCCGTATAAAACACCACCTTTTCGTCCTGAGTTATCGTTTCCACCTTTATTTTTGAAAGTTCCATGTTCCATTTCTCTTTCGCTTCGAGCCGGGTTTTATCAAAACTCCAATGGGGTATTTCAGCATGAAGATTCTTAATGGCGCCTTCGGTACTTACCGCAGATAATGCGAACTTTATCTTCAATTGCTGGTGTTCTTCAATCTTAAAATTGAAATAAGCCCTGATCCTGTGTCCTGCCATTTCGGGGAAATTCTCATCTTCTTTGAACTTGCGGTAAAATCCACGGTAAACAGTTTTATCATATTTCTTATGGCCGTAACTTTTAAATGGTTTGCTGAAAACCATCGCAAAATAGACTGTCCGTGTACGAGCCCAACCCGAGGTAATCCGGTAACCTGTCACCATTGTATCATTTTCTACCCTTATAAAAGTCCATACATCTTTATCATCGTAATTATAAATCCCGTGAATCAGGTCAAGAATGATATGAGCGTCTTCTGCTTCAGGAAAGGTATATTGATGAAATCCGACTCTTTCAGTAGCAGTCATTTCGCAGGTGATGTTTCCTTCATCCAGCCTGACTGCATAATATCCAGGTTCGGCAATTTCATTTTTCTTCTGATAGGCCGAACGGTATCCTTTTTCAGGATGATCTATCGTTCCGGGGTTGAGCTGTAATTCCCCTTTTGCCGGTATGATCAGAAAATCGCCCAGGTCGGAATGGCCTGTTCCGCTGAAATGGGTATGACTAAAGCCAACGATGGTCGGATCATCATATTGATATCCGGCACAATATTCATAGACTTTTTTATTATAGTGATCTTCCTCCCAATACCCTATAGTATCAGTGTCCGGGCTTAGTTGTACCATTCCATAGGGAACACAGGCGCCGGGAAAAGTGTGCCCCATTTTATCTGTTCCTATGAAAGGGTTAACGAATTGCGTGAGGTCAGTTTGTGCCTCCAAACTTATCATCAGAAAAAATAATAAAATTATTGCCATAGTCCTTTTCATACCCGAAATTTAAGCATGCAAATTTAGTATAACAGAGATTGCAATTCACTTCAAAAATTTATAGGGTTAATGAAAGCCTGATTAATTTTTTAGTTTTTTAGAAGTTTATGTATCCTGGTAGATATATTTACGTAAATTTGTGGATCGATGTATAGGAATTTAATAGTTGACAGATACTTTAAAACACACGAAACAACCTTATAGGACAAAACAGACATTTAATTATTTCAAGCCTGATTCCTGTCTAAAAACTCTGTTATTTCTTTAGCTTTTTTCCTTCCAATACCCTTCACTTTCAACAATTCCTCAAAGGAGGCATTCAGAATATCATTCAGTGATCCGAAACGATTCAGTAAGGCTAAGGCAAGTGTTGGTCCGATTGATGGCAGCCCCTGAAGAAAAAACAATTGGTTGTTTTTAAATCGCTTCGGTTTATAACCCTTTCTCACTAAAGGTTTATTTTGAATCAACATTTGGCTGCCACCTGCAATAAGAACTTCAAATGTTTCCGCAGGACTTCCTGAATAAAAAACGGGAATCTGCCAGGCAACCGAAAGAGACAACAGCGCGCCCCGAATTGCTTCACGGCTTATTTTATGATCAGTTTTATAAGGATTTCCCTCAATGACAAGAAGGAGGTTATAGGGACAACGCTTTAGTTTCGCACATTGTTCAAACAAGCGTTTTTGCAGGATGGATTGAATGAAGTCCTCCTTCGATTTTCGTTCAATTAATAAAATATCATTTACCAGGTAGTCGCCCGCAGATAGTGTTTTAAGGGTCAGTTTGGCGGAACTTTTTTCGATCATATCAGGAATACCCGAGGGTACTTCCCTGAAATCTGCGATAATATGAATTTCCCGGGTACCAATCATAAACATTGCATGGTAAAACTCTTAAAAGCAGTCTTTGTTACAGCTCATATTAATTTCATTACTAAGGTTGTAATTCCTGCCATTTATCCGGAGGTGAAATATTGGTTTCGATCCAGCCTAAATTCGAGTCCTCTTTCATGTCAAAATCCCTGATATAAGGTTTGATATCAAGCAAAGGAGTTCCATCAAGAATGTCGAGTCCTCCCGTATAAATGCGATTGTCTTCAATCTTAATTATTCTTGCAATTGTCAATCCGATGGGATTGATGCGGTTTGGTGACCGGGTTGCCCATAAACCAACCTCAATCCCATTTCCACGCGGAGGGAATACTCTCATTCGCGGCTCCCGCTTGGGTTTGTGAAAGTGAAACAGAATATAACAATAATTCAACTTGTTAAGAAGGTGCAGGCCATCGGAATATTCTTTATTCAATTCAATAAAAAATTCACCTTCCGCATTCTCAAAATTGGTAAACGGTGCGTCATCCGCATAAGGAGTATGGATTGTACCGATAGGAGTTAGTTTGATTTTCAAATGCCGATTTAAAAAATTACTGAATACGACTTTGCCTGAATTGCGGCAAAGTTAAATTTTGTAATCAGATAAACAGGTGAAAGTATAAATAAAAAAGGCCGCCTTATCGGTAGCCTTTGAATGAAAATTTTGTTTCAGATCAGAACTGATATGATACGCCAAGCGAAAGAGATATTGTACTTGTTTTTACATCTTTAAGATATTCTTCAAAAAATACCGGTGCTTTTGAATTTGGAGTGCCGATATTTGAGCTTACAATATTTGCTAATCCTAAACTATACCTGCCGTTAATCAGTGCTCTCCAGTGGCTGTTACGACCACCGAATGGAATACTGATTCCAGCGCCAATAAGAACTCCAAAATCATATCCTTCGAATTCATCCCTGTAATTTCTCTGGTCGGTATTTGCTTTAAGATCATGATCACGCTTCTTCTCCCCATCAACAGTTAATCCAAACAACCCTGCACCAAATAATCCTGCTTCACCAAAGTAATTCAATCCTTTTTGCTGGCCAAAATTGAATTTGGCAAATATTGGGACTTGAACGTAGGTAAATAAAAACTCCTGATCACCGAAAGTATAGGAGGGATCATCACCTATTGTATCATTCCAAAGAGGAAAATTCATGGTTGCACCTTTTTGATCTACCCTTAATTCAGCCTGGAATGAAAGGATATCTCTGATACCGCTTGTAAACATGTCCTTAGCGCTATAGTTTACAAAACCTCCGCCATTATAACCAATTACCATTGTATTGTTTACAACAGAAGAACCCCTCAGGTTAGCTATATTTATTCCACCCAAAGCTCCGCCTGTATATTGCGCTTTCAAACTTACTCCTGAGCTGATCATTATAATCGCGATACCTAATGCTTTGTATTTATTAAATTTCATCATCGCTATATTTTCATTATTGTTATAATATATTTATCAAACAATTCAAGGAATTCATCTTTTTAATTGCAGATTTATACATCCGATTTTATTAAATGTTACAATCTGCTTTTATTATTTATTTTGTTCAGGATCCTTATCCTTAAAGACCAGGATATTATTTTCAACTGTTAAAATTATGACAGAGTCCTTATTTACTTTTCCCTCAAGGATCATTTTCGACAATTGGTTCAGTATATTCTTCTGAATCATTCTTTTCAGCGGCCGGGCGCCATATTGAGGATCAAAACCTGCATTTGCAATAAATATTAAAGCTTCTTCAGTTGCCGTAAGATTCACATGATTTTTTGCCAATATGCTCCTTATATTTTCGAATTGCAACCGTACAATTTCGACGATTTCTTTTTTATTCAGAGGTTTGAACATAATTATATCATCAATACGGTTAAGGAATTCGGGAGGGATGACGGTTTTTAATAAAGAGAAAACCTCTTTTCTGGTCTTCTCAAAGTTTTCATCCTGGTCAATTTCTGATACCGATTCAAGATTTTTCTGAATGATATGAGAACCTATATTTGAAGTCATAATCACGATGGAATTTTTAAAGTTCACTGTTCGTCCTTTATTATCTGTCAACCTGCCGTCATCAAGTACCTGAAGGAGAATATTAAATACATCCGGATGTGCTTTTTCGATTTCATCAAGTAAAATCACTGAATAAGGCCTCCTCCTGACCGCCTCTGTTAACTGGCCACTTTCATCGTAACCCACATATCCGGGAGGCGCTCCGATAAGCCGGGAAACGGAATGCCGTTCCTGGTATTCCGACATATCAATTCGCAGAAGTGCATTTTCATTATCAAAGAGAAACTCGGCTAAAGCTTTAGCCAGTTCTGTTTTTCCGACTCCCGTTGTACCGAGGAAAATAAAAGATCCGACCGGACGCCGTGTATCCTGCAGTCCGGCACGGCTTCTTCGGATTGCATCCGAAACAGCAGCTATCGCTTCATCCTGGCCGATAACACGCTTATGCAATTCCTGTTCGAGTTGCAGAAGTTTTTCCTTTTCGCTTTGGAGCATTTTACTTACGGGTATTCCTGTCCACCTGGCAACGATTTCTGCGATGTCCTCATTACCGATCTCTTCGTTGATCATTGGAGAATCAGCCTGGACATCCGTGAGTTGTTGCTTCAGTTTCACGATCTCGTCTTCTCTCGATTTAATAATTCCGTAACGGATTTCAGCAACTTTTCCATAGTTCCCGTCTCTTTCGGCCTTTTCGGCTTCATATTTATAATTTTCAATTTCCTTTTTATTCTGTTGAATCTTTTCAACAACTTCCTTTTCCGATTTCCATTTTGCGTGTAAATGGTTGTGTATATCATTCAAATCTGCAATTTCTTTGTTCAAACCTGAAAGTTTATGATCATCTTTTTCCCTTTTGATTGCTTCCCTTTCAATTTCAAGCTGTTTGATCTTTCTTTCAAGCAATTCCAGTTCTTCAGGCAACGAATTGATTTCGAGCCGAAGTTTTGCGGCGGCCTCATCTATAAGATCAATAGCCTTATCCGGTAAGAATCTGTCGCTGATATAACGATTCGATAATTCAACTGCAGCAATAATCGCTTCGTCCTTTATCCTTACATGATGATGGGTTTCGTATCGTTCTTTAAGCCCTCTCAATATGGAAATTGCGGAAGATATATCCGGCTCTGCAACCATTACAATCTGGAATCTGCGTTCGAGAGCCTTATCTTTTTCGAAATATTTCTGGTATTCCTTTAATGTTGTGGCTCCTATAGCCCTGAGTTCTCCTCTTGCCAAAGCTGGTTTCAGGATGTTGGCGGCATCCATGGCACCTTCTGATGCACCAGCTCCCACCAGCGTGTGAATTTCATCAATAAACAATACAATTTCACCATCCGAAGCCACAACTTCCTTAATTACACCTTTTAACCGCTCTTCAAATTCACCTTTGTATTTGGCTCCGGCTATCAATGCACCCATGTCGAGTGAAAATATTTGTTTTGATTTCAGATTTTCCGGAACATCTCCGTTTATAATCCTGTGTGCCAGGCCTTCTGCAATTGCCGTTTTACCCACCCCCGGTTCGCCAATAAGGATCGGATTATTTTTGGTCCTTCTTGATAAAATTTGTAAAATTCTTCTGATCTCCTCGTCACGGCCAATCACGGGATCAAGCAGACCGGATCTGGCCATTTCATTCAGGTTTTTAGCGTAACGGTTTAAAGCATTATATGAGTCCTCTGCGGTTTGGCTCGATATGGTTGATCCTTTTCTCAGCTGTTTAATTGTTGTAATAAGCCCTTTTTCGGTAATTCCGTAATCTTTAAGTAATCCCGATGCTGCATCCTTTCCGGAAATCAATCCGAGCAGAATGTGTTCAATGGAAATAAACTTATCATCGAATTCTTTAAGATAATTTCCTGCTTTCTGAAGAGATGCCGCTGCTTCCCTGGATAAAAAATGGTCACCACCGGCAACCTTTGGCATGGATTCAAGAATTTTGTCTATGGCTTGAGCCAGGAATCCTGTATTAACGTCAAGTTTCTTTAGTAAATATGGAACTACATTTTCATCCACATTCATCAATGCTTTCAGAATATGAATGTTTTCAATTTCCTGATGTTGAAGCCCGGAGGCTATTTCCTGAGCCTTTTGAATGACCTCCTGCGATTTTAAAGTGAAATTATTTAAGTTCATCGTTTCATGTTTTTTATAAAGGAAAGCTTTGTCAAAATATTTGCCAATCAGAATGATTTCACTGTAAACGGTTACATTGGCACAAATATGATAAGGGATACTATCAAAGATTGATTCACAAAAATTTTAAGATATTGATACCTGAAAAAATGACCGGAACTGATCAAAAAATATTAACATTCGAAATTGGCTGTCAAAATTTTAATCATCTTTGTACGTTAATTTGGTTTGTTTCGGAAGGTATTATAGAATGTTAAAGCTAATGATTGATGCTTCCTATTTTCTTTAAAAATTTACCTGCAGGACTATTAATGTTATTGATTTTATTGCTTAAACCTGAGAATGTTTCATCTCAGGAGAACCTGGTAATCGAACCTGATACCATCAGGAGTTGCAAAATAGATAGCCTGTCAATTACGGCGGTGCCTGGATACGACAGCTATTTATGGAGCAATGGAGATACCAACCAGGTTACATGGGTAAGCATCATGGGTGATTACTGGGTCAATGTCACTCAGGCAGATACGGTTAATTATATTGATTCGGTTTTTGTAGCCATAGTTGATGCTCAAATCCTCGATGTAAATGACTCCATCGTATGTGGCGACACAGTTACCCTTTATGGCAGTTCAGATATTTATAACTATCTGTGGCTCCCTGGAAATGAAACAACCGATTCAATTATTATTTCTCCGCGGGATACAACCTATTTTTATGCACTGATAACTGATCCGGTTCTGACTATAAATCATTGCCTGGATAGCATACTTGTTACCGTGGATGAAATTATTTTTGTGGATTCATTAATTCAGACAAAATTGGGTTGTCCTGATTCTGCTGTAGCACGGGTGCAGGTTTATATTTCAGGAGGCTATCCGCCTTATTCCTATAACTGGTCAGAAGGAATTCCAAGCTCCACCGATTCAAGTAAAGTTACAAAGCTTACCAATGGTGAAAAACAACTGATCGTGGAAGACAGCATCGGCTGTCTTTTGAAGCATACCTTCGAGGTAAAAGCCTTTCCGTTACCTGAAATTGAGTTGACATCCGATCCGTTAGACAGCGTTTATTTGCAAAAACCCTTTGTCAATTTTTCGTATGAAAACATTTCTTACGATTCATTAATGGCCGATACATTTTACCTTAACAGCTTCTGGTGGGACTTTCTTGGTACCGACAGTATATTTCTGTATGATGTTGAGTCACCCACCTATACTTATACAACACCCGGAACCTACCAGGTTTATTTTCATTACAGGACATTTTACGGATGCGAAGATACCGGTTCAGTTCATATCCAGATGACTGTAAAACCTGTTAAACTCAGAGCCACATCAGTCATTACTCCAAACGATGATGGTAATAACGACCTGTTTATTATTTTTGAAGATGAAGGAACAACCTCCGGTGGAAGCTCTAAAAGTACCAAATCAGAAAATACCCCTATTGATCTGAGTAAGTATTATATAAGTAATACTCTTGTGGTTTTTAACCGATGGGGGCAAAAGGTATATGAAGCCAACAATTACAACAACGACTGGGATGCTGTGGGATTAGCTGACGGTGTTTATTTCTACATTTTAGAATGCGATGGTTATTACGAAGACAGAACCATAAAGGGGTCGTTAACTATTATATCTCATCGTTTTTGAAGCTGTTATTTTTTTTATTGCGGAATATCCATAAATTTGCACCTGTATTGTTTTAGGTTCAAATAATAATTTCTGGGAATTATGATCAGATAGTCAGGAGGTTATTGCTTAACCGAATTTACCAATCAAGACAAATATTAAATAAATAATATAGAATAGGTTAAATTCCGGTTATTGTATTTTATAATGAGGGTAAGATCAGTTTACTTTTTTATTGTAATTGCTGCATTTTCAAATTATTCAAATTCAAATGCGCAACCGGTTACAATATTGCCTTTAGGAAATTCCATTACACAAGCTAACAATTCACATGTCAGCTACAGGTATCCGCTTTGGAAAAAACTGATTGATGACAATCTTGATTTTGATTATATCGGTTCAATGGTAAACAATAAGAATGGAAATCCTGTGTGGCCGGATTATAATGGTCATGTATTTGACCAGAATCATGAAGGGCATTGGGGTTGGAGGGCCGATCAGATTCTCTATGGGCACCCCTCGGTTCCGGGAGAGCACTACTTATCTGTTTGGCTTCAGAGCTATACACCCGAAATAGCTCTTATTCATCTGGGGTCCAATGATATTATTCAGGGTCAGACTGTCGAATCGACTATCCAGGAACTTAAAGAGGTGATTATCACCCTTAGAAATGACAATCCGGACATACTCATTTTATTAGCTCAACTGATTCCGACTACATTGCCAGCAAATACCACTATCAGTGACTTGAATGCACAAATTCCCGGCATCGCAATAAATATTGCCAATCCCGCACCTCCGATTTACATTGTAGATCAGAATACCGGATTTGATGCAGTTACAGATACTTATGACGGGATACATCCGAATGAGATTGGAGAAGAAAAAATGGCGCAGAAATGGAGAGATGCAATTTTAGAAGCTCTGAATCCGGTCTTAAATGTTAAAGTCTTTCTGGAAGGACCCTTTAATGAAACCGTCATGAATACGAGTTTATCAGGCGTTATTCCTTTATCACAACCATATTTCCCTCCACCATGGAATTATAGCGGTGCTGAGGCCGTTTCTTATGTTCCGGCAGGTACTGTTGACTGGGTATTGCTTGAGTTAAGAGACACCACTAATGTTGCTATTGCTGATACAACTTGCGTTATTGCCCGAAAAGCCTGTTTCCTGGATAAACTAGGTCAAATCAGGGACATTGACGGTTCACCGGATATACATTTTAATACCCTTATCAATGATAGCATCTTCGTTGTTGTTTATCAAAGGAACCATTTGCCGGTAATTTCATCTGTCCCGTTAATAAGATCGAATGGAATATATAGTTACGATTTTACAAATGGCGAAGGAAAAGCCTATGGAGGAAGTGCTGCACAAAAAAATATCAGTGGTGGTATTTATGGAATGGTGGCTGGTGATGGTAACCATGATGGGCAAATAGATTTAGATGACTTATATGCAACCTGGCTTGTTCAATCTGGAAACATGGGTTATTTAACTTCTGATTTTAATATGGACAGTAATGTTGGTAATACTGATAAAGATGACCTATGGATCCTTAATATAGGATATTATTCAATGGTCCCATAAAGTATTTTATACAAATAAAAGTTTAAGAATAAATCCTTTCTCCGAATAATGCTGTTCCTATCCTGACCATTGTACTTCCTTCCTCTATCGCAATTTTGTAATCTTCGGTCATTCCCATGGATATTTCTTTAAAGCTGGATCCAGATTCAAAAAATTCTTTCTTTAATCCTTCAAAATCTATTTTTAAACTTTGAAACTCATTTCTGATTTTGTTCTCATCTTCGGTGAATGTAGCCATTCCCATTACTCCGCAAATCCTGATGTTATGCATGGCAGCATATTCCGGAGATTCAAGGATATTTTGTGCTTCCAGGTAATTTAATCCGAATTTGGTTTCTTCAGTGGCAATATGAAACTGGAGAAGACAGTCAATGATCCTTTGATTTATTTGAGCCTGCTTATTTATCTCTGACAACAATTTTAAACTATCAATACTATGAATCATGCTGATGAAAGGAGCAATATATCTGACCTTATTGGTTTGCAGATGTCCAATGAAGTGCCATTCGATATCATCGGGAAGATGAGGCTGTTTTAGAAGGATTTCCTGTACTTTATTCTCTCCGAAGAGTTTATTTCCGGCATTATAAAGCGCAATAATATCTTCTACAGGTTTTGTTTTTGAAACGGCCACAAGTTTGACCTGTGGATATAATTGTTTTTTTAAATGCTCGAGATTTTCAATGATTCCCATAATAACTTAGTTTGTAACAAAATTAATTGTTTTTGCGTCTGCTCTGGCTTTAAATAAATGAGAAAATTCATTGTTCAATAAATTAATTAATTATTTTTGCACCTCTTTTTTAGAAGCGATTATTTCGTCCCTGATGCAAGAGGTATTCTGAAGAGGTGGGTGAGTGGCGGATGCTAATCTGAAGAAATAAAATAATTGGAGAGGTGGGTGAGTGGCTGAAACCAACAGTTTGCTAAACTGTCGTACTCGAAAGGGTACCGGGGGTTCGAATCCCCCTCTCTCCGCGAAATGACAATGATTTAAAGTTGGCTGTTTTCTTGGATTGAGGAGTAGGGTAGGATAAAAAATTTTATTTGAAATGTATGTTTGATTTTGAGAGATTAGAAGTTTACCAGGTTATCAGGGAATTAAATCATATCGTATTTTCCTTTTTGTACAAGCAATCGGATATAGATGCGGATATAAAGGATAAGTGGAAACAGGCTTCAATGAATATTATGCTGAATCTGGCTGAAGGAACGGGGAGAATGACGATTAATGATAAAAAACAATTCATTACTCAGGCTCGGGGAAGTGTTAACATATCAGTTGCATTATTGCATATTGCAAAAGATTTGGGGCAGGTTGGAGAGGATGATTTTAACTCCTTATTCGACAAATATGAACAGGTTTCAAAAATGCTGTTAGGAATGTTCAGAAGTTATGCGAACCAAAAAGATATTGAAAGGAGTTAGTTTATACATTTGCATCGGAAAGATAGTTTTTGTTATTTGATAATTGAATCTTAATTCATCGGGGTGTAGCGTAGTCCGGTCATCGCGCCTGCTTTGGGAGCAGGAGGTCGCAGGTTCGAATCCTGCCACCCCGACAACAGGAAAAGTCTTGTAAAATAAATAGCAGGGCTTTTTTGATTTACAGTTTATAATTTTCTCTGATTTCAGTTTAATCTCACCTATTATTTATAATTACAATTTTTTAACATTTGACCTGGTACTAATCCAGAATTCCGGTCGTTTTCCTTTATAATCTATTTAAAAAGAAATCCGTACGAACTTTTTAATTGTATGAAAATTTTGATTGTTGAGGATGAGAAGGATCTCTCAAATTCGATTACTACCTACATGCGGAACGAAAATTTTATTTGTGAAGCAGTAATGAATTATGAGGATGCAATTGAAAAGTTGTATTTATACAATTATGATGTTGTGATAGTGGACATAACGCTTCCGGATGGTAACGGCCTGGAATTGATCAGGGAATTGAAGAATAACCGGTCCAGAGCTGGTATTATCATTATTTCGGCAAGGAATGCACTCAATGACAAAATCAATGGATTGGAATTAGGTGCTGATGATTATCTGACAAAGCCATTCCATCTATCGGAATTGAATGCCCGTATCAAATCTTTAATCCGGCGCCGGTCATTTGATGGTAAAAATGAAATCGTGGTGAATGAATTAAAGATTGACTTCGAGCTCCTGACAGTCCATGTAAATGATCTTTTACTCAATCTAACAAAAAAAGAATATGACCTTCTTCTTTACCTTCTTATGAATAAAAACCGCGTTATTTCCAAAGAATCTATCGCTGAACATCTTTACGGTGATCACATAGACCTTGTGGATTCATTTGATTTTCTGTACAGTCATGTAAAAAACCTGCGAAAAAAAATTACGGATTATGGAGGAAGGGATTATATCCGCACGGTTTATGGAATTGGATACAAATTCGCTTTGCCTTGAAACTATTAAACAAAGCAATACTATATTATGTCATAGTTTCGATGATCATTTTTACTGCAGGTGGAATTATATTTTACAATATTGTCAGAACGATCGTCATCCGTCAAATCACAAATAGCCTGATCACTGAAAAAAAACTCATTGAAGAGCAAATTCTGAATTCAGATACGATCCCCGATTTCACAACAATTTTCGGCCATGATATTGAAGTTGCCATATTCAACCGTCCATTCAGGGTCACACAATATATTGGCGATACAATTATTATCAAAAAATCAGATGCAAAATCATACCGCTACAGGTATCTTCAGGCAACGGGTATGTTTCGGAATAACATGGGTTATTACCGCGGTTACTCAATTAAAACGTACAAATCGCTATCGGATACACAAAAATTAATTTTAAATTTGTTTATAGTCATTTGGCTGGCACTGATCTCAATGCTGGCTTTGCTAAGCGCAGTCAATCTTTACATATCCAAGAAGTTGTGGATCCCATTTTATACCATTCTCAGTCAACTTTCGAAATACAACATAAATGAGAACCTTCATTTAAACCTCACTCCTTCCGGAATCAGGGAATTCGACCAGCTTAACCGGGCACTGAATGCCATGTCGGAAAGAATCCGTGCGGACTTCATTAACTTAAAGGAATTCACCGAGGATGCGTCCCATGAAATTCATACACCCCTGGCGATCATCAAATCAAAAATTGAACTTCTGTTCCAGTCAGAAAATCTTACTAAAGAACAATTAAAGAATATCCGTACGATCTATGATGCCGTTTCGCGTCTGGCAAGACTTAATAACTCGCTGCTCCTTATTTCAAGGATTCAAAACCAGCAATATCCGGAGGTTAAGGAGGTGATGCTTTCCAGTCTTATTGAAAAATTCCTGAGCCATTTTGAAGAGTTGATCCAGCAGAAAAAAATCACTATTGAAAAGAATTATAACGTCCAAACTACCTTAATAATCAATCCCGACCTTGCTGAAATACTCATTTCTAATTTGCTTGGCAACGCACTGAAACATAACATTCAAAACGGAACCCTTTCAATTCAGCTTGATGATCATGAACTGACTATTACAAATACAGGAAAACCACTCGATTTTGATCCGCACAATTTATTCAAAAGATTCAGGAAAGGAAATCATTCGGGAGATTCAACGGGTTTGGGATTATCAATTGTAAAAAAAATAATTGATCCTTATAAATTTAATATTGAATATTCTACCCGTGAAAATATTCATACCTTAAATCTTCGTTTTTAACATTTCTTAAGAATTCGGACAACTCAATGCTCTGAAAATCCAGAATTTCTACAGATTCGGATTATACCTTTGTACAATATTGAAGAATACAAATTATATTAATTCACTTAAAATTAAAGTTATGAAAACACTAATGTTAATTATCGGATTAATAGTAGCGACAACGATTGGAGTAAACGCTCAAACACGGACAATGATAAAAATCCAGGATCTTCCAAAGGCCATCACTGAAAACCTGGCAGTTGACCACAAAGACTGGAAGGCCATTGAAGCTTTTAAAATTGATACGAAAGGAGTTATTATATACGATGTTATAGGAAAGAAAGACCAGCAGGAAGTAATCCTCCACTACAATAGCGATGGTAAATTTTTAAGCAAGGAGCCTTATAACAGGGAAAAAATAATGATGAAGGAAAGGCCAAAGGAAGATCAGCCAAGACAGGACTTTCAGAAACAGAATGTTCCTGAAAAATAATCGTCCTCGTTCTGCAAGTGAACAGAGGAATCTATATAAATCTCAGACACTTTCATTATATCGGGGCTGGTAAAAACCAGCTCCTTTTTTTATTTCCATTGAGGATAAGAGAAATTACAAGTTCCGATTTCATCTCGTCTATTGCAAGTTAAGTTTGGAGTTTGACCTGTCCAACCGGAATACAAATTTTCATTCCGGAATCTGAGAGGTTCGTGAATAATTTGGGATCAGGAAATCATTTTTATCTGAATTACTGACTTCGGCATCGAGATTAAAATCGCTGGGTTCATAACCTGAATGCCCTGCTTCTTCATTCCAACCGGCAGTTTTATCAATATCATTCACTGTGTTGTTTCCATCACTATTGCCTGCAATCATTCCCCAAATACCCGTTGCTATTTCTTTATGTCCTGACACTCCACCGTGAGCCTGTCCCGAGCCTGTACTGAAATCATACGAATATGTATTACCGGTGTTCACCAATGGAATTGCGCTCATCACTCCGAGGTGATTTCGATGCCAAATGACAATAAACAACTGGTGATTTATGAAATTATTAAATTGCAGTGATGAGAATCCATCGGTTGCGACTATTCTCCCGTCTTTCAGCAGAAAGCCAGCCTGCCGGGCGACAGCGGTAGCGGCTGTGGCAACGGCAGCAGCGGTAGCATCGCGCAATTCAACAAGCACCCAATCTACTACATCAGCATTCGGAATAAATGCAACCGATTCGGTCCCCTGATAATTCCACGGGATTGTATTATAAGGCTGTATCAACGGAATGTTCATTGATGCATTCAAACCGGTCATCATCTGTGAACCTGAAAACGGACCTTCCAGATTAATGCTGATTTCGATATTGATGACGGAAGAATTGTCTCCAATACGATATATAATTCCACTCGAGTAACCGGCAATATAAAGCTCGCCCTCTGCATCTTCGCCAAACGTGGAAAAATTGTTCGGGCTGAATTGCCCGAAATCTTCAATCAGCCAACTGCCTCCGGTGTTTATAATGGTCCATACCCTGTTCGTACAATAATCGGCAAAAAAGTAACGGCCAAATAAACCGGGAAACATAGAGCCTCTATAAACAAATCCGCCGCTAACAGAACAACCGAGGCTATGCGAATACTCATGGATAGGGAAAGTGTAGAGTCCTGATATGCCACAACCGGTAGTGTTGTAGGGACTGTTTCCTTCATAGCATCTCCATCCGTAATTTTCACCTCCTGGACTGGCTGCGGGTTGGAAGTCTATTTCTTCATAATTGTTCTGACCAACGTCTGCAATCCACAAATCGCCTGTTATCCTATCGAAGCTAAATCGCCACGGATTTCTTAATCCAAGCGCCCATATTTCGCCCAGTGCCGAAGGATCATTATAAAATGGATTAGTTAATGGAACGGTATAAGGATTACCATGGTCAATATCAATGCGCAATATTTTTCCAAGATATTCCTGTAAGTTTTGTGCACGGTTACCGGGATCTCCGGAGGATCCTCCGTCGCCAAGGCCGATATATAAATAACCTTCAGGTCCAAAACTCAAATTTCCGCCATTGTGATTGGCATAAGGCTGATATATCGTCAGCAATTTCAACTCACTTAAAGTATCAGCTTCATCAGGGTTTGATGAGCTCACCGTGAACCGGGAAATATGTGTGCTATCGCCGACACCAGTATAATTGACATAAAAAAAACCACTGTCGGGATATTCCGGATGAAAGGCAAGTCCCAGCAATCCCTGTTCGCTGCTATTTGATTTTACACGGGTATCTATATTGAGAAATGGTACTGTACTGACGATTCCGGCAGAATCTATGGCAAAGACATATCCTGCCCGGCAAACCACAAACAACCGGCTATCACCACAATTTGCAATAGAGACCGGATCGTCAAAGCCCGAAGCATAAGGAATAAGGCTGTTTACCGCCTGGCCATTAACGGTTGTGAGGGAGTGAAGCAGTAGCAAGGGTATGATAATTTTCAGGAATCCTTCTTTTACGAGCGAAACGAAATGGACTTTCATTTTTAATTGTATTTGATAAGATAACACTGAAGGATTGTTTTTGTTGATGATCGGATACATGATTACAAAATTCTTATCGGAATAGCTTTATCACTTAAAAGCATAGGAAGTTGGATTAAACTAAAATCTAAAAGGGAAATTTATGTGGGTATTACCAAACATAACAAAGGCGGCTGAGCATCAGCTCAGCCGCCTTTTCCCTGTTTTCAAAGGAGGTCAATTATTAATAACCACCAAATATTTGGATGATTTCCAGAATTTATCCTGATCCACAATCTTAAGAACCCGCTGGTCTTTTTCCCAGCTTATTTTGTATGAAGTTGTGTCGTGTGGAGTGACAATCTCCTGCTTCTTTCCTGGCAAGGGTATCTGGATTACCTGTCGTTTGTCAATCCTTGTGAACAGTTTTTCATCCAATGACTGATTCAGTTTTTCAGCTTTACCGATACCTATAAAACCACCTTCTGCCGTAATTATATTTTCTTCTTTCAGTTCCTTTTTAGTTCCCACAGTATAATAGGCAGTATTAAGTTCAACGTCTTTATTGTCAATTATTTCTACCTGGCTGGCGATGATGTCTTCTTTTTCTTCATTCCACAGTTTTAGTTCGCCAACATTTTGGTTTAATGAAGCCAACTGTATG
Source organism: Bacteroidales bacterium (assembly GCA_020052415.1). GTDB lineage: Bacteria > Bacteroidota > Bacteroidia > Bacteroidales > JAADJA01 > JAADJA01. The sequence continues at coordinate 459 of JAGVPB010000024.1, read as the reverse complement.
TTCATATTTTCAATTTCGGTACGCAGCGATAAAAGGGCACTGTCTTTCAGTTCAATATCCCGGGTGAAATTTGCGATCATTTTTTCAAATTCATTGATCCTGAAATTTGATTTCCCGAGTTTGTTCTTTGCATCATCCAGTTTTGAACGGGTATCCGTGAGTAAGTTGTAAATCGCTGTTATATCATTATTAATCCGTTCTTTGACATCATGTTTCATTTCAATATTTGAATCATAATGTTCAGTTATAATGTTTTCCTTCGTTTTAATCGTATTCAGATTTTCCTGGATACCATTTAGCGTAGCAAGGAATTCATTAATGGATTCCTCATTCAGATTGTTTTGCTGAATCAGACTATCGTTTCGTGCTTCCAGCGTTACGATTTTTTGCTTGTTGCATCCAATAAATAATGGGATCAGCAACGTGATAATTATGATCTTTTTCATATCTCTAATGTTT
>JAGVPB010000066.1 GCA_020052415.1 Bacteroidales bacterium | reverse complement strand
TTGTCATTCTGAGCGGAACGCAGTGAAGCGAAGAATCTCAAACATAATTTTTCATTTTTAAACAGTCTCTAAAATAATATTTAAATTTCCCTGTAACTACCCCGGATAACCGATCTTCCTGTATTATTTTATTCTTATTTTTACCCGGTTATATTTTTATTATTCAGCAATTGGCAGACAGCAATGTAAATAGCGAACTTGAAGCCCTAATCAGCTTGCTTGATGAACCAAGTGTTCCGGTATTCGATAAAATCAGAAAAAAAATACTCGGTTATGGAATTCAGGCTGTTCCTCTTTTGGAAAAAGCCTGGGATAATTCATTTAACGACAATATCCAGGAACGAATTGAGGAGATCATTCATAGTATTCAGCAAGCCAATCTTAAAACAGAATTAATTGAATGGAAAAAGAACGAACGGGTAAATTTATTGAAAGGCTTTTACATTGCATCCAAATATTCATATCCTGACCTCAAACTTGGTGATATAGAAGAAAAAATTGAAAAAATCACCAGGGATATCTGGCTTGAACTGAATGACAATCTCACTGCCCTCGAAAAAATGAAAGTGATCAACCATATATTTTTCGATATTTATGGATTCGCCGGAAATAAAAGCAATGTTGATTCTCCGCAAACTCTTTTCGTAAATAATATTCTGGAATCTAAAAAGGGCAACCACTTAACAATAGGTATGATGTTAATCATCCTCTCACAAAAATTGGGAATTCCGGTTTACGGCGTTAATCTGCCGCAGCATTTTATTCTTGCCTATGTTGACGAAATACAGGAAAACAGGTTTACTACCCCCAATGAAAATGAGGTTCTTTTCTATATAAATCCATTTAACAAGGGTGCTGTTTTTACAAAGCGTGAAATAGAGGTTTTTATTAAACATCTTAAACTCAAACCTGCAGCTTCCTTTTACGAACCCTGCGATAACATCAGTATCATAAAACGGTTGTTTGATAATATTATTCAGTCATATAAACAGCTTGGAAATGCTGACAGGATAGCAGAATTAAAATCCCTGACCGAAATTTTATAAATAAAACCAGCAAGGATTAAAAAATAAATTTTCCCAAATTATTCAGGAAAAAATTTGTCGAATGGTTTTCCCTATGATTTTTAAATCATTCCAAAAACCCTGTTCATTTATGTATTGTAAGTTAAGGGCTAATTTATCGGGCATTATTTTATCTATGTATGCTATTTCCGGATCGGAAAAAGACTTCAAAAGCTCACTTTCCTTAATATATTCGAGGCTTGCATAATCCGTCAGGCCTGGTTTTACGGAAAGTACTTTTAACTGGGCCGGGGAGTAGAGTTCCACATATTTCCTCACTTCCGGCCGGGGTCCCACGAAACTCATTTCTCCCTTTAAAATATTGATAAGCTGGGGCAATTCATCCATCTTGTATTTTCGTAACCAGTTACCGGCTTTGGTTATCCTGATGTCCTTTTCTCCGACAGTCAGCAATCCTTTGGCCTCCGATTCTTTTAGCATGGTACGGAATTTAATGAGAGTAAAATCCCTGTTGTCTTTTCCTACTCTTTTTTGAATGAAAAAAATGCTGCCTTTGGAATCCAGAATAATCAGTGTCGAAATAACCACGAATAATGGAAATAAAACAATCAGGGCAAACAAGGAAAAAAGTATATCGAAAGCTCTTTTCATCATAAGCTTTAAGATTCGGAAATCTGAGTAAAAACTGGCATTAAATAACAGGACTAAGACTGACTTTCGAACTGCCGTAAAAACCTGAGATCGTTGTCGAAGAACAACCTGATGTCATTGATCTGATATTTCAGCATGGTCGTTCGTTCAATACCCATCCCGAATGCAAATCCTGTGTATTTTTTACTGTCAATGTGGCAATTTTCTAAAACATTCGGATCAACCATACCGCAACCCAGAATTTCAACCCAACCTGAACCCTTACATACCTTACAACCTTTTCCGCCACAAATAAAACAGGAAATATCCATTTCTGCCGAAGGTTCGGTAAACGGAAAATAAGATGGGCGCAGCCTGATTTGTGTATCGGGTCCGAAAAACTCTGTTGCAAAATAATAAAGCGTTTGTTTCAGGTCGGCAAACGATACATTTTCATCAATATACAATCCTTCAACCTGGTGAAAAAAGCAATGGGCACGTGCCGAAATGGCTTCATTACGGAAAACCCTTCCCGGGAAAACAGACCTGATGGGCGGCTTTTCTTTTTCCATGACCCTGATCTGAACCGAAGAAGTATGGGTTCGCAATGCGATATCCGGTGATTTCTCAATAAAGAAAGTATCCTGCATATCACGCGCCGGATGTTCCAATGGAAAATTCAGAGCTGTAAAATTATGCCAGTCATCCTCTATTTCCGGTCCAACGGAAACGGTAAATCCTATTTTGGAAAAAATATCTATGATTTCTTTCCTTACGATTGAAAGAGGATGCCTTGAACCTAAACTGATAAAATCGGCCGGCAGCGTCAGGTCGGTTGCCTTTTCGTTCACGCTCTCTCTCTTACCAATAGTTTCCTGCAAGAGATCAACCTTCTGCTGAGCAGAATTTTTCAATTGATTAAGCAACAGGCCAAAATCCTTCCTTTCTTCAGGAGAAACATTTTTCATTTCGCCAAACAAATCAGGAATAATCCCTTTTTTGCTCAGGAATTTAATCCTGAATTCCTCAATCTGTTCAGGAGTTTCGGCAACAAATGAAGCTATTTCGTCGAGGTATTTATGGACGATCTCTTTCATGACAATAATAACAACAGCATAAGAATTCTTATTCTATTCAACGATTTTAATGGTCATGGTCACCGGCTTCACAGGTACATCGCCCTGGCCGGTTTGAACAGCCGCTATTTTATCAATCACATCAAGTCCTTCTATTACTTCACCGAATACCGTATAACCTCCATCAAGGTGTGGCGTTCCGCCAACGGAAGTATAGGTCTTTATTTGATCAGGTGTATATTTTACTCCTGTACGTGCGCCGCTAACTTCAAGTGCCTGCGCTGTAACCGGCCCTCCCTGCACAATATAAAACTGCGAACCGGAGGAGGCCTTTTCCGGATTTACCTGGTCGGCCTGACGTGCAGCAGCGAGTGCTCCTTTTTTGTGGTATTTGGCAGCAACAAATTCAGCCGGAACTTTATATCCCGGATCGAGCCTTCCATCAGCGTTTTGTCCGCCCTGAATCATGAAATTTTTAATGACCCGGTGAAATGGTGAATTGTTAAACCAGCCTTCCTTCACCAGCTTTACAAAATTATCCCTGTGTAGTGGTGTTTCGTTATAAAGCACGGCAGTCATTTTACCGTATTCGGTTGTAATTTGAACCTTTACCTGTTTCTGAGTCTGCGAAAACAGAGTTGTCATTGCAAAAACACCTGTTAAAACTGTCAATACTATACTTTTCTTCATGTTGTTAAAATTTTAGATTATCAAATAATATTATGGATGGCAAAAGTAGGAAAAAAAGTTAATGGGTATTCTGCAGGGTGGCAATAGTTAAAAACTATTGTTTAGTATAAACTTTGAAAGAAGACTACGCCACACTAAGCAAATGTTTTGGTGAATTAGAATTTTACCTGAAACGTTAGCGTAATTCATCTCAAGAGAATTGAATCTGAGAAATTTTTCTATTTTTGAACAATGAAATATACTTTTTCGGGATTGTTATTATTATTAGTAGCCTTACTTTTTTCAATTATTTATTTTCGACAATTGCAGGATGATCCCCGAGATTCATGGGAACAATACCTGTCGGATGAATATCAAAAAATACCTGCCCCTGCCGGCAAGCCCGATATGGCGGCTCTCCAGAATTACTATATGACCATAGATCCTGAATTAAAACGTGTTCCTTCTGAAAGATTATACAGTGCGTACCTGAAGACCAGGGAATTTTTGATACAAAAGGGAAATAAAATATCACCAACCGACCTCGAATGGATTGAAACTGGTTCCAACATGGGTGGTCGAACTCGTGCCATTATGTGGGATCCTAATGATACGGCCGGAAATAAAGTTTGGGCCGGCAGTGTGACCGGTGGTTTATGGTACAACAATGATATTTACGATAATTCATCTGAATGGCAACCAGTAAACGACTTCTGGCCGGGATTGTCTGTTAGTTGTATTGTTTCTGATCCGAATGACCCGATGAACTTTTATGCGGGAACCGGTGAGTATCAAACAGCCAGGGTCATATACCGCGAATCTTCAGGTGTAGGATTTGGAATCTGGAAATCAACTGATGGAGGCGAAACCTGGGATATCATCCCTTCTACACAAGATTTCAAATATATTTCTGATTTGAAATTCAGGGATGAAATTGGCATAAGCGTTTTGTATGCAGGTGTTGTCTCCGGTTATTATCTCGGAATTAATAATCAAAGCGAACCCTCTGACGGTCTATACAGGTCGGCAAACGGAGGAGATACATGGCAACAGGTTCTGCCGGATATTGCCGGAGAGGAACTTCCTTATGCTCCGGCCGACCTTGAGATCGGCCCGAATGGAAGAATATTTGTCGGAACCATGAAAAACCTTGATGGAAATGGTGGTGCAGCAATCCTATATTCTGATCTGGGTTTAGCCGGTACATGGACCCTATTTGATGACTATGAAAATATCATCCAAAACGATCCTTATTATAATGTTCCTGACCGGATCATTATAGCCTGTGCACCTTCTAATGCAAACAGGGTTTACGCTCTGGTCGGTGCCGGCTGGTTAAATTCTACCAGCTTCAATTATGCAGAAGGAAGGTATATCCTCAAGTCAAACAATGGCGGTCAAAGCTGGACGGAAACGAATTTGCCGGGCGGAAATCCGGACTGGGCAAACCTTTCGTGGCATGCGTTTGCCGCAGCGGTAAGTCCGACTAACTCGAATAAACTTTATGTTGGAGGATTGGATATCTGGAAAACAACCGACGGAGGGGATTCCTGGTCGAAAGTATCTGACTGGACACTGATGTACTCAGGAGGAGGTGATGATTATGTGCATTGTGACCAGCATGTAAAACTCTATAAAGAAAATTCATCCAGTGAAATGTTGCTGACCAATGACGGTGGGATTTTCTTTACAGAAAATGCATTCTCCAACAATCCTGTTTTCCAGGAAAAAAATAAAAACTATAACACACTTCAGTTTTATACCTGTGCTATTTACCCGGTTTCGGGCGTTAATTATTTTGTCGGTGGACTGCAGGATAACGGTACTTTACTTTATACCGGTGAACCGCTTGATATCAATGACATGATTGATGAATGTGACGGAGCGTACTGCTTTTTTGATAAAACGCAACCAAATATCATGATTACTTCCACCATTTTTAACGTTTATAAAATATTTTACAACTGGGAACACTACGGCGATATGGGAATTGACGAAAGCGGTGTTTTTATTAATCCTGCTGATTACGACAGTGAAAATAATATCCTTTATGCCAATGCAATAAAATTTAATGGCTCATATCCTAACCAGATATTGCGGATTTCCGGAATACCCAACGATCCTGATAATCAGTTGATCAGTTTGCCTGTCAACCTTGATTCTTATTTTTCACATATTAAGGTTTCACCTTTTGGTCCTGATGGAAGTACTACTTTATTCCTGGGGTCGCAATGCGGAAGGTTATTCAGGGTGAATAATGCACATTTCAACCCGGTGGTGACCGAAATTGGTTCTGATGATTTCCCGGTTGCATACATTTCAAGTTTGGCAATTGGTGGTTCCGAAGATACCCTGCTGGTTACCTTCTCCAATTATGGTGTTCCTTCAGTCTGGCAATCTTATGATGGGGGAACAAACTGGGAAGATATTTCGGGCAACCTTCCGGAAATGCCGATCCGATGGAGTTTGTATCACCCTCAAAACAGTTTAAACGTAATGTTGGCCACTGAGGTTGGAATATGGTCAACGAGCGATGCCAGCACGGTTGATGTTATATGGGAGCCGGATGCCGGTATGCCTAACGTCAGGATTGATATGCTTCAAATACGGACTCCGGATAATACGGTGTTGGCTGCAACACATGGCAGGGGGCTTATGTACACAACGTGGAATCTTAATCCTTCTACTTCACTGGCCGAAATAAGGGCTTTGGAAGTAACTGTTTATCCTAATCCTGCCAGTGATTTTATCCGTTTTCAAATAGGAGATGCTCAGCAAGCGAATATATCTATTATTAGCCGGGATGGTCGGTTGGTTTATGAAGGTACGATTCGGGGAAATGAACAAATTGATGTAAGAAATTTGCCCGCAGGCATATATTTGATAACAGTATTTACAGAAGACAGAAAGTCCATCAGTAAGCTCGTTATATACTAACGACCTGCTTTTCCTCTAAAAAGCATAGACAGGAGAATATGCCCAACGGCATCCTTTAAGGGAGTACGTGCCTTGTCGTAAGACTGGCGCTTAAAGCAGATAGCAGAAGAGACTACTTAAACAGCGAAAGTCGTTTTATTTGTTATCTTGTCACATGCGGCAGACCCTGTTTTGTTCGCCAACCTGCCCCTGCCGCATGCGGGAAGGCCTCCTGAGATAACTTTTCAGGACATCCCGCAAACAGAAAAGCTTGTTTTACAAGGATTAAGGAGAAAAGGAGGAGTATTGAGAGAAATTAAAAAAGGTATAAGTGAAATATTTGATATTTAACTTATATTTTATGTATCTAATTTAAGATGACAAATATTTACACGGTTCTATTTTATGTAATCTAATTCTTTTAGTCTTATAGGATCATACTTTTTACCAAACCCGCCATAAATTAGATTTATCGAAACTACATTTCCGGTCAGGTCAGTTCCTTCTGGATTATTAAAGTCAACAAAATTATATTTCCCATCAATTCCGAGATAATGATAAGGACTTAAATAATATTTATAACCTAAGCCAATATTTAAATTGAGTGAGTTAATTGTTTTTGAGAGGTCATCATCTGTTCCCGGATAATCAACTTTTAAAGCATCAAATCCATCATAGGCTACGCCACCAATCAAATCTAAATGGTGACTTTTAATAGAAAGTAAACCAGATCCTAAATCCAACCCAAAATAACCTCCAAAAAAATGATCGGTGTTCCAAAGTGAATCATTTTTATAAACCCGGTAAATATTAGGAGATTTAATAAACATAAAACCTAGCGAGACATCAGCAAAAAGTCTCCTATATTTAATACCCATTCTCATGCCCAGGTATGGATGCGACCCGACGATTTGTAAATTATCAAGAGGAACCCATGCACCCGTAAGTATGTCAATATGAAGCGAAACTTGATTTTTATATCTTTTAATTTCCCGGAAATAGTATTCCTGAATTTTCGTTCCATTGAAATTCTTGCCTTGCAACATTCCAAATGTATTTTCAAAATCATTTGAATAGATACGCAGAAAGAATTTCTCAATCTCTGTTATATTCTCATTATCTAATAATTGTTTTGAGGTAGCAATTGTAAAGGTGTCCAAATCATTTTCATAATATTCGTACAAGTCTGTTGTACTTCTGCTTTGCTTATAGAAAAAAAGTGTATTTATTATAGTTGAGTCATAGATATCTTCAGTAAAACTCTTATTACGAATAGCCACTAATATTTTACATCGAAGTGTTAGTTCGGATGGCCAGCATTCCTTCTCCCAGTAATTAATAATAGCTTGAGCTGAATCAATAGCTCCTTTATTATAAAATTGAGGTATTAAGTAGGATGCATTATAATAAATGTCCATGCAAGACAGTTTTCTTCTCGTCATCATATTTTCAATACTATCAATCTGTCCAAATGCAGATGTTGAAATAATAATTATCGCAAATGTTTTAACGATTATTTTCAGCATGGCTTTTATTTTAATAATGACAATTAAAGAAAAACAAATTGAAAAGTTTTCTATACATTTAATATCACTATCGATAATATGATTTATTACCTTTTTTAATTTCATTTCAGGACATCTGCAAATATAATGCTTCTGGTGAAATTGGAAAGTAGAAACATTAAAAAACATTTAACAATGAATCTTGAACAAAATAATTCCTCTTCTCCGGAGATATTCCCAAACCCTTCAAATCAAATATCAAATTTCTAATTTCATATATCATCAATCCAATTCCCCGCTCCATGCTTTTCATCCAGCAACCTTGAACTTTGAGCCTGGAACTATTTCACCTTCTTTTTTTTGAGAAAACATTTCCTGCAAAGCGGAACATACCGGTCGGTTTCACCCAGCAGAACCAGGCTCTCACTTTCGACAAAACGATGGGAATAATGAGCAAGACTACCACATTCCATGCAAATAGCGTGGACTTTGGTTACGTATTCAGCTGATGACATCAATGAAGGTATGGGGCCAAAAGGTTTACCCCTGAAATCCATGTCCAGCCCGGCAACTATAACACGGATACCATCATTGGCAAGCAGGTTGCACACATTGGAAAGCTCATCATCAAAAAACTGCGCTTCATCAATTCCTACTACATCCACATCATTTGCCAGCAGGATAATTTGAGAAGCAGCCTGAACGGGAGTTGATTTTATGGAAGTTTCATCATGCGAAACTACCGCCTCTTTGTCGTATCGTGTGTCAATCGCCGGTTTGAAAATCTCAACCCGCTGACGGGCTATCTTCGCTCTTCTGAGCCTGCGGATCAGTTCTTCTGTTTTGCCCGAAAACATCGAGCCACAGATCACTTCTATCCAGCCTCCGCCAATGGACTGTTTTGTGGTGTTCTCTAAAAACATCTGCCTTGCTGTACTTTATTTTTATAATTTTATTCCCTCGAATTTTTACAAAGTTATATAATTCAGTCATACATTTAATAATATATTAATAATCCTGATTGATGAACATAAACAATCAATGTAAGCAGATAGAAGAGCTGATTAATGGATTGCAAAGGCTGATCCAGTCTCACAGCAATAATTCTGAATCCATTAGCCGTATTGAACTTGACCTTGCACTCGAAAAAGTGAGACGGCTTTATGACATCCTGCTTCAAATGAAAATCCAGGAGAGTAAACCGGATTACCCGGTAAGTGATGAAATTACATCACAGGTTGAACCGGTTGATGCAGCAATGATTCCCCTTGAAGAGCCACAAAGCGTTCCGGAAAATATTATTGCTGAACCTGAAATTATAGACGAACCTGTGTTACAGGAAATCCAGCAAAGCGAAGAAGTTCTTGCCCAAGATGTTGCTTATAAGGACATTGAACCAGCCATACCTGATTTGTTTTCAGGAACAATTGTTTCCACAGCCAGAAAAACGGATAAAACCGTTGTTGAAAAACTGTCGGAAGAAAATCAGGCAGAAACCATTGCCGACAAAATCGGGTCACATAAAATTACAGGCCTGAAACAAGCCATCGGTATCAATGAAAAGTTTTTCTTTATCAATGAACTGTTCCAGGGAAACATGAAAGAATATAGCGAAACACTAAATGCACTCGATCAGGTTGAAGAAATACAGGCGACAAAAGATTTTCTTGAGAACCTGTGCAGAAAAAACAGCTGGGATACGGAAGGTAATGCGGTTAGAAAGTTATATGAATTCATCGAACGCAAGTTTAAATAAATCGCTGGGTGAAGAAGCTGCAACTCCTTATTATATTTTTTTACGGGTACCTGTTGGTGTATGCCCAGGACAAAGAATATGCGCGATGGATAATAGATTCACTTACTGCCAAAGGGATGCATGGCCGTGGCTATGTAAATAACGGCGATAAAATTGCTGCCGGATTCATCAGCAATGAATTTAAAAAATCCGGATTAGAAAGTTTTAATGATGATTATTTTCAGCCCTTCGAAATTTCTATCAATACTTTTCCTGATACGGTTGAAGCCTGGATTGATGATCAAAAACTTAATCCCGGTAAAGATTTTGTAATTCTTTCCTCATCACCTGCTGTTAAAGGATCGTTTGAGTTGGTTTGGCAACTTGCTGATACTTTGGGACAGCTGCCGGATTCTTTGATAATTGAACAAAAAGATTTGACCGACAAAGTTATTGTTACCAATTTGAATCAAAAAGAATTTGAAAAAGAGAATCGCTTCGGTTCGAAAGGTGTGATTTTTTTAACCGATAAGGTTTGGTGGCATATTTCGAACGGAACCTCGGTTAAGGATTATTTTCAGCTACAAGTGCTGAAAGATAAAATTCCGTCATCGGCAAAAACAATCACTATCAACGCCCGGAATCATTTTTATAAAAAATATGCCACTCAAAACGTAGCAGGGTTTATTAGCGGTAAGCATCCGGACAGCTTTTTTGTATTTACTGCTCATTATGATCATCTGGGGCAAATGGGTGCCGAAACCTGGTTCCCGGGAGCCAATGATAATGCCAGCGGTACCGCGATGCTTCTCGACCTTGCAGGATATTTTTCCTTGCCCGAAAACCGGCCTGACAGATCAGTCGCTTTTATAGCTTTCAGCGCAGAAGAAGTGGGGTTGCTTGGCTCTGAGTACTTTGCCGGTCATCCATTATTTCCGCTTGAAAAGATTGAATTCCTTGTGAATCTCGACATGGTAGGTTCCGGAAGCGAAGGAATTAAAGTAGTTAATGGCACTATTTTCAAAAAGGAATTTGATTCACTTGTGAAACTAAATTCAGAGAATGAATATCTGCTGACGGTTAGCGAACGGGGTGAAGCTGCAAATAGCGATCATTATCCATTTTATACGAAGGGTGTACCCTGTTTTTTTATTTATACCCTTGGACCGGAATGTAAAGAATACCATAGTATATATGACATAACTCAAAATGTACCTTTGACCGAATATGAAGATGTATTCAGGTTATTGGTTAATTTTGAATCTTTGTTCAAATAATTCAGGCATTAAGACGAAATTTCAAAATGAGCAGGTTATTTATCGTTCCTACGCCCATTGGCAACCTTGAAGACATCACCTTACGGGCGATCCGGATTTTAAAAGAGGCAGATATTATCCTTGCTGAGGATACCCGTACTTCGTCAAAACTCCTGAAACATTATGGGATTGATACCAAAATGCAGGCTTTCCATCAGTTCAATGAACACAAGTCTCTCCAGCCTGTTGTGGATCGTATTTTATCCGGTTCAAAAACCGCACTTATCAGCGATGCCGGCACTCCCGGAATCTCAGATCCCGGATTTATCCTGATCCGGGAATGCATTAAAAACAATATTGATATCGAATGCCTGCCGGGTGCTACAGCTTTTGTACCAGCCCTCATCAATTCAGGATTATCTGTTGACAGATTCACTTTTGAAGGATTTCTTCCTCACAAAAAAGGGAGGAAAACCCGGCTTGAAATGCTTGCCGGAATAAATCATACCCTGGTATTTTATGAATCGCCTCACCGTTTGGTAAAAACCCTCGAACAATTTACCGAATACTTCGGAATTGAACGACAGGCCTCTGTTTCAAGGGAGCTGACAAAGATATATGAAGAAACTGTTCGGGGCACATTGCCTGAACTGATTGAATATTACAGAACCAAAATCATAAAAGGCGAAATCGTGATTATTATCGGACCCAAAAAATGAACGACCGTTCGTAAGCGCACATAGCGACTGGATTATGAACACTTTTTCTAAGCTTATTCCTCTGTAAAAAATAGTTAATCGCCTGTTCATCAGTTATCTGTTTCGTTTGGTATGATGTTCGTAATTTATGCATCGGACGAATTTAAACCATGAAAATTATTCAATTCAATTGAATAGGATTCGTCTCCTCTTCAAACTATCATAAAACGTATGTTGGATTTGTAAGGTGCTTCAGGGTCCCGGTCAGACGGGACCTTTTTCTTATATTATGTTTATATTTGTTGCCTGGATTTGCAATATGACATTAAAGAAAAAACCCGGAAATACTAAAAACCCCGAAATATTTCGTCCGGAAGTTGACAAGCTTAAGGAACTGGATTTATATTCCTACCAAATTCCTGCAGGATTTCCATCTCCTGCAGAGGATTTTCTGGAAAAAAGACTGGATCTCAACGATTACCTGATAAAAAACCAAACCGCAACATTCCTGGTTAAAGTAACTGGAAACTCAATGATCAATGCTGGTATTTCTGATGGCGATATACTGGTCATTGACCGATCATTGGAGCCCGCCGATGGGAAGATTATCCTGGGTGTTCTTAATGGTGAATTTACAGTTAAAAGAGTTAAAAAGAAAGATCGAAAACTATTTTTAATTCCCGAAAATGAAAAGTTTAAACCTATAGAAGTAACTGAAGAAATGGACTTTCAGGCTTGGGGAGTCGTAACTTATTCAATTCATAAAACCTAAAGGACGATATATTGTTTTATAATTAAAGATGACATTCCGATTTATTATGGTGAATTATAAACATGAAGCTGGTTGCCGTCGTATTCGGTAAAATATTGTTTCAGCGGAATGGTAGCCGGGCCCCCGGCGGGTGATCCATCCAGAATACTATATAACGACATGCATAAAGAATCAACCATAAGGATACCCGAATTATTCACTTCCACTATTGCGCTGTCAAGCTGAGGATCATAGGGGCAGGTTCGCTCATAGGCATGAAAGGTATATTGGTCAATGCGGTAGATTATGATGCCCCGGTATCCAACCAAATTGTAAACCTTCCAGTTTCCCAACGGTATAAAATCAATCCCATCGGGTTGTAAATAAAAGTCAACATAAACATTAGGAATAAGGTTCTGGTATTCATCGTTCTTATCGTTACAGGCAACGGGAAAAATAAAAAATAGGATGAAAGAAAGTTTTAATGAAGTGTGAATATTTTTCAAAATCATCATTATTGGATCAAACAAAATTAATTATTTATTAATTTCGACAAATAAACAACGTGTGTTTTACAACAAAAATTGATATTGACTGTAAAAGTTATCACAATAACATGATATTTCGTAGATTTACCGGGGTATTTTTCATTTCGACATTATTGTTGATTAATGGGAGTTGCAAGGTTTTAAAATTCAGTAATCCTGAAAAGAAAGCCCTGAAACAGGAACAAAAAGAAAGTGAACAGTTGCAAAAAGCCTATCGGCAGGAAATTAAGGCCCATTATAAAATGCAATCTATAGAAACAAAAAAGAGAATGAAAAAGAATTATAGCAAAGTCAGGAAAGAAACGAAAGCAAAAAATAATAAGTCGGGGTGGAATTGTAATTGACCTACTACTGATGAAAACACAGTACCGGCCCAAAGAATTAATGTCAATAATGCTGATCACATTGATTGTGGTTCAGAATTTCTTTGTTGGAGCTCAGGAGCCGGGTGACGTTAAGTTCGACAGGTTATTTTCGGAAAACATTAAATACATAAAGGGCCTTTCGCAAAACTGGATATATGCAATTCACCAGGACAAATATGGTTACATGTGGTTTGGAACATGGGAAGGCTTGAACAAATATGACGGATATAATTATACAATTTATAATGTTGCGGATGGATTAACCGATCATACTATTTACTGCATACTTGAAGACGACGAAGGTTTTTTATGGATAGGAACAGGCAAGGGGCTGAATAAATTCGATCGGAAAAAGCAAAAGTTTACTCAATATACCAGGCTCTCCGGCGATACCTCCAATCTATTTCATGACCGGGTTCTTTCCATTATTCAATCCCGTGATGGTGCAATTTGGCTTGGGACGGGAGCGGGTCTGATTAAACTGGATAAAACTTCCAATGCCATCACTTCCTATTTATCCACGAACCAGGATTATAATAGCCTTCGCAGCAATTACATCCTCAATCTTTGTGAGGACAAATCCGGGATTATTTGGGTCGCTACTACCTATGGCCTTGTCAAATTTGATCCGCGAACCGGAAGATCAACAAGATATTACCACATACAGGGTGATACCTCCGGACTGAGCCATAATAATATAAGGTATGTTTTGCAGGAATATTCCGGAAATTTTTGGATTGGAACCAGGTACGGATTAAATTATTTCGATACAACCTCACAAAAAATCAGACAATATTTTTTTAATCCCGGCGACGACCACAGTTTAAGTGATAACTGGATCAGAGTCATCTTTGAAGACCGGAACAGACAGATATGGATAGGGACTGAAAATGGCGGATTAAATTTATATGATCGGAGAAATGGTAATTTTATGCGGTTCCAGAACCAGTTGTCAAATAAAAGCAGTTTGAGCAACAATAAAGTTTATTCTATTTTTGAAGACATCTCGGAGAATCTCTGGATCGGCACATACAATGGCGTTAATAAAATTGACCGGTATTATAACAATTTCGAGCATATTCATCGCACAAGCAATGATAACAAGAGTTTGAATGACGACATTATCTGGTCATTTTCAGAGGACGATCACAACAATTTATGGATCGGGACCTCTTCCGGAATAAATATTAAAAACAGACTTACCGGTACGTTTACATATATTGTCAATGACCCGGATGATCCACAATCTCTGGCAAGCAACGACGTACGGTCAATTCTTTATACTCCGCAATATGGATGTTTTTGGTTTGGACTTTGGGGTGCAGGGCTGGATAAATACGACCTGAAAACACGGGAAATCACACATTTTAAACACAATCCAAATATCAACAGCATCAGTGATGATTATGTAAATGATATTCTCCTAGACAAAAAAGGAATGATCTGGATTGCAACAGGTAAGGGATTGAGCCTCCTGAATCCTGCGACGTACAGATTTGAAACCTTCAGCCATTCAGCAGTAAATCCCAACAGCCTTTCGAACGACATCACCATTTGCCTTTTCGAAGATAGCCATGACAATATTTGGATAGGCACTGATGACGGCTTGAATAAATATAATGTAGCGCTCAATAAATTTACTGTGTACAAGAATGAACCGGGAAACAAGAATAGCCCTGGTGATAATAGTGTTTTTCAGATTTATGAAGATAATACCAATAAAATCTGGATTGGAACTTCGGGTGGCGGACTGACAAGGCTGGAACCGGAAAAGGAAAAATTCAGGGTCTATACAACCGAGGAAGGACTTCCTAATAATATTGTTTACAGTATCCTTGAGGATGATGAAGGAAATATTTGGGTTAGTACTAATTTGGGTATTTCCAAACTATATGTGATCAGTGAGCGATTTGTAAATTATGATGTTAAAGACGGAATACAAAGCAATGAGTTCAATCTGGGAGCAGGTTATAAGGACCGTGATGGACAACTGTATTTTGGCGGTATGAACGGTTACAACGTATTTGATCCTGACCAGATTAAATTCAATCCCAAGAAACCTGTCGTGGTTATTACGGGATTCAGGAAATTTAATGAAAAACAGCCTGAAGAATACTTTGATGGCGATACCATCAGGTTAAACTACGACGACAATTTCTTTTCAATTGACATCTCGGCACTCGACTATACCAATCCGGCTAAAAATAAATACCGTTATATGCTTGAAGATGTAGATAAGGATTGGGTCCGCACTGACGCCAATAATCGTGTAGCAGAATATAAAAAAGTACAACCCGGAATTTACACTTTCAAAGCGAACGGTTCAAACAATGACGGTATCTGGAACGATAAAGGAATTTCCCTTACCATCATCATTACTCCGCCCTGGTGGAAAACCTGGTGGTTCAGAATACTTTTAACACTGGCTGTTTTCTTTTTTGCCTGGATTATAATTTACCGGCGGATTAGACGGATAAGAATAGAGCATGAAGTAGAAAAGAAACTGCTCGAAATCGAAAAACAAAAATTTGATCTCGAACAAAAGGCATTGCGGCTTCAAATGAATCCTCATTTCATTTTTAATTCGCTCAATTCGATTCAAAGCTACATTTTATCGCACGATGCGGAAAAGGCAGTTCAATACCTGGGCAAATTTTCACAACTGATGCGATTGATACTTACCCACTCTGCGCATAAATTTATATCGTTAAAGGACGAGTTGCTGGCAGTAAGCTATTATCTCGACCTGGAGAAGCTCAGGTTTGAAGATAAGTTTGATTATTCTGTTAATGTGGATCAAAATATTGACGAGGAGTTCATAGAAATACCTCCGATGATCATACAGCCGTACATCGAAAATGCAATTATCCATGGCCTGCTGCATAAGCCGACCAAGGGTAAAATTGATATTGATTTTAAATTAAAGGGAACCCGTGTTATTTGTACAGTGGTTGACAATGGTATCGGCCGTGAAAAATCCATGGAAATGGAAAAGCAATCCGGGTTAAAGCGTAAATCAAGGGGGATGCTCATTACAAAAGCCAGGCTCGAAATATTGAACAGGCAAAGCGAAGATGAGTTTTCAGTTCGGGTATTTGATTTGAAGGATAATAAGGGCAATCCGTCCGGAACAAAGGTGGAAATAGTAATACATTATACTAAAGAAGAATAATCATTAAATTTCCTGATCATGTTAAAAGCAGTTATTGTAGAAGATGAAAAACCCTCCAGGGATACTCTGGCAGGAATGCTGAAATTGTTTTGCAAGAATGTTGAAATCGTAGGAGAAGCCGAAAATGTTCAGGAAGGAATTGTGGTTATCCGTAAATCAAAACCTGATGTAGTATTCCTCGATATTCAAATGCCTGACGGCAGCGGATTTAAACTGCTGGAAGAAATCGGCGACATGGGCTTTGACATTATTTTTACTACCGCTTACGATCAGTTTGCCATAAAGGCTATCAAATTCAGTGCGCTTGATTATCTTCTAAAACCAATTTTCCACGATGACCTCGTAAAGGCCGTGAACAAAGCTGAAGAGAATAAACTCAAACATGACCGAAGTGAAAATATAAATGTCCTTCTCGATAATATTAAAAAGCCACCCAATGAACCTCCCAGGATCATTCTTTCGACAACTGAGAAAATTAATGTGGTAAACGTGGATGATATTATAAGATGCGAATCAGATAATTATTATACTTTTTTCCACTTCACAAACGGACAAAAGCTGATTGTTTCAAAAACTCTAAAGGAAAATGAAGAATTGCTTAAAGACTACAATTTCATACGGCCTCACAAATCACACCTTATTAATGTAAAATATATTAAAAGTTTTTTACGGATCGAAGGCGGCTTTATTTTAATGACAGATGGAAGCGAGGTACCGGTGTCGAGAAGGAAAAGGGATAAAATCATTGAAACCATCAGCCATCTGTAAATTACCGTCCGTTCAAATCAATTATTACCACAAGTGAATTTTTCAAATTCTTAAATCAAAGAAAATCTTTCGGTCAGAAATAAATATCCTTTTCTCTTTTCAAAAAAAAACCGTAAACTGATTAAATACTGCCGTAAACTGATTTTTTCTTTTAAATAATAATTATTGTACTATATTTACCCGCAATTTTATAATGGCATTTAAATTAACCTTTTATGGAAGAATTTTTACCTATTCTGATTGGAATTATCTGGCTGGCCTATACATTATATACTAAAGGACAGAAAAAAGGCAAATTAAAAATGCAACAGCCAGCTGAAAAAAAAGAAAGCAAATCCCCCTCTATACTGGAACAGATATTAATGGGAGAACCCTTTCAGCAACCTCAGCCTTACGAAACCAATAACATGGAAGATTCAACCCTTTCCGAAATTTTTGAAAAGGTGGAATCCAAACCAAGGATAAAGAAACAAAGTCCATTTCTGCAAGAGGAACTCTCGCAATTTAAACAGGAAGGCCAGCGCGGAATTATTTCAGATGAAATGGACTTGACGGTGCAGGATTTGATCCATGAAACAGCTATAAAAGAAAGAGATTTTGATTTAAGGAGTGCGGTCATTTATTCCGAAATTTTGAACACTCCTTACATTAGTTATAAATAAGCAATGAATTGGGGATGATAAAGAAAAAATTTTGGAGATGACATTTTTTTATTATTAACTTTACCCCCTTTTTGAAGCACAGTGTATTATCTGACATAAAATAATGATGGTATGATTAGAAATCTACAATTAACAATTGGATTAATTTTAATCGCAAATCTGGTTGCTTTTTCCCAATCAGGTACCCTGAAGGGTAAGGTTATAGATAAAGCAACAAAAGAACCAATGCCTTTCGCCAACATAGTTGTTGAATTGGGAGGAGCACAAAAAGGCGGAGGCACCTCTGATTTTGACGGGAATTATATGATTAAGCCGATTCCCCCGGGAACCTATGACCTAAGAGCCACTTATGCCGGTTATAATACTGTTTTGGTCAGGGGTATGGTCATTAATGCCGACCAGATTCGTTTTTATGATATAGAAATGGAATCTACGGCAGAACAGCTACCGGAAATTGTTGTTTCGGATTTTGCCATTCCGTTGATCAATAAGGACGAAACAGTTTCGGGTGGACAGATTACGGAGGAAGAAATCAAGAAAATGCCCAACCGAAGCGTAAATGGAGTTGCTACTACCGTAGGAGGTGTGTTTTCGGTTGACGGTGAAAGGGGTAATATCAGGGGAGCCAGATCTGATCAAACCATCATGTTTATTGATGGTATCCGTGTTCTGGGTTCTGCAACCCTGCCACAGTCTTCGATCGAACAGGTGGCTGTTTATCTTGGCGGGCTTCCCTCACAGTATGGTGATGCAAGGGGCGGTATTATTAATGTGACTACAAAAGGCCCTTCAGGTACCTTTGGCGCCGGTATTGAACTCGAGCAGTCCGTTGATGCTTACGGCCACAGCAGGGTAGGACTTAATCTCCAGGGACCCATTATTAAAAGCAAAAAACAATCTGAAACCTCTATACTCGGTTATTTTATTTCGGGTGATGGATACTATAATAAAGATCAAAGGCCTACGGCCAAAGGTGTTTACCTCGCCAATGATGCAACTCAGCAAAACCTTGAGCAATATCCGTTGGTTCCATCAGGATTGTCTTCAGGAGGAACATATCGCAGCGGTGAATTCGTGAGAAAAGACAACCTCGAACTTACAAGCACCAATCCCAATGCCAGCCGATATGGCGCAAATCTATCTGCCAAACTGGACCTCAGGGCAAGCAATACCGCGAATTTTACCTTTGGCGGGCAATATAATCTTGATGACGGCAAAGTTTACAGTTTTGCAAATACCATGTTCAATGCGGATAAAAACTATTTGTATAAAGACGAATCATGGCGTGTGTTTGGACGATTTACCCAGCGGTTTCCTACGGGCAGCGAAAGTACTTCTTTGATAAAAAATGTGTATTACAGCCTTCAGTTGGACTATTCACAACAAAATACACGCTCCATGGATCCTGATCATAAGGACGACATTTTCAAATACGGCTATTTAGGCAAGTATTCTACCTACAAGATGCCGACTTATGAACTCAGAGATGAAATTACAATAGATAATGTGACCTACGAAAATGTATTTGTTCTTAACAGTTGGGATTTTGATACCGCTTATGTATTCGAAGCTTCTGATTATAATCCTTTGATTGCAAGATATACTGAACAGATATATGAACTTTTCCCGACCAACTGGGAAGACGGTGCAACCGAGGGAAACTGGAGCAATTCAGATCAGCTGCAACTTAGAGGTGGTTTGTTAAATGGTGATGCACCTGATGCATATTATGGAATCTGGAATGCACCCGGAACCATTCAAACGGGTTATGGCGAATTTAACAGCAGCCAGATTTCTTTAAATGCCTCTGCATCCGCTGATATAGGAAATCACGAATTAAAATTCGGTTTCATTTATGACCAGAGAATCGAACGCGGTTTTAATTACGGTGCAAGAGCCCTTTGGACAAAGATGAGAGGGTTGACCAATTTTCATATCAAGGAACTGGACGTTGATAACCCTCAGCTTGATTACCTTGCCAGCGATAATGCCATTTTTTATTACAGGAAGTATGATGAAATTTCTCAGTTTACATTTGATAAGAACCTTAGAAATAAACTTGGACTTGACGAGAAGGGACTTGATTTCATTTTAATTGACTCCTACAGCTTTGACGATCATACCATACAATATTATGATAAAGACGGAATTATTCACACCACACAGGTGGATGGTGATCTTTATTCAATTGACATGTTCAGCGCGGATGAATTGCTGAATGACGGAAATTACATCGCGTATGCTTATGGTTATGACTATTATGGAAATAAATTAACTTCCAAACCAAGCATAGAGGATTTCTTTACACAATTAGACGAAAACGGTGATCATACACGTCCGATTCCTGCTTACGAACCGATCTATATGGCCGGCTACATACAGGATAAATTTGCTTTCAATGATCTTATCTTTAATATTGGTGTAAGAGTTGACAGGTTTGATGCAAATCAGCCGGTTCTAAAGGATCCTTTCCTTATGTATCCTGCAAAAACAGTTAATGAAGTCACCAATTTGGGTGGTACACTCGTAAATCATCCGGGAAATATGGGAGATGATTATGTTGTTTATGTTAACAGCGTGACTGCACCTACAGAAATAACAGGTTACAGAAACGAATTTACCTGGTTTAATGCAGAAGGAGTTGAAATTCAGGATCCCTTTATTCTCGACAGGGGAGCGGGTATTTCTCCTTTACTTGAAGATCCAAGCCAGACCAGCGTGAATTCAAAAGCATTTAAAGATTATGAACCACAGGTCAACGTTATGCCAAGAATTTCATTTTCATTCCCGATTTCTGACGAAGCGTTATTCTTTGCCCATTATGATGTACTTACTCAAAGGCCTTTGGAAAATCAAAGATTTGATCCGTCAGCATATTATTTTATCAATAATATTGGAGGAAACATTGATAATCCAAACCTTAAGCCGACAAAGACAATTGACTATGAACTGGGATTTCAGCAAAAATTGTCAATAAAATCTTCACTCAAACTCACCGCTTTTTATCGTGAAATGCGTGATGATATTCAGATTTACAGGTATAATGGAGCATATCCCAGGGATTATACATCATTTAATAACCTTGATTTTGGTACCGTTAAGGGATTGACTGTAACATACGACTTGCGTCGTTTAAGCAGCAATACAAGGCTCAATGCAAGTTATACTTTGCAGTTTGCCGAAGGAACCGGTTCGAGCACAACAACCGCTGCGGCTCTTGTTGCCTCTGGACTGCCCAACCTTCGTACAACCAATCCTTTAAACTGGGACAGGCGTCATAATTTCAATATTTCACTTGACTACAGGTATGGAGAAGGTAAAGATTACAATGGTCCGGTTTTTCGAACAAGAAAAGGAACAGAAAACGAAAAGGCAGTGCAGGTTTTATCCAATACCGGTGTTAATTTCACAATTACTGGCGGCTCAGGCACTCCTTATACGGCTCAGGAAAACATACTTGCTTTTAATTCTGGCGGAACCAGAGTGCTGAAAGGAACCATAAACGGCTCCAGGTTACCATGGCAATTCAGAGTAGATATGCGTTTGGATAAGGAGTTTTATATTGGTATGGGTGAGGGGAAAAACAAAGCCTATTTCGATGTTTATTTACAGGTATTGAATTTGTTCGATACTGAAAATGTGCTTGCCGTTTATGCAGCTACAGGTATTCCGGATGACGATGGTTATCTTGCTGCAGCCGAATGGCAGCGGGAAATTAATACACAAATTGATCCCCAGAGTTACCGTGATCTTTACAGTGTAAGAATTAATTCTCCGGGTAGTTACAGCTCACCCCGTCAAATCAGATTGGGCTTGCAGTTTAACTTTTAAATATTAATATTACAGATTGAAGAAATTAAAACTATTTCAGTTATGAGAAATATAGTCCGGATTCTGTTTGTTTTACTGTTGTGTTTAAGTATTGCCCGATGGGTTTCTGCTGAAGAATTTCAGTTTGGCAACTTTAAAAGCACACAAAGTATTAAATCTACAGCGGCAGGTTGCGGCGCTCCTTCAGGATTCCGCTTTTTACAGGTTAATAATGTCCGTGCGCGTATCAATACTGGCGGCGATATGTGGTGGGATTTGCCAGGTGGCATTGGAGCCCAGTATTTCGTTCCTGCAAATGGTTCGGCAACATCATTGTTTTCCGGGTCATTATGGATCGGTGGTTTGGACATCAATAACCAGCTAAAGCTCGCCGGATTGAGATATCGTCAGGTTGGACAGGATTACTGGACGGGTCCGCTCACAATTGACGGCACTGCATCCATTGATGAAGAAACCTGTAATGCCTGGGATAAATTCTTCATAATTAAAAGGGCTGATGTTGATGAGTATATAAAACACACCAATCCTGAAACGGGTGCATTTATACCAAGTCCGGATTATCAGATACCGGAATATTTTTATGAATACCCTGCTCATGGCGATATTTCAAAAGGCCAGAGTTTTTATCTCGCACCTTTTAAAGATGCCGATGGCGATGGAGAATATGACCCGACAAGAGGCGACTATCCTTATTATGATTTGACTAATGAATTATGCCCTCTCAATTACGCCGGTGATCCAAGTTATGTACCTACACCAACGATGGAATCCGAGCTGTATGAAAGATATTTTGGTGGAATTCTCGTGGATCAGGTACTCAAAGGCGATGAAACAATGTGGTGGGTTTTTAATGACAAAGGAAACATCCATACGGAAACCGATGGCGCCGCTATTGGTATGGAAATAAGGGCTCAGGCTTTTGGATTCTCCACCAATGACGAAATCAATAACATGACCTTTTATACTTACGAAATAATAAACCGTTCAACCTATGAATTAACACAAACCTACTTCAGTCCCTGGGTAGATACCGATCTTGGATATGCATGGGATGATTATATTGGCTGTGATGTTTTCAGAGGATTGGGTTATTGCTACAACGGAATACCTGTTGATGCCGGCGGACCGGAATCGTATGGAGATCAGCCTCCCGCCATTGGTGTTGACTTTTTCCAGGGACCCTACATGGATCCTGATACCTGCGATAATCCTTCTTTCAGGGGGGACGGGCTCTTAGGCCCTTCCTACGATGGAAGTTGCGAAATTGTCAGCCACAACGGTTCGGAAGTTTTAAGGACCTATGGGGAAGATGATGAATTTTCCGATATGTTTAAAGTCAGAGCAGAGGCCATCAACGGAATCAATTTCGGAAATGGAATTGTAGATGATGAACGTTTTGGTATGAGACGGTTTGTTTACCATAACAATTCGGGTGGAGATCAGGGTGACCCCGATAATGCACCCGAGTACTATCTCTTCCTCCGTGGTATCTGGAAAAATAATCAGAGGATGCTTTATGGCGGCAATGCATATAATGCAGCTGGTGGCGCAGTGGGTCCCGAATGTGATTTCATGTTCCCCGGAGATTCTGATCCCTGTAACTGGGGGACAGCAGGGCAACCGCCTAACGGAGGTTATAATGCAAACGGACTTTACTGGACAGAAGAAACTGCCGGAAATCCTCCATCGGATCGTCGTTTTATGCAATCAGCAGGTCCTTTTACTTTAAAATCGGGAGCCGTAAACTACATTACTGTCGGTATTCCATGGGCAAGGGCGACAGCCGGAGGGCCATGGGCGTCTGTACAGTTATTAAGAACTGTTGATGACAAGTGCCAGGCATTGTTCGAAAATTGCTTTAAAGTTATTGATGGTCCCGATGCACCGGATTTAACTTTTGAAGAACTTGAAAAAGAAGTCATCGTTTATATTTCCAATAGCCCTACTTCAAATAATTACAAGGAAGCCTACAAAGAACTCGATCCGCAGATTAAAGCAGTATCCAATGATTACGATCCTTATTTTACGTTTGAGGGATACCAGATATTTCAGCTTAAAGATGCCAATGTTACCGTTGCCGAAAGTCGCTATGATGTAGATAAAGTCAGGCTGGTTGGACAGTTTGATGTGAAGAATGGCATAGGTAAAATAGTTAATTATAAATACGATAATAACATTGGTGCAAATGTACCGGTGATAGAAGTTGAGGGGGGCGACAATGATATTGTTCACGCTTTCAGGCTTACAGAAGATGCCTTCGCTACAGGCGACAAAACTCTTATTAATAACAAACAATACTATTACAGTGCAATAGCCTATGGTTATAATAATTATAAAGATTATGATCCGACGGATCCAAACGCGCTTGATGGTCAGAAAAAACCGTACCTGGCCGGCCGTAAAAATATTTCACTATATACTGTAATTCCTCACAAGTCAATCAATGGCGTTGTCATGAATTCGGATTTCGGTGAAGGCCCTGAAGTCACAAGAATAGAAGGACAGGGAAACGGTGGAATGGTTCTTGACCTTACAGATGCAACCATAGATGAAATATTAAGCAAACCACCTGCATACCTGGTTATTGATTCGTTTGTAACAGATTCCGTTACCGGGCTGGTAACCGATACGGTATTTAAATACAATTATGGGCAGGATGATTATCCTATTGCATATACTGCTACCTATAAAAGCGGCTTTGGCCCCGTAAATATTAAGGTCATTGATCCGTTAAATGTGAAAAATGCCACCTATACAATAAAGTTCGATACCTCCTGGTTCCGTCATACCTTTTACAACGTTGCGGAAGCACCTGATGTTCTTTCAGGCGGTGATACTGCCGGAGTGAATGCCGTGAGGAAATGGTGGCTTATTGATAATGCAACCGGGATTAAATATAATTCGGATATCGGGACAAATATTAATTACGAGCAGATTTTTACCGGGCTCGGTATTTCAGTCACGTTTAAACCCATTTTCTATCCTGGTTTATATGAAGTAGGCAAACGAATAAATGTTACTCCGGATGGGACAGACACCAGCGGCGTTAACCGCATTGTTGCAGATAACAACGGTTTGCTGACTTCTTCCGTTGAATATGCCGATAGCTCACAACAGTGGCTGGGTGGTGTTTCCGATTTTGATGAGGAATCGTCATTTAACTGGATACGATCCGGAACAAGTGCCGGCGACTGGCGTGATCAGTTTGCATGGTGGGATGATATTGAAGCGTATGAAAAAATTGCTTCAGGTACATGGGCTCCTTATTATATGTGTGCCATGCATGCTGAAGATGAAAATGGTCCGGTTTATAATACAATTTCCAAAACCAAGAGTAAAACTCTTGCCGGTATTGCAAGTGTGGAAATTGTGATGACTCCCGATAAATCCAAATGGACAAGAAGCCCGGTCATTGAGATGTGTGCCGATACATTTTTAGCAGAAAACCATGGGAAAAGATTCAAATTAAGAAAAGCAGCATCCGTTGATAAAAATGGTGTCCCGGCTGGCTGGCCGGTCACCGATGCGGTGTCTGACAATCCTGATGATCCCAATTATATCTATGCTCATGGTATGGGTTGGTTTCCCGGCTACGCACTTAACCTCGAAACCGGAGAAAGGCTGAATATTATGTTCGGTGAAGATTCCTGGCTTTCAGGTGAAAACGGACGCGACATGCTTTTCAATCCTTCACCAAATTATGTAACCATTCCAACCCAGGAAATATTATTCGGTGGTAAGCATTATGTTTATGTGATGGCAAGTACTGAAATTCATGATACATACGCCAGCGGTATAACGGTTGATTATAGTTTTCCTGCATACGATGCTGGAAAAGCTCTTGCCTATTCAATTGATACGATCCGGAAGATTTATGAACCCATTTATCTGCCATATATTTACACATCAGCGATGTATGTTGGCATTCCGCTGTCAATAACCAATAAGCCCTGGCTGTCAAATGAAGTGAAAATAAGGATAAACATTGCAAAGCCTTACGAAAGTTACTTTTCATCACCACTTAGTAAAGCCGGGAGTGAAAACAACCACTTCCCGATGTACGAGTTCTCAACAGAAGGCATTTCAACTACCGAATACAATGAGGACAAAGCTCTCAGCGATCTCGATCTGATCAGCGTAGTTCCGAATCCGTATTATGCATATTCGAAATATGAACTTGTGCCTCTCGATAACAGGGTTAAAATAACCAATTTACCCGAGAAATGCACAGTGTCTATATACAATATCAGCGGTACATTGATCAGGAAATTCACAAAAGACGATCCTATCACTTACATTGACTGGGATTTGAAAAACCAGGCCGGGATTCCGATTGCCGGCGGCATTTACCTGGTGCATGTGAAGGATGAAATTTCAAAAGAGGAAAGAATTGTAAAATGGTTCGGGTCATTGAGAATTGAAGACTTCAAACAATTCTAAATTATAAATGATCTGAAAATAAAAAACAATAAAATTATATCAGCATGAAGAACTTTTATAAATACCTGGTTGCAATATTCTTAATGACGATAATAACGATTCCCGTGGACAATGTCACTGCCGGGAATAAAGACAGGGCCGGACAGGCTGGAGCCGACGAATTGCTTATCAATCCCTGGGCAAGAAACTCAGGTTGGGGAGGCGCCAATGTAGCCTGTGTAAGAGGCATTGATGGCATCTTTAATAATGTCGCTGGGCTGGCACATACTCCGAAAACAGAGCTGTCGTTTTCCTATGCCGACTGGATGAGAGGAGCCGACATCAGGCTGATGACGGCTGGCCTTGCTCAACGGGTCGGTGAATCCGGTGTCTTTGGTTTCAGTTTTATGTCGCTCAATTTCGGAGAAATTGAAATTACAGAAGAGGACCTGCCTGACGGAGGTATTGGAAAATTTTCGCCCCGGTATCTTAATGTAAATATTTCCTATGCAAAGGCTTTTTCCAACAGTATTTTTGGAGGCATGACCTTAAAGGTTATTTCCGAATCCATTTCAGATGCATCCGCACAGGGAATTGCACTTGATGCCGGTATTCAATATGTTACAGGTGAAAAGGAGAATATTAAATTCGGAATTTCGTTGAGAAATATCGGTATTGGTAAAATGAGATTCTCGGGTGATGGCTATGCTTTACAGGGATTTGTTCCGAACAATGACAACCAGTTTTCGTTTACCCAAAGAGGAGCGTCGTTTGAAATCCCAACCCAATTGAACATTGGGGCAGCTTATGATTTTCTGATTGAAAAATCAAGGTTTACCCTCGCAGGCACCTTCATTTCGAATTCATTTAAAAAAGACCAGTTTGCTTTCGGTGCCGAATATTCCTTCAGGGATTATGTAATTCTGAGAGGGGCATATACATACGAAGAGGGTATTACGAAACCGATTACCGATCCTACAAAAACTAATGTTGAAAGGGGATTTGCCGGTGGATTTTCGGTTCAGGCACCATTGAAAAAAGGATCAAGTTCAGTATTTGCGGTTGATTATTCATTCAGGCCTGTTGAGAACTTCAAACCCATTCATACTATTGGAGTAAGATTTACATTGTAAGCAATAGCGGTTTAACCTGATACTATATTTTAATGATTTAAAGGACCCTTATTTCAAGGGTCTTTTTCACTTTTTTAAATCTTAAAGTTGTGATACTATGACAAAGGTGAATTATTATACCAAAGAGGGAATACAGAAGCTCAAAGAAGAACTCGAACAGCTGATTATGGTTGAGAGGCCGGCAATTTCAAAACAGATTGCAGAGGCACGTGATAAGGGTGATCTTTCTGAAAACGCAGAATATGCAGCGGCCAAAGATGCTCAGGGTATGCTCGAACTGAAAATTGGAAAATTGCAGGATATAATTCAGAACGCGAGGGAACTGGACGAATCCAAACTGGATTCAACTAAAGTATTGCTAATGTCGTCGGTGATCATTAAGAACCTGAAAAATAACACTTCGACAAAATACACCCTGGTCCCCGAACAGGAAGCCGACTTTAAAACCGGAAAAATTTCCGTAAATTCGCCAATTGCAAAAGGACTTTTAGGTAAAAAGGTTGGTGACATGGTTGATATTCATGTACCAGCTGGAGTTATACCTTTTGAAATAATTGAAATTTCAAGATAAATTCACAGACTATGTCAGGTATTTTTAAAAAGATCATTGACGGAGAAATTCCTTCTTATAAAGTTGCCGAGGATGACCGTTACTATGCTTTTCTCGATATCAATCCTCTGGCTAAGGGCCATACACTTGCAGTGCCTAAAGTAGTAGTGGACTATTTGTTTGACCTTGATGCTGAAACTTATTCAGGGTTATTTGCCTTTATTAAAAAGGTATCTGCCGCCCTTAAAAGCAGTACTGCCTGCAAGAGCGTTGGACTTATGGTTTATGGCCTTGACGTTCCGCATGCCCATGTTCATCTTGTGCCGTTAAAAGGAATAGGGAATGAGCTTAACTTCAGCAATCCGAGGATTAGTCTTACACCTGATGAATTTAAAATAACGGCTGATTCAATTTACAAAGAGTTTATAAAACTTTAGGCAACAGGATTCCTGGTTCAATAGGCTCTTTCGTTTCTTCCTTCGATATAATTGATAAAGGATTTGTTTACCACTTTATTCCCGCCGGGAGTAGGGTAATTTCCTGTAAAGTACCAGTCACCGGTATGCTCAGGTATGGCTTCATGAAGGTTTTCAATGGATTGATAGATGATCTTGATTTTGGCATTGATTTCCTGAGTAGTCAGCATTTGAGCGACCTTATCCGAAATCTGTGAAGGATTAAATGGCTTGTAAATATCTTTTACATAATTAATAATTTCTTCTTTTGGCCTGCCTTCCTGTTCCTTGCATTTTTTATAAACCGAATTAATGATATCCTGTCTTTTAGAATCCTTTAATAAATCAACGGTTGCTCTGAATGCGATAAAATCGCTGAGCCTGGCCATATCTATACCATAACAATCCGGGTAACGGATTTGAGGCGCTGAGGAGGCAATGATGATTTTTTTAGGCCCCAGCTTATCAAGTATCCTGATGATGCTTTGCTTTAAGGTGGTACCACGAACTATCGAATCATCCAGCACAACAAGATTATCAACTCCCCTGTGGATAATTCCATAGGTAACATCGTACACGTGGCCTACAAGATCATCCCTTTGATTATCCTGAGTAATGAAGGTCCTTAATTTTATGTCTTTAACTGCAATTTTTTCAATCCGTGGTCTCAGTTGAAATATTTCATCCAGTTCTTCTGCAGTAATGTTATTGCCCAATTGAAGAATCTTTTCTTTTTTTATTCGATTGCAAAACATTTCCAACTCTTCGGCAAGCCCGCGAAATGCTACTGCAGCTGTATTGGGAATGTAAGAGAAAACGGTATTTTTAAGGTCATAATCAATTTCCTGCAGGATTTCGGGTGCAAGAAGCTTACCTAATTTCTTTCTTTCAAGGTAAATAT
This sequence comes from Bacteroidales bacterium, assembly GCA_020052415.1. Taxonomy (GTDB): domain Bacteria; phylum Bacteroidota; class Bacteroidia; order Bacteroidales; family JAADJA01; genus JAADJA01. The sequence goes on along the minus strand of JAGVPB010000066.1, from coordinate 65,143 downwards.
CCCTGTCGGTACCCCTCGAAAAATAAATTCTCTCGAAAGAACAGGATTTTTTAGGAACCGGTGTATGAAATTGCAGTTCACTCACCTTGCCATTCTTTTTAATGATAAGCGCGTGACCCGGCTTGAGTTCTTTAATCTTATCAATACTAACATTAAAAGCGGTTTGAATGGCAGGCCTTTCTGATGTTGCCACGACAACTTCATCATCTTTGTAGTAAAAAGCAGGCCTTATTCCTGCCGGATCCCTCATGACAAATGCATCGCCATGTCCCAAAAATCCCACAATTGTATATCCACCATCCCAGTTTACCGATGATTTTTGTAAAATTCTCCTTATATCCAGATCGTCTGCAATTTTTTCTGTGCTTTCTTTTTTTGTAAACCCTTTTATTTTTAACTGCCTATACAACAATTCATTTTCCTGATCAAGAAAATGACCAATTTTCTCCAAAATAGTAATGGTGTCGGAGGTTTCTACCGGATACTGGCCATAGTCCACGAGGCGCTTAAAAAGTTCATCTACATTGGTCATATTAAAGTTTCCGGCCAGAACAAGGTTACGTGTTTTCCAGTTGTTCGACCTGATCACAGGATGAAGGTTTTCAATCTCATTGCTCCCAAAGGTTCCATATCTCAAATGGCCAAGGAATAATTCGCCGCTGAAATCCAGATTTTCCTTTACCCATTGTGTATCATTAAGCCGGTGTGGACTTTTCTTCCTGACTTCAGCTATTTTATCGAAAATCTGATTGAATATTTCTTTTATCGGGCTATCGGAATTTGAACGAATATGGCTGATATATTTATTTCCGGGAGTAATTCCGATTTTACAACCAGCGATCCCTGCGCCATCCTGCCCGCGATTATGCTGTTTCTGCATTAAAAGATGAAGCTTTTTCAAGCCATAAAAGCTGGTGCCGTAATTTGAAAGGTAATGCTCAAGAGGTTTAAGCAACCGTATCAGGACAATACCACACTCATGTTTTACAATATCGCTCATGAATTAAAAACCTGAAAGCGATTCAATCGCTTTTAATAATTTAGCCTCAAAATTCAACGGCAAAAATACTATTTTAATATGAAGCATTTTCCTTAGCTTTGCCCTGATGATCAATATTAGAAAAGCCACAATTTCAGATATAGACCGGATCGCTGAATTTCAGCAAATAATGGCGTCGGAGACTGAAGCCCTCAGCCTCGATGCCGGAATATTGTTTAAAGGAGTTTCAGCTGTATTTGCTGATCCGGGAAAGGGATTTTACATAGTTGCTGAATCTGACGGCAAAGTTGTTGCTTCAATGATGCTGACCCCTGAATGGAGCGATTGGCGTGACGGAACTTTTTTGTGGATCCAATCCTTGTTTGTCGAAGCCGGCTTCAGAAATAAAGGAATATTTAAGGCAATGTATCGTCATATTAAATCTGAAGTACTGGCTTCTGACAAATACATGGGATTGCGGCTTTATGTTGTTCGAACAAATATAAACGCAATGGAAGTTTACTCAAGGATCGGGATGGATGGTGATCATTACAGGATGTATGAGTGGGTGAAATAAATTGTTAAATTGTTTTATTGTTAAATTGTTTGGAGTTTCGCTAAAATAAAAATATGATTAACATGAGAATAATAACTTGTTTAATTATTTGGAATATTGCTTTTGTTTGGGGAGGATTTGCCCAGGTTGACAAAACGGATTGGGTCGGTTCGGTCCCGGATGGCTGCACTTCAATAACTGTAGGAAAATCAGCAAGTATTGATGGCTCGGTTTTTACATCCCATACTGATGACAGCCACCGGACAAGGTCAAATATCTCGATCGAACCAGCCTCAGACCACCAGCCCGGAGCAAAGACAACGATGTATAAACGGGTTGCCTGCGACACCACTGCCATGCCGTCATATTCCAATATTCCCATTGGTGAAATTCCTCAGGTAGAGCACACTTATGCTTTTATCAATTCAGCTTATCCCTGTATGAACGAAAAGCAACTGGCCATCGGTGAATCTACATTTGGCGGGAGAGAGGCCCTTCAATCGGATAACGGACTTATTGATTGTCAGCGTCTTTGTCAGTTAATGGCGGAAAGATGTACTTCAGCAAGGGAAGCAATAAAACTGGCGGGTGAATTAACCCTGCAATATGGCTGGATAGACGCCGGGGAATGCCTTACCATTGCTGATAAAAATGAAGTCTGGCATTTTGAGATAGTTGGACCCGGAAAAGGACTGAAAGGATCTGTCTGGGCTGCCCAGCGGGTACCTGATGACCATGTTGGTGTGAATGCCAATGCCAGCACCATTAAAGAGATTGACCTGAAGAATAAAGATTATTTTATAGCATCAGCCAATGTTTTCCAGGTTGCAAAGGATAGCGGCTGGTGGAATCCGGCAAAAGAAAAATTCCGGTTTTGTTATGCTTATGCTCCCGAAAGCCGCGAATCTGTTGCTTCGAGAAGAAGAGAATGGCGGGTTTTCGACTTGTTGGTGCCTTCGCTAAAGCTTGATCCCAATTCAGAAAACTATCCTTTTTCGGTCAAACCTGATTCTTTGGTTACTCTTGAAAAGCTGGTTTCGGTTTTCAAAGATTATTATGAAGGAACGCCTTATGATATGACCCGGCTGATCACAACAAAAAATAAAGAAGGAAAAACAGTAGTTTCTCCCATGGCAAATCCCTTTTTGCCTTATGATCAGCTTGAAATACAAAATGTGCAGGGAGGCTGGTATGATGTGAATAAAAAGACCGGCGACATTCAATTTCTCGGTGAAAGGACAATTGCCCGCTGGTACACCATGTATGCCACCATTCTTCAGTGCAGAAGCTGGTTGCCGGATGAAATCGGGGGCGTCGCGTGGATCGCTATGGATAATGTTGCGACTTCAATTTATGTACCGGTATATTGTTCGGTAACTGATCTGCCGGCAAGCTACAAAGTTGATGGGCGGAAAACCGGATTTTCCTCAACCTCTGCCTGGTGGGTTTTTAACCGGCTTGGAACACTTACAGCCCAGCGCTGGGGCGACATGCGCAAGGATGTTGATGCAGTATGGATTCCCTGGCAAAAGGAACTCTTACTTAATCAAAAGCTGGTTGACCAAAAAGCGCTTGGCTTATATGACCCTGAAAATCGGGATAAAACAATTAATTACCTGACCGGTTATACCAATGAATGGGGGGAAAAAGTCCTCAAAAAAGCCTGGGAATTAGGAGACTTCCTCTGGACAAAATATGATGAGAAATTTTAATTTATTACAAATATGTCAGCACTGATAAAATCCATTTTAATAGCGGGTTTGATTTATGCCGTAAGCCTTATGGTTCTTAAGGCGCAGGAAAAAGTACTATCCCCGGAAGAATTCTTTGGATTTAAGCCCGGAACCAACCGCGAACTTATCAATTATGAGAAACTGATTGAATACCTGGACACCCTTGATGTAAAATCAGAAAGGGTAAAAATGATTGAAATCGGGAAGTCGCCTTTTGATAAACCGATGTATATCTGTTTCATTTCATCGCCTGAAAATATTGCCAGTCTTGATGAATTAAAAAGTCTAAACAAAAGGCTTGCTCTTGATCCTGAAATTCCGGATGACCAAAGAACTGAATTATTCGGCAAGGGTAGAGTTTTTGTTATGGCTGCTCTTTCCATGCATTCGAGAGAAGTCGGTCCTTCGCAGTCTGCTCCGCTTATTGCTTATGACCTGGCTGTAACTACAGATGAAAACAAACTTAACTGGCTCGAAAATGTAGTTTACATGATGGTTCCCTGTCATAACCCTGATGGAATGGATATGATCGTGGAAAATTATTACAAATATAAAGGCACGAAGTACGAAGGCAGCGATATGCCGGGAGTTTATCATAAGTATATCGGTCACGATAATAACCGGGATTTTGTAACCTTGAGCCAAACGGATACTCGCGCCATTGCCGCTATTTACAATAAAGATTGGTTTCCACAGGTTGCGGTTCAAAAGCATCAGATGGGATCATCCGGCGTCAGGTATGTTGTGCCGCCATCCCATGATCCGATTGCTGAAAATGTGGATGCAAGTTTATGGAACTGGATCGGTATTTTCGGCACCAATATGATCAAGGACATGACCAGTGACAGCTTAGCCGGTATTGCACAGCGTTATGTATTCGATGATTTTTGGCCGGGTTCAACCGGAACATGTGTTTGGACAAATGTCATCGGCATGTTAACAGAAGCTGCCAATGCACAGACAGCAACGCCAGTTTTTATTGAGCCGAATGAAATGTCGGTTGTGGGCAAAGGTTTATCCGAACATAAAAAAAGCGTTAATATGCCGTTGCCCTGGGAAGGAGGTTGGTGGGGGCTTGAGGACATCGTAAAGTATGAGATTTCATCCACCTTGTCAATGTTGAAAACCGCATCATCTCATCGGGAGGAAATTCTGAAATTCAGAAATGATTTATGCCGTAGTGAGGTTAATAAAGGAAAATCAGAAGCTCCGTTTTATTTCATTATGCCGCTGAATCAAAGCGACCAGAGCGAACTTGCCGGCACTGTCAACTTGCTGCGGGAACATGGCATCAGCGTTTTTGAATTGAAAAATGAATTGGTACTTGAAAATGTGAATTACCACAAAGGCGATATTGTCGTTCCCCTTGCGCAGCCTTTCCGTCCGCTGATTAAAGAGATTTTCGAACCACAGGAATATCCGTTAAGGCACTATACTCCGGGTGGAGAAGCCATAAAGCCATATGGCAATACAAGCTGGTCGTTACCCCTGCATAGGGGTGTAAAATCTTTTGAGATTTCTGTCCGATCGAAGGAGCTTGAAAATTCATTAAATCCGATCGAAAGTGATTATCAATTAAAATCCGAATTTGAAGCGAACCAAACTATTTTTCTTTTCACTTCCCGGAATAATGAGAGCTATAAAGCGGCTTTTGTTGCTATGTCGCTGGGGATGCAAGTTAAACGGTTAATTCGGGATGTAACTTTTGAAAATGAACTTTTTCCGGCCGGCAGTTTTATTATAGCAACCAATTCGTACAAAGATTCGCTTTTTAATCAGCTGAATATATCGCCTGTTCCATTGAAACAAAACCTTGCTACAGATCTGGAAGAAATTAAGATGCCCCGGATTGCCCTGGTTGAATCGTGGTTTCAGGATTTGGATGCCGGATGGACAAGATTTCTGTTTGATGACTATGGAATTCCTTATTCGGTGTTGAGACCCCAGGATTTTGAAAAAGCAAACCTGAAAGACAAATTCGATATGGTAGTGTTTCCCAGCGAAGGCGCGGATATAATTAAGGATGGGAAATTCAAGCGGGGTGAAAACTTCTATCTCAGTAATTATCCTCCTGAATATACCAAAGGTTTGGGGATTAAGGGAATGGATAACCTTATGAATTTTCTGGACAACGGTGGGATAATCATTTCCTGGGGTGAATCGGTTCCTATATTTGACAATGTACTTCAAATAAAAGTCGGTAACAGCGATGAAGTGAAGGAGGAGTTCAGGCTTCCCTTCAGGAATGTTGCCGATGAGCTCACAAAGCAGGGATTGTATTGTCCCGGATCCCTGGTTAAAGTGGAGCTGGCGGGGGACAATCCGCTTACCTGGGGAATGCCGGAAGAAGCCGGAATTCTTTTCCAGGGGAGCCCGGTTTTTACTACTTCAGTGCCTGTCTTCGACATGGACCGCAGGGTGATTGCGCATTTCCCTGAAAAAGACTTACTGATAAGCGGATATATTGAAAAGGAGGAAACCCTTGCGAACAAATCAGCCATGATCTGGTTAAAAAAGGGAAGGGGACAGCTTGTACTGATGTCATTCAGTCCTCAGTTCAGAGCTTCAACGCAGGGAACGTTCAAGCTGTTATTTAATTCACTGCTATTAAAAAAATTACAATAAAAAATCTAATACTGCCTGGTGAATTCCTGACCAGGCTTTGATATGCGAAACATTCAGTTTATTATCTTTTTCTCTATCGTAATTGCGATATTTACACTGCTGAACCTTTACATCTACAGCAAGGGGATCCTGGCATTCCCGCAGGGTACTGCAGCCCGGCTGTGGTTCAGGGGGATCTTCATTTTTTTGGCAGCTTCCTATCCGCTGGCCCGTTTTCTTGAGAGAGTATGGTTATCGCCGGTTTCCGATATCTTTACATGGATCGGTTCATTTTGGCTTGCTGCATTTTTCTATTTTTTTCTGATTTCTCTTACCATTGATCTCATCCGGCTTGTGAATCTGCCATTTCATTTTCTTCCTGAAATGACACGGACATTACAGTTCAGGCAAGCGGCCTTTTGGTCGGTTTGCGGAATTGTCTTTGTTTTAATTATCGCAGGATTTGTCAATTCTCTGATCCCCCGGATTAAAGAACTTGATCTGACCATTGATAAAAAGGCTGGTGATTATAAAGATCTCAAGATTGCCTTTGCTTCCGATATTCACCTGGGAACCGTGATCGGACCCCGGCGGGCAAACGGATTTGTGAACCGCATCAACCAACTGAATGCTGACCTTATCCTTTTGGGTGGTGATGTGGTTGACGAAGACCTTGCACCTGTAATCCGGAACAATCTCGGAGACTCGCTGAAAAAATTGTCGGCTCCTCTGGGAATTTATGCCATTACAGGTAACCACGAGTATATCGGCGGAGCTGAACCGGCATGTCGGTATCTTACAGATCATGGCATAAAGATGATCCGGGATTCATCTATACGGATCAGTGAAAGTTTTTACCTGATCGGCAGAGAGGACCGCGACAGGCCAAGATTTATGGGCAAACCCAGAAAATCCATGGAAGAAATCATGAGCGGCACCGATAAAAGTTTTCCCCTGATCCTGTTGGATCATCAGCCTTTTGAGCTGGATAAAAAGGAAGAATTAGGAATTGACCTGACCCTTTCAGGCCATACGCATCACGGACAACTATGGCCGCTGAATTACCTGACAAAAGCCATTTATGAGGTTAGCTGGGGTTACAAAAAGAGAGGCAATACCCATGTTTATGTTTCTTCAGGTTATGGCGGTTGGGGGCCTCCGGTAAGGATAGGGAACAGGCCGGAAATTGTTCTCATAAATCTTCATTTCACCAGGTAGGAATTCAGGTTTTTCTTTACATTTGGACTCCTAAAAAGTTTCATATATGTTTAAGAAATTACCGCATACCTACGTCCTTGTATTTTCCATTATCATTATTTCCGCCATTCTTACCTGGATCATTCCCGGCGGGCGCTACGACCGGCAAACAGTTACCGTAAATGGAGTCGAGCGTAGCGTGATCGTAAGCGGTTCATACAAACCCGCCGAAAGCCAGCCTCAGACATGGCAGATTTTTTCTGCTTTTTATGAGGGGTTTAATAATATGTCGCATATCGTGGTCTTTATCCTGATTATCGGCGGCGCTTTCTGGATCATGAACGAAAGCAAAGCCATTGATATCGGTATGATCGCGTTTCTGATGTCAACCAAAAAGTTCGAAAAGTTCAGGATGATCGGCTGGCTGGGAGTGAACAATATTATTATGGTGCTTGTGATGATCATCTTCAGTATATTTGGAGCGGTGTTCGGGATGAGCGAGGAAACTCTCGCCTTTATCGCCATCTTTGTTCCTCTCGCCATTAAGATGGGTTATGATTCTCTGGTGGGAGTGTGTTTATGTTATTTCGCTGCTCATGTCGGTTTTGCGGGAGCCATATTAAATCCGTTTACCATAGGTATTGCACAGGGACTCGCGAGTGTGCCATTGTTTTCAGGAATTGAATACAGAACAGTATGCTGGTTCATTATTACCACAATCAGCATTGTTTTTATCCTTTGGTATGCAGCCCGTATAAAAAAGAATCCCCAAAAATCAATTATGTACCGTGAAGACGAATACTGGCGATTGAACCAGACTGGGGATATCGAAGCCATACAATATTATACACCGCTTTCGGCATGGATCGTGGCCGGTTTGATCTTTGTCGTTCTAATTATTTATTCATTCGTATTTCCAACCAATCCCATGAAGCTTGGCCTGTCAACCGTAACATGGCCGGTATTGCCTGTACTTACCGGACTGTATCTTATTACAAGCTATATTACCCTGCGTAAATCGGTGCACTTTTTCATTATAAACCTCCTTGGCTTTACCATTCTTTTTTTGATTGTCGGAGTGCTTGGATTTGACTGGTATCTGGAAGAAATCGCTGCGTTGTTTCTTGCTTTGGGTATTGCAACCGGATTTGCGTTGGGTTACTCTACATCAACCCTGACAAAATCCTTTATCAGTGGAGTAAAGGATATTGTTTCTGCATCCCTGGTAGTCGGTTTTGCCGGAGGTATTATTGCGATACTGAATAATGGTCAGATCATTGACACTATCTTGAATTCGCTTTCTGCAGGATTGGAAAATACAGGAAAGTTTTCAGCCGTTTCCGTGATGTATGTTTTTGTATCAGCATTGAACCTGATCATTACATCCGGTTCTGCAAAAGCGGCCTTAACAATTCCCATTATGACCGATTTTTCCGACATCATCGGACTTTCGCGTCAGGCTATGATTACCGCTTTTCAGTTTGGAACGGGATTTACCGAAATGATCGCACCCACTTCAGGCGTATTGATCGGTGTGCTCGGAATAGCACGGGTTCCGTTTGCGAAATGGTTCAAATTCATTTTCTTCTTTCTTATGGTTCTCGCAATCATAGGCTGGCTGCTTCTGATACCTACTGTTACTATGAAATTGAATGGGTTTTGATTTAATCCCCAGAATCGAGACAAATCAAAAATATTTTCTTACAAACCATGTGTGGATAATCTTTCCTTCTATTTTTGCCTGTTTATAAAAGTTCACTTAAAGAAAGTCAATCAATTTTGAAAATTAGCTTACGATGAAAATAAATAAATATCAAGGTATAAAACCCATTCTGCTAATATTGTCATTAATATTATTTCCGGCACTCCTTCATGCCGCTGGTTCGTCATCAATTCCTTCGATTGGACCCATCAGAATTGAGTTCATATTATTTGGGCTGACTCTTTTGTGTGTAGCGCTTTTTCACAAACAGACTATGTATGTAGCTCTAACGGGTCTGGTTGTGATCATGGCTTTTAAACTGATATTTGATCCTGCATTTAATACTGCGGAGCACTTTTTCGGTGGCGAACACGAAGAAGGTGAATGGAGGATTTTACTGAACCTGTTGGGGTTGTTGTTTGGCTTTGCAATTCTGGCGAAGCATTTTGAAGAATCCCAATTGCCCGATCTGCTTCCCAAATTCCTGCCGGATGACTGGAAGGGCGGGCTGGTTTTGCTTTTCCTTATTATGGTGCTTTCGTCCTTCCTCGATAATATAGCTGCTGCCATGATTGGGGGAACCATTGCCATGGTGGTTTACAAAGGAAAGGTGCATCTCGGTTTTTTGGCGGCTATCGTCGCGGCCAGCAATGCCGGTGGAGCCGGAAGTGTCGTGGGAGATACGACAACTACACTTATGTGGATAGATGGAGTGAATCCGGTATGGGTTTTCCCTGCTTTTATCGCATCCATTGGAGCATTCATCATATTTGGCATATTCGGTTCGATGCAACAGGACAGGTTCCAAAGGATTTTAAAAGATCCGGTTAAAAAGGTTACTGTTGACAAAGGAAAGCTATTTATAGTCGGTCTCATTTTAGTCGGTGCAATTTCTACTAACTATCTTCTCGATTTTCCGGCAGCCGGTGTTTGGATCGCAATCCTATTTGGAACATTGTTCCGAAAGACTCCCTGGCATGAAATGAAAAATTCATGGAAAGGCACGGTTTTCCTGATGTCTCTCGTCACCAGTGCATCCCTGATGCCTGTCGAAGAATTACCGCCCGCTTCCTGGCAGTCGGCTTTTATTTTGGGATTTGTATCGGCTGTGTTTGATAACATCCCGCTTACTAAACTTTGCCTCGACCAGGGTGGTTATGACTGGGGAATGCTTGCCTATTCAGTGGGTTTTGGCGGTTCAATGATATGGTTTGGCTCATCTGCCGGAGTTGCACTGTCCAATATGTATCCCGAAGCAAAAAATACTTTCAGCTATCTGAAGAGAGGATGGCATGTGGCTTTGGCTTATGTTTTTGGATTTTTTGTAATGCTTGGTATCGTTGGCTGGCATCCTCATGCACCTCATAAAGGTGAACCGCAGACAGAAGTTAACGATGTTCATATTGACCCAAATTGACAGTTTGAGCTTTACATTTTAATTAAGTTTTTTTATCAGAACCAAAATTCAATCAGTGCCTAACCGGTTCCAATGTTAATTTTATATTAATATTACAAAGCACAGCACTTTTTGTAATTTAAATGAATAATTTTGGTGTAAGAAAATTAACAATTAATTAAGAAAAACTTACACTATGTTTAGGGGAATCCTTCCAAAAGAAGTCGCTTTTTACGACTATTTCGAAAAACTTACTACGCTGAATGTTCAGGTCAGTAAGATATTCCTGAAGATGGTCGAAGGAAACAAAAACATCATCGAATCATCGCTCGAAATTAAAAAGCTTGAGCGTGAAGGCGAAAGAATTACACGTACAAGCATTGATTTGCTTCACCGGACTTTTATTACTCCATTCGACCGGGACGACATTTTCCAGCTTTTAAAAGGGTTGGATAACTTTTCTGATGACATCAATGCTGCAACCTTCAGGCTGACCCATTATGAGATCAATGATATCAGGCACGAAACCATTGAATTTGCTCAGATCATTATGTCGTGCGCATTAGAAATAGAAGCCGCAGTAAAAGGCCTCCGTAGAATAAAGAAACACCCGGAAATGCGTCAGAATTGTGTTAAGGTTCATGAACTGGAATACCAGTCGGATGAAATTCTGCGCAATGCCATTGCCAGCCTTTATCATCAGGAGGATATCATGCTTCTGATCAAATGGAAAGAGATTTACGCAAGGCTCGAAAAAGCGGTTGACCGTATGGAAAAAGTAGCCAATATCATTGAAAGTATAATGATTGATAATTCATAAAACCCGATAATTTACCTATAAATTTTATTTCATGGATGGTATAATGACCATTGTTATAATCACAGTCATCCTGGCGCTCTTGTTTGATGTGGTAAATGGATTTCATGATGCAGCAAACTCTATTGCAACGATAGTTTCAACGAAAGTACTTTCACCGAAGTTTGCAGTTTTATGGGCTGCCTTTTTCAATTTTATTGCTATGTTTGTATTTGCGCCAAAGGTTGCCAATACAATAGCGAAAATTGTAAAAATTGATTCGGTTGATCCTGCATTTGTTTATGTAGTATTGGCTGCATTGCTTGGCGCAATTATCTGGGATATCATTACCTGGTGGCTTGGCCTCCCGACAAGTTCTTCGCACGCCCTTATCGGTGGACTTGTAGGTGCTGGTATTGCCTATGAGGGTATGGACGTGATTAACTGGCATAAACTTGTTGAAACAGCAACATTTATTCCCATTGCCCCGCTGATCGGTGTTGCCCTTGGTTTTATATTTATGGTAATTGTATATTGGATTTTTTCCAGATGGTCACCAAAAAAGGTTGATAATGTTTTCAGAAAAGGACAGTTTGTTTCTGCGGCATTATATTCACTCGGACACGGAGGAAATGATGCACAAAAAACGATGGGAGTGATTGTAGCCCTATTGCTGGCTGCCGGTATTTTCCAGCCGGATGTTCAACTTTCCATTTACCATTGGAATACATTATGGATTATCCTGTCATGTCACCTTGCTATGGCTGTCGGTACTGCCTTTGGAGGTTGGAGAATAGTGAAAACCATGGGAATGAAACTGACGAAACTTAAACCGGTTCACGGATTCTGTGCCGAAACAGGCGGAGCGCTAACCATCTTTTTGGCGACTCACTTAGGCATTCCTATTTCGACCACTCATACAATTTCGGGTTCTATCATCGGTGTGGGCTCTGTTACAAATATTTCTGGAATTAAATGGAAAATCGCTTTTAATATCGTTCTTGCATGGGTATTAACTATCCCTGCTGCAGCTCTTGTTGCTGCACTGTCGTTTTATACCATGCAATATTTCCACCCGCTATTTTAGTTTGATAGCCTTGATTTAATCTGATCCTCTTGTTGTAATATCTTTTCTATTTCCGGAAAGGTTAATTTTGCCGCATGATTCGTAATTTCTGGAAAGAACTTGCTCGGCCTGTATTTACGCTTGCCCCTATGGAAGATGTTACCGATACCGTCTTCAGGGAAATCGTTTTGAGCATTTCTGATCCGGGATATCTGCATGTGCTGTTCAGTGAATTTATTTCAACGGATGGTCTTTGTCATGAGATCGGAGGGCCAAAGGTGCGACATCGCTTACAGATCAATGATACCGAACGAAAATTGCTTACCGGAAAAAATGTAAAAATTGTTGCCCAGATATGGGGAACCCACCCTGAAAAGTTTTATCAGGCCGCAAAATTGATTTGTGAAGAAAGCCAATTCGACGGTATTGACATTAACATGGGCTGTCCGGTAAAGAAAATTGTGAAGCAGGGAGGATGCTCTGCTCTTATTGCACAGCCGGCGCTTGCAAAGGAGATTGTTCTGGCAACTAAAGAAGGATCTAATTTACCGGTGAGCATTAAAACGAGAATTGGCCTTAATAAAGTGATCACCGAAGAATGGATCGCACAATTGCTTGAATGTCATCCTGCACTGATCACCGTTCATGGCAGAACACAAAAACAGCAATCTGAGGGTTTGGCCGATTGGAATGAGGTAAAGAAAGCAGTAGCCCTGCGTGATAAATTAAATCCTGAAACACTTATCCACGGTAATGGTGATGTTTTTTCCAGGGAAGACGGCTATTCAAAAGCAAAAGAATATGATGTTGACGGAATAATGATAGGGCGGGGAATATTTCATAATCCCTGGTTTTTCAATCGAAATTCAGATGAAAAAACTCCTCAAGAAAAACTCGAACTCCTTTGGAAACATACTGAACTTTTTACCAGAACATGGGGAACAGGTAAAAATTTTGCCACATTAAAACGATTCTTTAAAATCTATACCAACGGATTTCCGGGAGCCCATCCGTTAAGAGCGAGGCTAATGGAAACGCATGCAACAGAAGAAGTCCGGAATATCCTGAATGAAGTGAAACGTTAAAAACTGAAAGTTTAATGGCAAAAGGAAGGGTCAGATACTTTTTACTTTGTCATTTGCAGTTTGATATTTTTACTTTCCCCTCTCCGTTGTACGCCCATTTCAGGTAAATAGCGCCCCAGGTAAAACCGCCGCCAAAAGCTGAAAGAATGATGTTATCCCCGGGTTTAAGCTTGTTTTCCCATTCGTAAAGGCACATCGGGATCGTGCCGTTGGTTGTATTTCCGTACCGCTGAATATTAACCATCACCTTGCAGGCATCCAGTCCCATTCGTCGTGCAGTAGCATCTATGATCCTGAGATTGGCCTGGTGCGGAACCAGCCATGCGACGTCTTCAGCTTTAAGGTTATTTCGTTCCATGATCTCGGCCGATACATCAGCCATGCCGATTACTGCAAATTTAAATACAGCCTGCCCTTCCTGGTAAATAAAATGTTCTTTAGCATCAACTGTTTGGTGCGAAGCCGGTTTAATTGAACCGCCGGCTTTCTGATGAAGATGAACTCTCCCCGATCCATCGGTTTTTAATATAGAATCAATGATACCATAACCGTTTTGTGCAGGCTCCATTAATATTGCTCCGGCTGCATCACCAAAAATTATACAAGTTTGCCGGTCAGTATAATCAACGATGCTCGACATTTTATCAGCGCCCACAACCAGGACTTTTTTATATCCGCCGGATTCAATGAATTTGGAAGCTGTAATGATTGCATAAATAAATCCTGAACAGGCGGCGTTCAGATCAAAACTAAAGGCTTTTTTAATTCCTGCCTTATCGCAGATTATATTGGCTGTCGCCGGGAACTGCATGTCGGGAGTAACAGTAGCACAAATTACAAGTTCTATATCGTCGGGAGAGGTTCCTGTTTTTTTAAGAAGCCCAATTACTGCTTCAACGGCCATATCCGAAGTTCCTAACCCGTCTCCTGAAAGAATTCTTCGTTCTTTAATCCCGGTACGCGAAGTGATCCATTCATCACTGGTATCCACCATGGATTCGAGTTGTCGGTTGGTAAGAATAGTTTCTGGAGCATAAGCATAAACACCGGTTACAGCAGCTCTAATCTTTGTCATTTAACGGATATGAATTAATTACGAGGGTTCAAAAGTAGCGTTTATTTGCTTTCCATATAGTTGGTCATGGCTCTTTTGATCTTTTTGGTAAGACCCGCATCATGGATCTCTTTTGAGAGGAGTATCATGTTCAAAATGGCTTTGCTGCTCGAAATTCCATGTCCGATAATTACCGGAGCATTAACGCCGAGTATAGGGCTACCGCCATAAATTTCATAATTGAACTTTTCGAAGAAATCATCTACCAGTCTGCGCTTCATCATCATCCGGTAAACGGCTTCCATGGCTTTCAGCAAAACATTACCTGTAAAACCATCGCAAACAATCACATCCGCTTTATTCTTGAAAAGGTCGCGGCCTTCGATATTCCCGTAAAAATTAAAATCCTTTGAATCTTTCATCAGCGGATAGGCCGCCTGACAGGTGAGATTTCCTTTCTCCTCTTCTTCTCCAACATTCATTAACCCGACCTTAGGATCGTTGATGCCTAATATATATTTCGAATAAATTGAGCCTAAAATGGCAAACTGGTAAAGTACATCCGGTTTAACATCCGGATTTGTACCGATATCGAGCATCACATTCATTCCGCCGGTTTCTTTGGGTACAAGAGTAAGCGTACAGGGCCTGATGACCCCATGGATGTTACTTACACTGTACATGGCGCCTACCATTGTCGCTCCTGAATTACCGGCGCTTGCAAACGAGTCAATATCGTGGTGTTTAAGATATTTTAAACCCTTTGAAATACTTGATTCGGGCTTTTGGGTATAGGCTTTAATGGGTTTGTCGCCCATGCCGATTATTTCCGGAGAATGTACGATAATAAATTTTGAAGCAACACCATTCTTTTCGGCTAATTTTTGAGAAATAAGATCCTCAGGTCCAAATAAAACAATAATGTCAGACGCAGGAATTTTTTCCAGGGCCATTATTGCCCCTTCGATGGTAACATCGGGTGCAAAATCACCACCCATTACGTCCAATCCAATCTTCATTGGCAGAATTTATTTTATCCGATAATTCAGTTGAGTATCTTACTTTGTTTCCGCTTTGGAATAAACGAGCTTCCCTTTATAATAAAGGTCTCCGTCAACAAAATAACCCCTGTGGTATTGGTGAACTTCACCGGTTGTTTTACATGTTGCCAGTGTAGGGGCTTCTGCTTTATAATGAGTTCTCCGTTTATCCCTTCTTGTTGTAGAATGTCTTCGTTTAGGATGTGGCATTTTAGTATGTTTTAAAAATTTTTAATCGAGTTTAATATTTTTCAATTGTTCCCACCGGGGATCTGTTCCTTTTTTGCCTGACAGCTCTTCAAGCTTTTTCAGTAATTCCTCATTGCAACCATTTTTCCCGTTCTCATCGGGTTCGTGCACTCTTCTCAATGGAAGCGATAGCGTAATATATTCATTGATCAATATACTGACATCAATCTGATGCTCCGATTCGGGAATTACAAGAACATCTTCCGATTCCTCAAGTCTTTCCGTTCCGAATTTGATGTAGTAAGCCTCTTTTATTTCAACAGGAAAAATGAGGTCTTCCAGACATCTGTCGCAGGGTACCGTCACTTCCCCCCCGATAGCAAAATTGAGGATCATCATCCGTTCCTGCTTCTCGAGTTCAAGCTCAGTGGTTAAGCTGGCGTCATTCAGTTCAGCATTTTCAAATGCATCAAAGAACTTTTTGTCTATTTCCCAGTTGTAATGATGAACCCCAACACTCAACCCTCTGAATTTGATCTTAAAATCTTTCAAATGGTCCACTTTACGTTGCTTTGAAAATTGGCGTGCAAAGGTAGAATTTTTTTTATGATAAGCAAATAATAATGAAAAATTCACACTTAAAGTATTGGAAACGATTCTTATTCTCTATTTTTGAAAGCAGCTTGGCAATACATCTGTATGATAAAATTAAATCTGCCCGAATATTCTTTCAGGATCAGAGAAGTTGATTCAAAGACTCAAATCTTCGACGATTTTCGTAAAAAGTTTGTAGCCCTTACACCTGAGGAATGGGTAAGACAAAATGTTTTAAGATATCTGATCACTGAAAAAAAATACCCGCAATCATTGATTTCTGTTGAGGCCGGGTTGAAGCTTTTCAAACTGAAAAAGAGAACCGATATCGTGGTTTACGATAACCGGGGAAAGCCGGTACTGATCGTTGAATGCAAGGCGACGGATGTTAAAATAAGCAATGAAGTTTTCGACCAGCTTGTCAGGTACAATATGGCCTTGCAGGTTAAATACATGGTTCTTACCAATGGGTTAAACCATTATAGCTGTGTAATAGATTATCTCCGTCAATCATACGTTTTTCTGCCCGAAATTCCTGACTATCTTAATTTAAAATGAAGATGATCCTGCTGAACCTTTTTTAAATCAAAGCAGAATAACTTAATAAAGCCATAAGTCAAAACGTTTAATATCATATTGACATTCATCAGATATTTTAGTATTTTTATGGTTGTTTTTAAAAACATATAGTCATGGAAGATAAAGTTATAACCATAGCTTCTTATCCTTACTCGCGGGCGCAATTGCTCAAGGGGCGGCTTGAGGCGGAAGGCATAGAATGTTTCCTGTCGAATATAAATCTTGTACAGCCTCATGTATCTTCCGGTGTAAAAATCAGGATCAACGAAAAAGATGCGGAAGCTGCAGTTAAAATCATTGACAGGATCAAGGAAGAATACGGTGAAGCCAAGCAAACAACAGTTGACCGACTGAAAAGAATCAGAAGAATTCTTGTTCCTGTTGATTTTACCGACCATTCCATCAATGCCTGCGATTATGCGCTGGGGCTGGCTTCAAGGCTTAAGGCTGAGATCATGCTGGTTTATTCTTACTTTAATCCCATCATAACCACCGATGCCAATATGGATGACGGCAGCTATTATTTTCATATTGATGAAGTGGTAGGCAATATTGAGAAGGAAGCTGAGGCAAAGATGAAGCACCTGGTGTCAAAAATGAAAGAAAAAGAACAACGGCAGGACAGGCCAAAGCCAAAGGTCACATATACCCTCGGCAAAGGGACACCCGAAGATGTCATTCTCGAACTCTGTGAATCCTATAAACCGGCTGTTATTGTCATGGGTATAAGAGGCAGGGGAGAAGGGGCATATAATTTCCCGGGAAGCGTAACAAGGAAGGTTATTAAAAAAGCCAGCATTCCTGTTCTTGTGATTCCTCAAAAATCCGTTTATCTTGGAATGCGGTATATCAGTAAGGTATTGTACGCCACCGATTTTGATGAAGCCGACTTTAAAGCCCTCCGAACTTTGATGACCCTGATGCGGCCATTCGATATCCGTATTTATTGCGTTCATATTGCAACGGTAAAGTCAAATACTTTTGATAAGGTGAAAATGGATGAACTCAGTCATCATATTCAAACCGAATACAACGAGTACAACCTTATCTGCGACCTGATACAGCATGACGATATCGTTGAAGGGCTTGAGGATTATATTGATCAGAAGGATATTGATATGATCGCGCTGACCACTCATAAAAAAGGTATTATCGAAAGGCTGTTCAACCCCGATATTGCAAAAAGGATGCTTTACCAGACCAATATACCGCTGCTGATTTTTCAGTCCTGAAGCGTCGGATAAAAGGCATCCTCGATATGTCGTATTGATTGTTTTCCCTGTTCGAAAATGATGGACACAATATCAAACCGGACTTCAAGGTCAATCGCCTTCTGGTTTACATATTTATCGGCGGCGCGTATGAGGAAGCGCCTTTTTTGCTTGTCAACGGCTTCTTCCGGTTCACCAAAATAAGCGGTACTGCGGGTTTTTACTTCCACAATTACGATAAAATTTCCTTTCTCGGCGATAATGTCAATTTCATCTTTACCAAAGCGCCAGTTGCGTTCGAGGATTTTGTAGCCCTCGCCTGCCAGAAAATCGGCGGCTGTTTCTTCTCCTTTTTTGCCAAGTTCATTATGTGAAGACATAGGTGTTAGTTTGAAGTTCGATGTTCGATGTTCGAAGTCAGTTCTGAGTTCTGAGTTCCGGGTTCTGAGTTTTTTTATACCAGGTAAAAATATCAACTTATTTTTATGCATTTCTCTTTATTTCCCCTTTATTTCCCTTATACCTTTATACCCTTCATTTCTGTGCCAGAATAACATTTTCATCCACCACAATTTCTGTCTTTCTTCCCATCACCAGTGCCCTGTTATCCTCCTGGTGCCCTGCGGGGAATCCGAAACAAACGGGATAATCGTATTCGTTTACGGCTTCAGCCACAATTTCATACGCAGTTTTTCCGAAAGGGATTTCGTTATCTTTCATCTCCGTCATTCCGCCAACGATCAAGCCCGCGATATGGCTTAGTTTGCCGGATCGCTTCATCTGCCACATCATCCGGTCGAGACGGTAAAGGTATTCACCCGTATCTTCAATAAACAGGATTTTTCCTTTTGTATTCATATCCGATACCGTTCCGATCAGGCTGCATAAAATTGCCAGGTTTCCTCCGGTAAGGTTTCCTTTGGCGCTCCCTCTCCGGTTTATTGGATTTGATTCAACCTCATAGCTGAGCCTCCCGCCAAACAAGGCCTTCCTGAGTGATTCAGCCGAAGCAGGATCAGTCAATCCTGCGGACATTGTACCGTGAATGCTTTCTATCTTAAAGTTAGCATGAAGGTGCGAATGAAAAATAGTGATATCGCTGAAACCGATTAACCATTTGGGATTCTTTCGGAATCCCGAAAAATCGATCCGGTCGAGAATACGAGTTACCCCATAACCGCCGCGGGCAAAAAGGATGGCTTTAATGCCTGGATCGTCAAGAGTATTCTGAATATCGTCAAGCCGTTCGGAATCGGTAGCAGAATACTGAAAATGGTTGTTGAAAAGGTTCGAACCCAAAACTACCTGCAAGCCCCAACCCTGTAAAATTTCAACCGCAGTTTCAACTTTTTTCCGGACAATTTTCCCTGCAGGAGCAACGATTGCAATTTTGTCACCTCTTTTTAAAAATTCCGGTTCGATCATATTTTACATTCATATAAAGAAGCACAAAGATCGGAAAGTTTTAAAATTCCGCGAATGCATGAATATTCATTTTCAAAATTTGCACATTGACGGCTATGTCAATCTAAATATCTGTGTTAATTTGCGCAATCTGCGGCAAACCCCAATTATGCTTATCTTTGCTGCCATTAAAGGTTTTAATCAATCATGGCTGACAAAAAGAAGTTCAAACGATATACGATTACCTCGGCGCTTCCGTATGCCAATGGTCCGCTGCACATCGGGCATCTGGCCGGAGTTTATGTCCCGGCGGATATTTTTGTGAGATATCTGAGATCGAAAGGAGAGGATGTGGTTTTTATCGGCGGCTCGGATGAACATGGCGTTCCGATCACCATCAAAGCAAGACAGCAGGGCGTTTCACCGCAACAGATCGTTGACAAATATCACAAGATGATCAAAGAGTCCTTCGAAAAATTCGGTATTTCTTTCGATATATATTCCAGGACTTCGAATAAAATTCATCACGAAACTGCTTCTGACTTTTTCAAAACGCTTTATGAAAAGGGAGAATTTATTGAGAAGACTTCGCTTCAATACTATGATGAAGCCACAAACCACTTCCTTGCTGATCGTTACATTACCGGCACCTGTCCGCATTGCCATTTCGACAAGGCTTACGGCGATCAATGCGAGAATTGTGGCACCTCGCTCAGCCCTGATGACCTGATCAACCCGGTGAGCGTTCTGAGCGGAAACATACCCATAAAGAAAGAGACAAAGCACTGGTATTTACCGCTTGATAAATATGAACCCTGGCTAAGAGAATGGATCATTAAAGGACATAAGGACGACTGGAAACCAAACGTTTACGGACAATGCAAATCGTGGATAGACCAGGGATTACAACCGCGCGCCGTCACACGCGACCTGGATTGGGGTGTAAAAGTACCGCTGCCCAAAGCACAGGATAAGGTGCTCTATGTGTGGTTCGATGCACCGATCGGGTATATTTCGGCAACCCGCGAATGGGCCAAAAAAGCAGGGAAGGACTGGAAGCTTTACTGGAAAGATGAAGAAACCCGGCTGATCCATTTTATCGGGAAGGACAACATCGTTTTCCACTGCATCATCTTCCCGGCTATGCTGAAACATGAAGGCTCATACATTCTTCCCGACAACGTCCCTGCCTTTGAATTCATGAACCTCGAAAGCGACAAAATTTCCACGTCGCGGAACTGGGCGGTGTGGTTGCACGAATATCTTGAAGATTTCCCGGGAAAGCAGGATGTGCTGAGGTATGTATTGTGCGCCAACGGACCTGAGACCAAGGACAATGATTTTACCTGGAAAGATTTCCAGAGCAGGAACAACAGCGAGCTGCTTGCCATTTTCGGCAATCTTGTGAACCGGACGCTGGTTCTGACGCATAAGTATTTCGACGGCAAGGTGCCTGCAGTTGAGGATTTGAATGACTACGACAAGTCGGTTCTTGCTGAAATAAAAGAATACCCAATGAAAATCGGCGTGAGTCTCGGGAATTTCCGGTTCAGGGAAGCGCTGAACGAACTAATGAACCTTGCCCGGCTCGGAAATAAATACCTTACCGATTCGGAACCGTGGAAGGTTTTCAAAACGGATGAAGCCAGGGTGAGGACGGTATTGAATATTTCGCTCCAAATCTGTGCTAATCTTGCTGTTTTAGGCGAACCCTTTCTTCCATTTACCTCTGCAAAGCTTTCAACATTGCTGAATATTTCAGGCTTTAAATGGAAAGACGGCGGAAGCGCAGGGCTTCTGAAAGACGGGCAGCAACTGAATAAACCTGAACTCCTATTCGAAAAAATAGAGGACGACAAAGTCGAAACCCAGGTTCAGAAATTACTGGAAACAAAAAAGAACAATCTTCTAACAAATATCCAAGTGAAACCTGCAAAAGAAAATGTGATCTACGACGATTTCTCGAAGCTCGACCTTAGGGTGGCTACGGTTCTCGAAGCTGAAAGGGTTCCGAAAACCGACAAGCTGCTGAAACTGAAAATTGATACAGGCTTTGACCAAAGGATAGTGATTTCAGGCATCGCCGGTAAATACAAGCCGGAGGATCTGGTCGGGAAAAAGGTTTGCATGATCGTAAACCTGGCACCGAGGAGCATACGGGGAACAGAATCAAAAGGGATGATCTTATCTGCTGAGAATGCCAACGGCGAGCTTTGCCTGATCATTCCTTCGGAGAATTTTCATAATGGGAGCGAAATAAAATAGCGGAGATAACTATGATTAAATAAATCAAAAATCTAATATCATACATCATAAATCCCTATGCCATTTACTTATGACTACCCTCGTCTTGCTTTAACCGTTGACGCCGTTGTTTTCCGGAAAAATGAAGGAAACAATGAGGTGTTGCTGATCCGGCGCAAGTTCTACCCCTTCGAGGGAATGTGGGCTTTACCCGGTGGTTTTGTGGACATGGAGGAAACAGTGGAAGAAGCAGTTGTACGCGAGCTGGAGGAAGAAACCGGACTGAAAGATGTTAAACTGGAACAGCTTTATGTTTTCAGCACCATCGGCAGGGATCCGAGGGGAAGGACGGTATCGGTGACTTTTACCGGAATAACGGATATGCTAAATTCGAAGCTGTACCACGGCGATGATGCTGCCGATGCCAGCTGGTTTCCGCTCGATAAAATTCCCCAATTGGCGTTTGACCATATTGAAGCTGTGGAGATGGCACGAAAAAGAATAGGATTCTGAGGATATCTTAAAATATGAATTAAGTAATCCTCAGATCAAATGGCTCCTGAACCATCTTCTGCAAAACCAGATAGATTAATTATTTTTCCAGCATTGCGCCAGCTATAAACATAGCATTATCGTCATCGGATAAATAATAATAAGGTCAGATTCATTTTGAGTCAATTTGGTACTAAGGTTTTTGGTTTAAAAATAAGGTTCAGTTAAGTGCGTAAAGGATAAATTATCCTTCAATTGAAAAACCTTATTTCCCTGAGCATTTAACCTTAGTACTAACCAATAAATAAATCCACATAACCTTATTATTTAATTTTCGGAAACGGAAATTTACGTAGTAATCCAATAGTCATTTTTCGGAGGCAGCAAAAATCTATGCTACAAGAATGTTACTAAAATCCGATTTTAATAAACTTCACTTCAAAAGGTTCCAGAACAATTTTCTCCACGACAGGATTCATGTCATTTTCAAGGACATTTACTTCCTTAATTTCTTTAATTTGAACTTTGTTAATAATTCCTTTAACCGGGATTGAAGTTGTCTTTCCATTCACCTCCCGAAGATGCAGGATGATTCCATCGCCATCATTGGCAGTTTTTAAGTTTACCAGCAACAACCCGGGATAATCCAGGTTCAGAAAAGAAACCGGCTCCATCGGCACATCTGTTTTACCGGGTGGCTGAACTCTTGTCAGCATAGGAATCCGCGAATTCCACCCGAAGCGGGTTGCATAAGAATTGGTAGTATCTGTAGAGGAAGTGATGGCATACGTCCATTTGTGCTCGCCTTCCTGGGATGCTCTGAAATTGGTCGTCCAGAAATTGTTGAACGGCCATGAAAATATCCACGGATGTTTGGGATCGGAGATATAATCGAATTTACCGGTGTTAATGTCGCCGAACTGAACCAGCGGCATTTCGTCGGAACAAAAAACGATCTGCATGTTTTTATTCCTGGCTGCGGCAAAGCTCTGGATTGTATTCCAGTCGGAGGATGTACCTTCAAGCTGATCTTTACCGGGAACCACAATCCCTCCCTGAGCTTCAAAAAGAAGGTGAGCTTCGGGAAGTGAAAAAGGGAAAGCAACATAGACAGCCTCGGCAGAAGTGACAGGAAGTTTAAAAATATCATAGCAGAATTCTATCCGCTTTTGTTTTTTGAACAATCTTATTTCGCATACTATTCCCCGTTCATCAACACATTCGGGCAATTCGCCGTGAATAAAGAGACTTTTCCAAACGGGTCCATCCACACCTTTCTCTATTCTTATATTCTTCATTATACTTCGTGAACCGGCAAGTTTATTAAAGACAGTGTCCATCCTTGAATTAGTGAATCTCTCCAGTTGCGTCCGGTTGTCAAGCTGCTCATAAATAAATTCAGCCAGTTGCCAGGGACATCTCTCATCAACAAGTTCCATGTTCAGGCTTTTATCAAACAGGCTTTGTACTGTTCCCTTTTCAGGGTTAATGGCGATCTTATAAAAATCGTTTTCAAAAATTCCTTTGAAATCTATATTCTGTGGCAAAGTCCGGCTTTCTGTACTTTCAACAATACGATAGGTTTTAAATCCGGCTGCGGGCACATTTTCGACCCATATTCCCCAGTAAGTGCCATCTTCCCGGCTGCCTACCTGCTGGGCTTTTGCTGGATTGTCCGTTTCGTCAGTGATTTGAAAATTCCTGCTGCCGCTGAGCATTTCATGATCAATGTAAACGGTAATGAGTCCGGAGCGAGGCCAGTTCAGGGTATTGAAAACCGTTATTGTCGGGTATTCCGATCGTGGTAAATGATCCTGGATCATTCCCATCCCTTTTTCGCGGAGCATCCTTGTTTTCTTCACTGCCTCCCAGGCATACGAACCCTTTTCACCCCATTGCACCATGGAATTTTCATTCCAGGGATCGTAAATGCTTTCTGCTGCTCCGTAGGTATGTTCATCGTAAAAAGCAATCGCTTCCTGCGCCTCCTTTAGTTTTTCACGGGTAACAGGATTCATTTTCTCACCCGACAGTGTAGCCAAAGCAAACAACCCCTCGTTTGCAATCATGTCATTTTGCGATTGTCTAACAGCCGCTGTTTCCCTTGCTGCCGATCCGGCACCATCGGTCCACCAGTCGGGCCATGCTTTTCTGTAAACAGGAATTTCATTCCCATGGTTATCTTCTACAAACTTCATGAACTCACCCGCTGTTGCAATCCTCAATTTTGGGGTTGCATATTGCTCATTCCATAATTTTACCAACTCGCAGGCTGAAAGTGCAGGCGGGGAATTATCCGTGACATAACCCGAATACTGCAACCCGATCTCCCTGAACGGATATCCTTTAATTTCGAGCGATGACAGGTATTTCATCAGGTTGCTGCCGAAAGTCTCAATATTGCCGGTGTGAACGCCGAGTGAATTCCCGAACATGTAATGCTCACCCCTGAAAGCAAGCATACGGCTGCCGGAAGGTGATTCCCACCAGAATACGGTCGGTTTGTCAAAAGGGATTCTGGCCCTGTGTCCGTGTTCGCCCATGATCAGGTATTTCAGACCTGCAGCCGGAAAATAATCGGCCATGCACCAGCCGATTCCGTTCACGTCGTCCTGCATAGCTGTTTTAACTACGATACCGTTTTCATTAAAAACGCCGAGGGTTTGAGTGAGAGCCGCAAGCGTGGTTTCGTCAATGATCTCCGACATATTGAAATACATGCCTGTAACCTCAATCCTACCTTCCGACACTCTCTTTTTGAGCCTTTCGACCTGAGATGCAGGCCGGGAATTTAAATATTCCTTCACAGCCCAGGCAGCTTCGCATGTCCACCGAAATTTTGCATCATCGGGAAACGTATCCGTCAGGTCGCAATAGTCAAGCGCATAATCAATGAACCGGAGATGTTCAGGCAGGATTTCGGTTTGGGGGCGGGTGTAACCGATGTCGGTGTGGGTGTGTTGTACAAAGTAGATTGTCCAATCTTTAACCGGCTTCACAGTAAACTTCCGTTCAAGGATTTTGTCATTGACCGCAATGACTGCGTTGTATTCAACCGGTTCTGTCACGACCGGCATTTTTATTTTCACGGAGTTAAATCCGGTAACTAATTCAAAATTCTGATCAGCGGTATGGGCAACTGAAATATGTCCCGAAGTATTTTCGCCAAGAAAAACCGCTTCGAGTTTCGCCTCTTGGAAAAGATTACCCTTGTCTTTCCGGACTACCTGTTCCTGTGTTATTTCGAACCTTTCCTTAATTTCACTCATGAAAGTCATATACCACACATTGCTCCCGGCATCTTCTCCGAGAACCGTTAGCGTAAGCGGTTTTCCCTTCAGCTCTTTAACCGCCGAATATAGCAGCCTGCATGTCGCATATCCGAAAGCATCACCGTGACGATCAATCATGGTTCGTCTGAATTGAATTTGAGAGCCTTCAATGCCGTTCACCGTCCAGCTTCGCTCATCGTTATTTTTCGGATTGTAAAAAGTCAGGTATTTTTTGCCGTTCACAAGTAAATCCCACGGATGACTTTCGACATTGACATCGAAGCCGAAAATCCAGATGAAGGAGATGAATTCTTCTGAAAACTCTTCCGGCAGCGGCTGGGTTTGCCAGGAAATCGTCATGAATTCGGTTCTGGCTCTGCCCAGCAAGGCGTTTTCCACGTCGGGCTGCGGTGAATTATAGATAATGGTGTTGCCCTCGGTGCGCTTTTGAAAGCCCTGGAGGTAGTTGGAAGACTGAGAATTTTTTATCTGTGAGAGGGTGCTACCCCATAGGAAACCAAAACAAATCCAAAAAACTGCAAGCTTTTTCATTTTCAAAAGTTTAATGAAATCAGGGTACACTCAAAAGGAACCGAATTTCGGAGCTCTTCTGATTCCGTTGTGAAAATAGGGAAATTACCGATAACTGATTAAAGATAACCGTTAAGTGAATTTTTCCTGACATTCTTGGAATTGTTGTAACTTTATGCAACTATTTTTTTACCTGAAATTTTAATTATGAAAAGACTTTTTTTGCTTCATTTAGGATTCATCCTTGTCATGACAGGGTATCCGCAGACCAGAATTCACTCTCCCAAAAACATGAGGGACAAGGCTGTTAAAGTAGAAAAACAGTACACCAACCCTTCAACAAAAAATGAACCGGAACAATTCAGAAAAAACGGAACCAAAGATCCTATATCTGAAATGATCGGTGAAACCGTTTACGATTTACAAACCTATTCAAGCTGCCAGAACCGGATTTACCTATATGACGACGGCAAGATTGGTGCGACATTTACTTTTGGCATGAATTACGCGGCATTTGCTGATCGCGGAACAGGCTACAATTTTTTTAACGGTGTGGAATGGGGACCTCCGCCTTTAGAAAGAATTGAATCCATCAAGGCAGGATGGCCTTCATATTGCCCGTGGGGAGTCAATGGTGAAGTGAGCGTTTCCTTTTATTCCACCACCACACTACAGGGTCTGGCTGTTTATAAAAGAGCTACCAAAGGAAGTGGTGCCTGGGTTTCAGGAATTTTGCATAGTCCTGAGCCGCTGGCTGAACTCCAATGGCCAAGGTGTGCAACAGCGGGAGTGAATCATGAAATAATTCATGTAATTTCCTTGACTAAACCCGTTAATTATGGTGGAATTACATTCCAAGGACAAAATGGTGCACTTTTATATTCACGATCTTCTAACGGAGGAACATCATGGGAAATTCAAAATGTTATCCTGCCAGGTATTGATTCATCAGTGTACCAAGGATTCAGTGGCGATACTTATGACATGATAGCGGAGGATAACAACGTTGCAATCCTCATTGGTGATGACTGGTCGGAAATGTCCCTTCTGAAATCATCTGATGGCGGTACGACCTGGAATAAGACCACTATCTGGAATCATCCTTATCCTCTATGGGATCCCGAGTCGCCTTATGTGACGGATACTTTTTATTGTGCCGACGGATCTCATGCCCTTGCATTCGACGTTACGGGGAAAGTACATGTCGTATTCGGCATTTCGAAAGCTTACTGCGACGGAAATTCACAGTACTGGTTTCCCCTGGTAGATGGAATTGTTTACTGGAATGAAGACCGGGTTCCTTTTTCAAATCACATTAATGCGCTGAGTCCTTATGGTGATCCGGGTTCTGAACTAATAGAGAACTATAACCTTATAGGATGGATGCAGGATATAAATGGTAACGGAACCATTAATATCCTGGGCGAACCGGGTATATATAATGTCGGCGCTTCATCAATGCCTCAGTTGGTTATTGATGAGGACAACAACATGTATTTAATTTATTCATCCATTACAGAGACATATAATAACCAATCTCAGGACTATAGGCATTTATGGGGAAGGGCATCTTATAATGGCGGGCTGAACTGGTGCGATTTTATTGATTTGAATTACGATTTAATGTACATTTTCAGCGAGTGTGTTTACCCGTCGTGCTCACCAACCACTGATGGCCACATTCACCTGGTTTTTCAGGAGGATTATGAGCCTGGATTGGCGGTGATTGGGGACATTGATCCATACATGCCAAACAATATCATTCATTTAAAAGTTCCCAAGCCGGATTTCACAGCCACTGCTTTTGTAGGAAGCCTTTCAGGTTACGTGACTGAATTTGCGAACGGATTGCCTCTTTCCGGAGCTACAGTTTCACTTGACGGAACCGGATTTTCAGCTACAAGTAACGTGGATGGATTTTATTTCATTTCCAACATCCCGTCAGGGAATTATAATGCCCAATGCAATAAAGCGGGTTTCTATATTCAAACCGAACCGGTTGCAATATATTCTTATCAGGTAACTACTCAAGACTTTCAACTGATTTCCATTTATCTCAGTCCGCCTCAGAACCTGGAAGCTATAGTGGTAAATAATGATGTAATACTTACATGGATTGAACCGGGTAAAACAAATGCAGCCGGCAAGATAAATTCCATTTTTAAAGATGAAAAAAATTTGCTGGGCTACAATGTTTATCGGAATGGCGGGATCATCAGTTTTGTTACTGAAACCGAATATACGGATGAAAACATCAGTCCCGGAAGCTATGAATACTTCGTAACTGCCCTTTACGATGAAGGAGAGTCAATACCTTCGAACATTGTATGGGTTGTGGGACCGGAGCCTTGTTATCCTCCGCAAAATGTTGTTGCGGTTGTTATCAATCAAAATCAGATTCAAATTACCTGGGAACCGCCGGTTAGTGGTGATGCGCAGGGTTATAATCTTTATAAAAATGGAATGTTGATGGGATATACAACAGGATTGAATTGCCAATTCATAACCTGGCCCGGGACATACCAGTTTTGTGTTTCAAGTGTTTGTCCTGAAGGTGAATCTGAATTAACATGCTGTGATTCATTAATCTTGACCTACCTGGCTCCTCCAGAGAATCTTGGATTTTATTATTATAGTGTTGAACAAATATGGCTGTTTTGGGAACCTCCTTTTATCTGTGGTGAATGGATAGAATGGGATTCCGGTTCGAACACAGGAGATGGCATTGGACTAACCTCTGGCGGAACTTTCAGTTGTGCTTCGCACTGGACAACTTCTGACCTCTCTCAGTATAATGGATTCATATTAAGTAAAATTTCGTTTTGGCCAAATGGTGACCCTGATGCACTGTTTGTAATTAAAATTTGGCAGGGAGAGCCGGGAACAAATTTGGTGTATCAACATGATGTTACAAACATCATGGTTGATCAATGGAACGAAGTAGATTTACAGATTCCCTTGATAATCAATAATTCAACTGATTTATGGTTTGGTTACAGCGTAACTCATAGCGCCGGAACGTATCCTGCCGGTTGTGATGATGGTCCAGCAGTACAGGGTAAAGGCGATATGATCTCTCTTGGAGGCGCATGGGAGTCGATGTCGGCCACCTATGGCCTGGATTATAACTGGAATATCGCCGGTTATGTAGGTTTACCCGAACAATCAAATCTTACAAAAATGACGAAACCAAATGAACCTGTTTCTATAATTGACCTCCCTTTTGATAATTTTAATTCTTCCGAAATCGTAGGAGTTTTAAACAAGAAAGAATCTAAAAGCTTGTTGGGATATAATGTTTATCATTCAACTGATATTGTTAATTTTTCACTGGATGGATTCACTGAGGAAACTACTTATGAACTCAATATAAATCCTTATAATTTTAATTTTTTTTATGTTACTGCTGTTTATGATGAAGGCGAGTCCGAACCATCAGATACCATTGGCTTCATTTTCACTTCCTCTAACTATTATCCTGATGATAACGTACGGGTAAGCCCTGTCCCTACCAAAGACAATTTAGAAATATCCTGCCCGCAGATCATTAAGGCAGTGTCTTTTTATGATCTCTATGGACAGTTATTAATGAATGAGGTGGTATTTGACAAAGATTTTCAATTTGACGTCACCAATTATAAAGCAGGTGTCTATCTTTTAAAAATAGAAATTGGAAGTTCAATAATAACTCGCAAAATAGTAATCGAATAGGAATATAGCGGATAAAGATAACAGGGTAATTCCTATTGGAGAAAATTTATCGCATCCTTCCCATCATCGCCCTCACTATATTCTCCGCCCCTTCGGCTATTTGGACAATATTTGCATCGAGCATATAGCAGGGTGTCGTAAACAAATTGTTCTTTTCATCAATGATCACTTCGCCATGATTTGTAGTAATATGAGTTGCCCCCATCTTTTCAATGGCTTCAACCGTTGATTTGTCCTGACCTATAGTGAGCTCAACATCCCCAAAAATTTTAGCCAGAATGACCGGCGAAATGCATAAAGCTCCAACTGGTTTATTTCTGCCGGCCGTTTTAAGTATAGCCTTTTCTACGTCAGGATCAATACTGCAGTTTTCACCTTTAAAAGCAAAATCGCTCAGGTTCTTGGCAGCGCCAAAACCGCCGGGCAGGATCAATGCGTCAAAATTGTTCGGATCATATTCCTTCAAATCTCTGATGTTGCCACGGGCTATTCTTGCCGATTCAATCAACACATTCCGCTTTTCCTTCATCACCTCTCCTGAAATGTGATTGATCACATGATGCTGTTCGATATCAGGGGCAAAAACTTCGTAGGTGGCTCCCTGTTTCATAATTGCAAGCATTGTTAACGTGGCTTCGTGGATTTCTGCTCCGTCGAAAACGCCACAACCGGAAAGAACAATTGCAAACTTTTTCATTTCTCTATGTATTTAGTTTAATAACTACCAGCAATTTAGCAATTAACCGATTTAACCATATTTAAAATGCGAATATAACATTTTTTCCTCTTGGGTCAAAACATTATTTTTGACGAAAATTAATACTTGATGAAAACCAAGGAAGAAATTGTTCAGAACTGGCTGCCCCGTTACACCGGAACAAGTGTTGAAGAATTCGGGAAGTATATTTTACTGACGAATTTCCAGAGTTACCTTGAGCTTTTTGCCCAATGGCATAATGTTCCGATCAGGGGTAAGGACAGGCCAATGCCCAGCGCCAGTGCAGATCAGATCACAATCATCAATTTTAATATGGGTAGCGCCAATGCCGCAACGGTCATGGATTTACTGAGCGCCATCGAACCCAAAGCCTGCCTGTTTCTGGGAAAATGCGGAGGTTTGAAAAAGAAGAATGAGCTTGGTGACCTTATCCTTCCGATAGCTGCCATAAGAGGTGAAGGAACCTCGAATGATTATTTCCCGCCGGAAGTACCGGCACTTCCCGCATTCAGCATGCAAAAAGCCATTTCGACTACCATACGCGAACATGGCAGGGATTATTGGACCGGTACGGTTTACACTACCAACAGGAGAGTTTGGGAGCATGATAAGCAATTCAAAAGATACCTTCGGAAAACAAGGAGCATGGCTATTGATCTTGAAACGGCTACATTGTTCATTGTGGGTTTTGCCAATGAGATACCAACAGGAGCTCTGCTTTTGGTTTCTGATCAGCCCATGATCTCTTCGGGTATCAAAACAGAAAGCTCTGATAAAAGGGTCTCTGCAAAATTTACCCAGGAGCATCTCCTGATCGGAATAGATTCACTGAAGCAATTGATCAATGACGGACAAACAGTGAAGCATTTGAGATTTTGAAGAAAGTTGATTTGGTTAATTAGGTGGATTAAGTTAATTAGGTTAATTTGATAGATTAAGTCTCTTTTATGGATAGGAAGATATTTTAAAATGGAAAAAACATAATGAACAAATTTAACCCAGTTACTGAATTAATCCAATTAACCTAATTAACCCATTTCATGACTTTCGACCAGATCATCGGCAATCTTAAGAAAAAAATCTATCACCCCGTTTACTTTCTTGCAGGTGAAGAACCTTATTACATTGATGAAATTTCGGATTACATCGAAAAGAATGTGCTGAGCGAATCAGAAAAGGAGTTCAACCAATCTGTCATTTACGGACGCGATACCAATGTGCCGGCAATAATCAGCGCGGCAAAACGATATCCCATGATGTCGAGCCACCAGGTGGTCATTGTTAAAGAAGCCCAGTATGTAGATAAAATAGAAACAATGCTGCCTTATGTTGAAAAGCCACTGGATTCGACATTACTGGTGATCAACTACAAATACAAAAAAGTTGATGGCCGTACAACATTTTCAAAACAGCTTGCAAAAAACGGGGTGCTGTTTGAATCGAAAAAGTTTTATGAAAACCAGGTTCCGGCATGGATCAATGACTATGTAAAGCAAAAGGGCTTTCGCATCAGTCCAAAAGCGACAGCTATGCTTACCGAATTCCTGGGAACCGACCTGAGCAAAATCGTCAATGAAATATCAAAGCTTATTCTTAATATTCCTGAAAAAGCAGAGATCAATGAAACGCTGGTAGAACAAAACATCGGTATCAGCAAGGATTTTAATATTTTTGAACTGCAGAATGCCCTTGGCACAAGAAACATCTTAAAAGCCAACAGGATTGCAACCTATTTTGCAGCTAATCCAAAAGAAAATCCGTTGGTTAAAACGGTCATCATGCTGTTTAGTTACTTTACTAAAATTATGATTTACCACCAGTTAACTGATAAGTCGAGGAACAATGTGGCATCAGCTCTTTCGGTTAACCCGAATTTTGTAAAAGATTATGAAATTGCTGCCAGAAATTATAATCCTAAAAAATTAATCCTGATAATTTCTCTATTGCGGGAATACGACCTGAAAGCAAAAGGTGTAAACAACATTTCGACAGATGACGGGGAATTGCTGAGGGAGATGCTGTTTAAGATATTACATTAAAGCAATATCTTCATACATTCCTTCAATAATATCCTTATTCTTTTCAAGGATGATCTTCCTGCGGGGTTTTAAAGTTGGTGATAACTCCCCGTTTTCAACACTCCAGTTTACAGCTAACAACCTGAATTTTTTTACCTGCTCGATTTTATCCAGCCAGCTGTTGGTCAAATCCACTTCCTTTTGGATCCGTTTTATGATCCGTTCATCATGGATAGCAATTTCAGGAGTAGTATAGGGATGATTTTTAACTCCGCACCACGATTCGATATGCTCGAAGCCGGGAACTATCAGGGCTGTTGTGTAATTTTTGTTTTCCCCGATCACAATAATATTTTCGATGAAAGGAGATTCCTTGAATTTATTTTCAACCACCTGGGGAGCAATGTATTTTCCGCCCGATGTTTTAAATATTTCCTTCTTCCGGTCGGTGATCTTCAGGTAAACCCCATCCACCAATTCACCCACATCGCCGGTATGAAACCAGCCCTCCTCATCCATCACTTCTCTGGTATATTCTTCGTTTTTAAAATACCCTTTCATGAGGCATGGCCCTTTGACAAGGATTTCACCATCAGGGGCAAATTTCAATTCAACGTTCTTAAAAACCGGCCCAACCGTCCCGAATTTAACGCCTCCCGGTTCAAACCTGCTTACTGCAATCACCGGTGAAGTTTCCGTGAGCCCATAGCCTTCCTGTATTTTAATTTTTGCAGCCCTGAAAGTTCGTGCTAACCGTGGATTTAACGTGGCTCCTCCCGAAACTATCGTATCCAGCTTGCCGCCAAAAGCCTCCCTCCATTTGCTGAAAATGAGCCTGTCGGCAATATTTATCTGCTGCCTGTAAAACCAGCTTTTCCCTTCAAATTCAAATTCGTGTGCCAGGTTCAGCGCCCAGAAGAATAATTGCTTTTTAATCCCCGTAAGACTTCTGCCCTTGTTAACAATCTTGTCGTATGTTTTTTCTATCACCCGCGGAACAGCCCCAAACATTTCGGGATGGACTTCTTTCATCGTTTCACCTAATTTTTCAATATTATCAATATAATATATCGAAATCCCGGTAAACTGATACATGTAATTCAATATCCGTTCATAAACATGACACAACGGTAAAAAGCTGATGGCTTTTGTTACTTTAAATGGATTTTTACTTAGAACCTCGACAACCGATTCAAGGTTGGACAAAATATTCCCGTGCGAAAGCATGACCCCTTTTGGATTTCCGGTGGTTCCCGAAGTATAAATAATAGTCGCCAAATCGCCGGCTGCAATCTCTGTTTTGATCTCATCAAGGTTAATGTTGCCACTTTGTTTGCCCAACTCCAGAATTTCAGACCAATGATTTAATCCGTTAGTTTTTTCGATAGAATAAACTTTAATTAAAGTTGAAATTCCGGGCAGTATATTTTTAATCCGGTTATAGATATCCTGGTTTGAAACGATGATAAATTTTACCTCAGCTTCTTTGAAAATATATTCGTAATTGGATTCGCTGATGGTCTGATAAATGGGAACCTGTACAGCGCCGATCTGCATAATGGCCATATCGAAGAAATTCCACTCCGGACAGTTGTTGATAATGGAGGCGATATTATCCCCCTTTTTAATTCCCATAGCAAGCAATCCATGGCTTAAGGTGTTGACAATATCAATATATTTCTCTGCAGAATAGGTTTTCCATACTCCATTTACTTTACCGGCAAGGGCAATTTGCATATCGGAATGCTTTTCCTGATAATTGTACAACAGGTCGAAAAGTCTGGTTATTCTGGCCATAAATATTAAGTTAAATGATTTTAAAACTGATTTTCCACTGACATTATGAGTTCACAGACAGAAGAAAAACCGCATTACTCTTTAATATCAAATAATTGATCTATCGGGTGTTTATATTTTTTGCAGATGAAATTGCGTCGCAGTTTCAGGTTTGCAGTAAGTTCGCCTGACTGAATTGTCCATTCCGAATCCATCAGCTCATACTTTCTGATCTGTTCATAGCTGCCAAGCTTTTTGTTGAATTCATGGACTTCTTTCTGAAACCGCTTCTTCACTTCAGGGTGACTGATCATATTAGCGTCGGTGGAATATTCAATATTTTTATCCGAGCAAAATGACCTTAGGTGGCTGAAATCGGGAGCTATGAGAGCTGCAGCAAATTTTTGGTTCTCACCCACAATTAGTGCAGCATCAATAAAGGGTGATTCGACAAGGAGATTTTCGATGTGCTCCGGGCTGATGTATTTTCCCATTGCGGTTTTGAACAGGGCTTTCTTTCGACCGGTAATTTTCAGGTGTCCTTCCGGTTCGATCCTGCCGAGATCGCCGGTATGGAACCAGCCTTCAGGGTCAATGACCGACTTTGTCATTTCGGGATCTTTATAATAACCGGTCATCACATTTGGGCCCTTGCAAAGGATTTCTTCATCGCCGGCAATTTTAACCTGAACTCCTTTGATGGGTTTGCCGACGGTTCCGAATTTGCGGCCACCCTGTTCAAGGGTATTCACAGCAATAACAGGCGATGTTTCGGTAAGGCCATATCCTTCCAGGATTTCAATGCCTGCTGCCGAAAAAATTCTTGCCAGTCTGGGTTGTAGTGCAGCTCCTCCCGAAACAATAACCCTCATGTTACCTCCAAGTCCCTCTCTCCATTTGCTGAAAATAAGCTTGTTGGCAAGCGCAAGCTGCTGTTTATAAAACCAGTTTTTCCCTTGCAAGTCGTAATGAAGCCCAAGGTTTACTGCCCAGAAAAAAATAGATTTTTTAACGAGGTTTAGTTTCTTGCCTTTGGATATGATCTTATCGTAAACTTTTTCCAGAAGACGGGGAACAGTGGTTAAGATGTGAGGCTGAATTTCCTTAAGGTTATCAGCGATGGTTCCCATGTTTTCAGCATAGTAAATGGAAACGCCGAGGTAATGATAGATGTAAATATTTGTGCGTTCATATACATGGCTGACAGGCAGGTAGCTAATGCAGCGGCTGGTTTCGTCCACCGGGAAAATATGATATAAAGCTTTCAGGTTGCTGATGATATTGTTATGTGAAAGCAAAACTCCTTTCGGATTGCCGGTGGTTCCTGAAGTATAGATCAATGTTGCAGGATCGTCAGGTTGAATCTCACTGCTTATTTTTTTAAGTAATTCAGGCTGCGGGTTGGAACGGCCAAGCTCTGTCAGTTCATCGAGATGTTTAACTTCATCTATATGTTTGAAAGTATAAACTCCTTCGAGTGACGGGATTTCGGGTAAAATATGTTTGATTTTCCCAAGGAGTTCCTTGCCGGAAATAAATACAAATTTTACTTCAGCGTGTTTCAGTATATATTTATAATCCGATTCGCTGATGGTAGGATAGATGGGTACATGAATGGCTCCGGTCTGAAGGATGCCCATATCCAGGAAATTCCACTCAGGGCGGTTCAAAGTGATGGTTGCAATTTTATCACCTTTTTTAACACCCAGTTTCAGAAATGCATAACTAATGCTATTTGCCGTCTCAATGTACTGATCAATGCTGTACTTTATCCACCTTCCGTCCTCTTTGCCAGCCAGGGCATCGTCTTTTGGCTTGAATTTATTTTTATAATAAGGTAAAAGATCGAATATTCGTAAAATTTCCATAATACCTTTTTAATAAAAGTAAAAAAGTCGAGTTTATCCTATTTCTTTAATTGAAAGCGATTTACAGATTTTGTTAACCAGTTTGTTTGATATTTCGATATGACCTGGAGCCTTCGATATGACTTGTTGAGGGATTACACTACGGTGAATGGGACGATCCTTCGCTCTTAAGGTAACATCCATTCGCCTGAGATGTTTAAGAAGGTCTTTCCCTTTCATCCAGCCAAACCTTAAATTTTAGAGCAAAATTAATAATAATTTAATTGAGGTTTTATATGCTTCATATCCCGTGAAACTCCCTGACATTAAGAATTTCTCCTGATGTTATTTTCTGTCAAATATCGTGGCATTTGCCTGCGCCATAGGCATGATCAACAAATCGTTAATATTTACATGAGGTGGCAGAGTGGTCGCATAATAAACTACATCAGCAACATCCTCACCGCTGAGGGGCTTATAGCCATCATAGACTTTTTGTGCTTTTTCTTGATCACCCTTAAAGCGGACTTCGGAAAATTCAGTCCCGACTGCTCCAGGGGCAATCTGGGTAACTTTAATTTTGTGTTTCATAAGGTCAATTCGCATGGCTTTGGTGAGGCCGTCAATGGCATGCTTGGTAACGCAATATACGTTGCCATTCGGATAGACTTCCTTCCCGGCAATTGAACCAATATTTATGATGTGTCCGCTCTCCCTTTCGATCATAAGCTTTGAAACAATGTTGCTCATATATAGCACACCTTTAATATTCGTGTCTATCATGATATCCCAGTCAGTAAAATTGCCTTCATTTATAGGCTTTAGGTCAAGAGCCAGACCGGCATTGTTGATTAAAACGTCAATTTTTTTCCAACCGGCATCAAGCGAATCAATGGTCTGTTGTATTTGTTCCTTATCCTGAACATCAAAATTAAGTGGTAGAACGTTTGAAGTGTATCCTAATTCTATTTCTTTTTTTATGGATAAAAGCCTTTCTTTTCTGCGTCCCGTAATGATCAGATCATATCCATTTTGAGCGAACTTAAAAGCGCAGGCTTTTCCTATTCCACTTGTCGCTCCCGTGATTAAAGCTATTTTATTCATAAATTCTTTGTCTGATAGAATTCTTATCAACAACTGTAAGCTTTTTTGAGAAATGTAATTTCGGCGTTGAAAGTAATCTATGAACCAATTTACCTGGATATTCAGGGTCAAAATCAATAATTCTAAGGAATATTATTCCTTCAGGGGGTTTTAATCCGTGTTTAAAAATAAGCTCACCATAATCTTTGTCAAAAGTGATGATGGTTCTTTTTTGCAAAATCTCAATCTCCAGAAAAGAAATATCAGAAATACCTCCAAAATCAGATCCGACATGTATTACATCGTATCCATTATTTCTGAGATAAGTGACGCTTGTTAAGGGGAAATTCTCATTCGTAAGCAATTTCATCAAGCGGATTCTTTAGGTAGTTCATAGAAGAGGCCATCATGAGGGCAATTGTTCATAAATGAAAATATTGCCTGAATGTCTTTCTTCGTTAATCTGGGATAATTATCAAGGATTTGCTTTTCATTCCAACCCTGTGCCAGAAGGGTTGTTATGTGATCAACGGTAATTCTCGTTCCTTTTATCGTTGGTTTTCCAAGTAAAATATTTGTATCCGAAACAATATGATCTTTCCATTTAACCATTATGCAAAGTTAAACAACTTTTAATATTATTTTGTTTGATTTATATTACTGCCTATCCAAATCCTTGCATTCACAAAGGCTTCCACCCAGGGTGATATTTCATCGGATTTCCTGCTTTCGGGATAATACGCCCATTGCCATGGAAATACTGACCTTTCGAGGTGAGGCATCATCACAAGATGACGGCCGTCTTCTGAGCAGAGCCCGGCAGCATTGTACTTTGATCCGTTTGGATTACCAGGGTATTCCTCATAACTGAATTTGACCGGAATGTGGTACCTGGATTCCCCGTATGGTAAATCAAACCTTCCTTCACCATGAGCCACCCAAATTCCAAGTCTTGAACCGGCCATAGATTTCAACATCACTGAATGATTTTCCTTTATTTCGATATTCAGAAATGCCGATTCAAATTTATGGGAAGCATTATGAAGCATTTTGGGCTTTACTTCATGCCCGGGATTCACAAGTCCCAGCTCAATCATCAGTTGGCAACCATTACAAATACCAAGGCTTAAAGTATCATTTCTGGAATAAAACCTGTCCAGTGAAGCTTTTGCTTTTTCATTGAAAATAAATGCTCCGGCCCAACCTTTTGCTGATCCGAGTACATCCGAATTTGAGAATCCTCCGACAAAAACGATCACGTTAATATCCTCAAGTGTCTCCCTTCCACTCACGAGATCAGTCATGTGAACATCTTTAACATCAAACCCAGCCAGATAAAGCGAATAAGCCATTTCACGATCACCATTCACACCTTTTTCACGAATAATTGCCGCATTTATCCCGGAAGATTTTCTTCTTTTCAGGTCAATCCCAAACTGACCGGCCTTTCCTGTAAATCCATCGCGAAATCTGAATTTCAGCTCATGCTTCTTAAAATTTTCAAATCTCTGCTTTGCCAACTCGGGACCGCATTGTTTCCTGTCGAGAAGATAGGACGTCTTAAACCAGAAGTCACGCAGCTTTTCAATATCAAACAAATAATTGCCGCCTTTGTGATAAAGGGTGATCTCCCGCATGGGTGAAGGTTTTCCGATCAGATAAAATTCAATTCCGGCATTTTTTAAAAAATTATTTACATGATCCTTTTCCCTGACCTGAATGATTACACCGGGATTTTCACTGAAAAGCAATTTAATAATGTCTTCTTCCGGAATAGCAGAAAGGTCAAGATTGAGCCCTGATTCGTTACAGGGAAAAGTCATTTCAAGCAAAGTGGTGATTATACCTCCTGCCGATATATCGTGGCCGGCAAGAATTTTATCGCCGGTAACCAGTTCCTGAACGGCATTAAAGGCTTTAATAAATTTGGCAATATCCCTAACCATTGGGGCTTTTTCGCCGGGTTTTCCTGTCAGTTGTGATAAACTGCTTCCGCCAGGACACAAACCATCACCCGAAAAATCTATGTAGATCAGGATGGTGTTTGTTTCATTTTTTAAAGCCGGACTTACAATTTTCCTTATATCTGTCACCTCGCCTGCTGCAGAAATTATAACAGTTCCCGGTGAAAACACAACCTCGTCCCTGTACTTTTGAGTCATCGAAAGGCTGTCCTTTCCCGTCGGAATATTGATCCCAAGAGCAATCGCGAAATCGCTGACAGCCTTCACAGCCTTATACAATCTTGCATTTTCTCCCGGATTTCGTGCCGGCCACATCCAGTTGGCGCTTAATGAAATTCCTTTCAATCCATCCTGAACGGGAGCCCAAACAATGTTGGTTAACGCTTCAGCAATTGAAAGAATGGATCCGGCCTCAGGATCAATCAGTCCTGCAACAGGAGCATGACCGATGGAAGTTGCAATTCCTTTTATGCCCTGATAATCGAGAGCAGCGACGCCGAGATTGTTCAATGGTAGCTGAACCGGCCCGCAGGTTTGCTGAAATGCCACTTTGCCGGTTACCGAACGGTCAACTTTATTGGTGAGCCAGTCCTTGCAGGCAACCGCCTCCATCTGAAGCAAGGCTTCCAGGTATTCATAAATTTTACCAGGATCATAATTCAGATTATCGAATTTCTCCTGTAGCGAACTATCTTCAAGGATTGTTTTAGGAGGATTTCCAAACAGATCTCCCAGGTCAAGGTCAATGGGTTTTGTTTGAAGCTGATGATCGGAAAAAGTAAATCTGTTATCACCCGTGGTTTCACCGACAACATAAAACGGTGACCGCTCTCTCTCGGCTACCCGCCTCATCAGGTCAACATCTTTTTCCTTTAGAAGCAAACCCATACGCTCCTGCGATTCATTCCCAATGATCTCTTTTGAAGAGAGCGTTGGGTCCCCAATTGGCAGTTTTGAGATGTCAATTTCCCCGCCGGTTTCTTCTACCAGTTCAGATAACGAATTCAGGTGACCTCCGGCTCCGTGATCATGGATAGAAATTACCGGGTTCTGATCCATCTCGGTCATGGCACGAATAGCATTATAAACCCTTTTCTGCATTTCAGGGTTCGAACGCTGAACAGCATTCAGTTCAATGGAATTTTCGTATTCACCGGTGGCAACCGATGAAACAGCTCCGCCACCCATTCCGATCCTGTAATTGTCGCCACCCATTATGATGATCTTGTCGCCGTCGCCTGGCTTATCTTTGTGGCTGTTATGTTTTTTCCCGAACCCTATTCCTCCGGCAAGCATGATGACTTTATCATAGCCAAACTTTTTTTGTGCTGTAAAAAGTTCGAATGTAAGAACGCTGCCGCAGATCAGGGGCTGGCCGAATTTATTGCCAAAGTCGCTTGCACCATTGGAAGCCTTGATGAGAATTTCTTCGGGTGTTTGATACAGCCATTTTCTGGGTGTTGTATGCATTTCCCATGCTCTTCCGGGTTCCGACCGGGAATAGGAAGTCATATAAACTGCTGTTCCGGCTAATGGGATGCTTCCTTTTCCGCCGGCCATGCGGTCGCGGATTTCACCGCCGGTACCAGTGGCAGCGCCATTGAAAGGTTCAACCGTTGTTGGAAAATTATGGGTTTCTGCCTTCAGAGAAATTACGGTGTCTATATCGGAGATACTGAAAAAATCCGCTTTATCCTGTGTTAAAGGAGCAAATTGCTCGACCATTGGTCCATTTACAAAAGCCACATTATCCTTATAGGCTGAAACAATCCGGTTGGGATTGACTTTTGAGGTTTTTTTAATTAAACCAAAAAGAGTTTCCGGCATTTCTTTGCTGTCAATAATAAAAGTACCATTGAAAATTTTATGCCGGCAGTGTTCGGAATTCACCTGCGAAAATCCAAAGACCTCGCTATCTGTTAACATCCTGCCAAGACGTTTGCTCAATGCTTCAAGATATCCGATTTCGTCACTGTTCAAAGCAAGACCCTCTTTGTCATTGAAGGAATTAATATCATAAATGTATTGAATCGGCTCAGGCTTTTTTTCAATGGTAAAAACCGACTGATCGGGAGCTTCATAAATCGCTTGCAGCATACGGTCGTATTGCGGATGTAATGTGCCGGATTCAAGAAACTCTTCAATTCTTTCAATACCTGCAATTCCCATATTCTGGCAGATTTCGACGGCATTCGTGCTCCAGGGCGTTATCATTTCCTTTCGGGGTCCGATAAAAATACCTTTCTCGGCTGGTTTATCAATGTTTCGGGCATTTCCGAATAACCAACTCAATTTATCAATATCTGTTTGACCCACCTGTCGGGTAATACCTACTGCATAAATTTTATTTTCTGTTCCTTCAAAAAAAAGTACCATCAGGATCGGTAATTAAAAATTTCAGACATAAAAACTGTTGAGCTGCAAAGTTAAAAATGATACAATAGAAATTAATTTAAACACAAGTATTTTATTCAAAGCGAAAGATTTAAGCTTTGTTAACAATTATTTAACTTTCTCTGAATCTTTAAGAATTAATTTTGCAAATTGATAATTGACAGTGTTATGCTGTTTGAAGGTGTTAATTTAAAACATGAATTATGATTCAGGTACATGAAAATTTGAAAAAGAGTTGCCAGGATGCTTTAATAGCATTACAGAAGCTAAACAAAGAAGAATACAAAGATATCCTTTCTAAACTTGAGTGGTGTTTGGGCAGTTATGAGCATGATCATAACCCTAAAGGATTATTTGAATATGGTATTAAATCACTCGACATTCTGAAAAATGCAAAAGCCAAGCAACCTAAGCTGGTAACAAAAAAGGTTATTGATAACCTGGAAAAATCAATTTTAAGTATTTCTGAAAATTGATGCAGCTTGTGAACTAAAATAAAGGGGAGGCCGATGACGCCTCCTTTTTTTATGTCATTTTGTAATCAGGGCTTTTTTTATTTCGTGTAATGAAATTACATTTGTGTCGTCAAATAATGTAAAATCCGGCTAATCAATCAAGCCTGGTCATGGATTCAAAAACAGATAACTTATTAATTTCAAACCGGATAAATATCCTCAGGAAAGTAGAAATCTTTTCGGAAACAGCTGACAGTGTCCTTGTGGAAATTGCGACTGTACTGAAGGAAGTTCGGTTTAAACAAAACCAAACCATTTTTAAAAAAGGAGAAGAAGGCGATGCTATGTTCATTATTTCGGAAGGATCGGTGAGGGTGCATGATGGTAATTATATTTTATCACGGTTAAATGCAGGGCAGGTTTTTGGAGAATTTGCGTTGTTCGACAAAGAAATGCGATCGGCATCAGTAACTGCTGAAGAACCTTCAATTCTTTTTAAACTAGGACAGTATGATTTTTATAAAATAATGGCCGATAAGGGAGAGGTTGTAAAAGGTGTTCTGCGAAAGGTGATCAGGCGTATCCGTGAAATGAATGAATTAGAAGGCAAGCTGGCTAAAAGCTACCTGAATATTCAAAAACAAAAGAGCGAAATCGAAGAACAAACAAGAAATATCATTAACCAGAAAAATGAACTCGAAAAAGCCAACCAACTCTTATTAAAACTCAATGAAGAGAAAAACCAACTGATCAGCGTGGTTTCACACGGACTTCGAAATCCCCTGACAAGCAGCTTGTGTGTAATGGATTTAATGGACCAGAATGTGGAAAATCTGAATGAAAATCAAAATGAATATATCAACCTGATCAAAAGCAGTCTTCGCAGAATGAACAGCCTTATCAACCAAACCCTTGATATTGACAACATCGAACTTCAAAGAAACAAACTTGCGATCCAAAAGCTAAATCTGGCAAATCTTTTAAGACAAATTGAAACAAGTTTTAAATATACCCTTTCTCTTAAAAAACTTGAGCTTGAGTTGAAGCTTGAGGATTTATATATCGAGGCTGACCAAAATTTTATTTACCTGGTATTCGATAATCTTCTTTCAAATGCGATCAGGTTTTCACCCGCCAATAAAAAAATCACGATTGACCTTTTCAAGTCTGATTCAATGGCCAGGGTTGAAATAAGCGATGAAGGCCCCGGCATCAGCGATGAAGCGCTGCAAACTTTATTTGATAAACCACAGGCCCATCACCGTCAGTCGGACAAAACCGGACTTTCAATTGTAAAAAAGTATGTGGAGGCAATGCATGGTGAGTTGTTTTGCAAAAG
Organism: Bacteroidales bacterium; assembly: GCA_020052415.1. Lineage (GTDB taxonomy): Bacteria > Bacteroidota > Bacteroidia > Bacteroidales > JAADJA01 > JAADJA01. Next base: position 22,114 of record JAGVPB010000066.1, on the reverse strand, counting down.
CAGGCCGGGACAGGGAACCACCTTTATTGTGCAGTTTAAGGCTATTTAATCTTTGACAAAAAGTATGTCAGCACATCCTTACGATCAGTTCGCTCCAGTCGGATCTGTTTTTGACTAGGAATTTATTTTCGGTTCCGTTTTTTGTAACGATGTTCAATCCGTTCGAGAATAGAAGGCGGTTATTGTAAAACATTACATCCTTGATCTCATCCGGCCAGATCTCAACATCGGAATGAGGCTGCCCGTTGGTTTCCGGTTTGAAATATATTCTCTGATTCGTAAGGATAAGCTTTCCTTTGATGGTGCTGCCGTTGGAAACGTGGTTACTTTCGCCGGCTTTTATAACCATTTCGTTGGGGTTCATGTCTATTTTCATAGCGGAGAATTTATTGTGATATAAACTTTACTATCTGTGTTTTATTATTTGAGCAAACCGGTATGTCTTTAAAAATTCCGGTTAGTTTTTTGTGATGATGATATGACGCCCGGCAGTGGTTTATGTTACAAACAGGCCAGATTTTATATTTTATTTTGCAAATTCAAGCTGAATTTTGCAAAATATTGTACAAAATTAAGCTGAAATTATTTTTTAAAGAAGTTGTCTGTAATTTAATGAAAAATGCAGGAATTCTAACTAAACAAGTTTTCCATTATAATCCAGTTTTCATTCTTCTTTATCTATCTTAACCGCGTCTTTAGCAATCACGTCCATCACCCTTTTAAACTTTTCATTAGCATTAACAGAGATGGTACATAGTGTTTTAATTTCCATTGGTCATCCCTTCGCTCTTTCGGATTTGCAATCCGAAAGCAAATATCCAGGATTTTTAGTTCAGAAAACCAATTTATTCTGCTATCTTTTTTTAACTTTGCATAGTTATCATTAAAGTTGATACAACTATGAAAACACTTTCTATTGAAGTGGATGATAAATTTTATAATGAGTTTAAAAATTTTTTAAAAATTCTGCCTAAAGAAAGCTTTTTGGTCCTGGATGAGGATATAGATGAGCTAACACTTAATGAAAGTAAAGAAGTGTACCGGTTAAAGAGAAAAGCCGATAAAGGTGATTTCTCTGACTTTGAAGATTGGGATAATATCAAAGAGAATTTATAAACGATGTATAAATTATTGGTATCCAGAAAAGTTATAAAATTTATCAAATCCCTTTCCACGAAGCAGCAATAAATAGTAAACCATAAATTTGAGCTTTTAAAGGTTGACCCATTCCAGCACCAGGAACTTGATATAAAAAAATCTGACATTTTTAGTCTAGGTATTCAATTAATTAATTTTATTCTTCTTTGTCAATTTTAACACCCTCCTGTGCATTCATCACCTCCATCACCCCTTTAAATTTCTCATTCGGAACAGGCAGCGAAAGAACATAATGCTTCAGTTTCCATTGTCCATCCTTTTCGCAAAGAACCCCTGAACCACGAAATACACCGCCGGTAAACTGGAGGAGTTCGTCGAACCATGCGATTGAACGGTCTTCAGAAAGATAAATGTTCCTTTTAATGGCAGTAAAACTCCAGGCTTTGCCTTTATCGAAATACTGTTTCGACCACACAAAAAATTCCTGTTTTGTCCAGATTTCGCTGGCATCGGTTCCGATGTAAATTCCGTCATCGGCAATGACATCAAAATAAGCTTGCTGGTCGGCATTGGCAGCCGCTTTGTGCCATGTGTCGAGCATTTGGGTGATTTCTTCTTTCTCTTGGTCCTGTGCAGAAGTCAGGAAAGGGATCAGTAAAAACAATACTGGTATAATTACGATAGTTTTCATAATGGTTATTTTTTATAAATGTTAATAAATTAATCCAATTACTTCAACCGTCATTGCGAACTTTGAGCGAAAGCAATGTGCGTAAGAGTGAAGCAATCTATAGTTTTTTCTAACATAATATAAGATTGCTTCGTCAGCCTTTGCTGCTGCCATCCTAATTTCCTCGCAATGACGTTGAACCAGTCTTTATTCATATTTAATCGCATAAACAGGATCGGTCATCGCGGCTTTTATGGCCTGATAAAGAACTGTAAGTAGTGCAATAAAGAGAGTAGCAAAGCCTGCTATGAAAAAGATATACCATTTATCCGGGATCTGGATGCTGTAAGCGAAATTTCCAAGCCAGCGATCAATGAAATAATACGCTAGTGGCCAGGCAATAATATTGGCAAGAATGATCCAAAATATAAATTCTTTCGACATCATGAGCACAATTTGTTCTACTGAGGAACCGAGCGCTTTCCTGATCCCGATCTCTCTGGTTCGTTGTTCGGCATTGTACGAAGCCAGCCCGAACAATCCAAGGCAGGCAATGAAAATTGCAATGAAAGTGAAAGCTAAAAATATTTCGCCTATCCTCGATTCAGCGCGGTAAAGGTTGTCGAGGTCTTTATCCAGCAAAAAATAATCAAATGGAAAAGAGCTTTCAGTTTCTTCCCATTTCTTCTGAATGGCATTAATGCTTTCCGTGATATTACCGGGATGCAGCCTGACATTCAAATAGTTGTCGTTTCCTGGTCCGATGTACATCAGGCAGGGTTCGATGGCATCGTGTAAAGACCGGAAATGAAAGTCTTTTACTACACCAACGATATGCAATTCGAAAGTACTGTCGTAGTGAAATCCTGTAATTTTCTTATTCATCGGATCTTCCCATCCGAGCTTTTTTAACAGGGTCTCATTAATAATAATGGCATTGCTGTCGGTAGAGAATTCCTTCGAAAAATCCCTTCCCTTAACGATTTCCATCCCCATCGTTTTCACATAGTCATAATCCACCACATTTGAAAATATGATCCAGGGCGTTTTTTCATCCACACCTTCCGGAATGTAGCCCATTCCGTTCATGTCCCGTCCGGGAATAAACTGCGAAGAAGATATATTTGCCACACACGACAGGTTCATCAACTCATTTTTGATATTGCCTGCATTGTCTTTCATACGCTCGCCCCGAAGCGGAATGATCACCATTTGTTCTTTATCGAACCCAAGCTTCTTATGACGAACAAAGGTCATCTGGCTGTAAACGAAGCCGGTGCAGATAATCAGGAAAACGGAGATCGAAAACTGAATGATGACAAGTATGTTTCTAACCGAGGATTTTTTTGATTTGTTTCCCAATGTGCCCTTCAATACCTTTACAGGTTGAAAAGCCGACAAATAAAAAGCAGGATAGCTTCCGGCAAGAATTCCGACAAGGATCGAAAGACCGATAAGAGATACAATTTCATACCCATGCTGGAATAATTTCAGGCTATAATCTTTATCAAGTAATTGATTGAAAGATGGCAAAGTAATCTCAACAAGTATAAATCCGACGATCAATCCGATTAAGCTCAGGATAAGCGATTCTCCAATGAACTGGAAAATCAGTTGCCGGCGGTCGGCGCCAACCACTTTGCGTAATCCCACTTCCTTCGCCCTTTTTATCGAGCGTGCCGTGGAGAGGTTCATAAAATTAATGCATGCAATAAGAATGATAAATGCTGCGACGGCCAGAAATGCATAAACATAATTGATATCGCTGTTTGTCCCGATTTCAGCCATCAGGTTCGAATGAAGGTGAATACTTGTTAATGGCTGCAGGTAAGGCTCAAATTTAATGCTTTCCATTTCCGACAGCTCACCCATATTTTTCTTCATGAATTCGGGGAATTTGGCTTCCACCTTTTTGGGATCGGTTCCGGGAGCCAGTAAAATATAAGTGTGAACATTCAATGAGCCCCAGTCTCCCTGGCTCTCTCTTCCGTTCATTTTAAGAAAAGTGGAGTAAGATGAAACCAGGTTAAACGTAAAATGCGAAATCCCCGGAACCTCTTTAATTACGCCTGTTATAATGAAACTATCCTTATCGTTTAGCTTCATAGTTCTGCCTAAAGGTTCATTATCTGCGAAATACTTTTTTGAGGTTTTTTCAGTGATCACAAGGCTGTTCGGCTCATCAAGGGCTGTTTCGGGATTTCCCCGTATCATTTCAAAAGTAAAGACTTCAAAGAAGGTGGAATCAGCAAAGATCATCCCGTCTTCATAGTATTTTTCATTTTCAGAAGAGAAAAAAACCGTCTGCGACATCCGATGGATTCTCACGGATTTAAGAACCTCCGGCATGTCGCGGACCATGGCATCACCGGTAGGAGGTGCACAAACAGCCACATTAAAAACATCCCCTGAAATTCTTCCGTTGATGCAAACCCGGTAAATGTCGTTCGCATTTTTATTGAATTTATCAAAACTGAATTCATTGATCACGTGAAGCACGATCAGGATAAATGCTGCAAAACCGATAGCAAGTCCGGTAACATTAATAATGGTATAAGCCTTTTGGCGGATGAGATTTCGGAAAGCAGTAAGCAGATAATTTCTAATCATGGAAAAGGTTTTTTCTGTGTCTATTCATATTTGATAGTATCAACCGGATTGGCATGGGCAGCATGAATAACCTGGTAAATTATAGTGATGACCGAAATTACCGATGTAATGCCAAAGGTCAGCACGAAAATCCAGACGCTGATCCCTGTGCGGTATTCAAAAAGCTGCAGCCACTTATCCATCGCCCAGTAAGCCAGCGGCCAGGCGAGGATATTGGCAACAATAACCCATTTGGTAAAATCGGACGAGAGCAAAGTCAGGATATTCCGGTCACTCGCACCATAAACTTTCCGGATTCCGATTTCTTTTCTTTTTTGTTCGCCTGAATAATTAGCAAGGCCAAAAAGTCCCATACAGGCAATAAATATCGCCAGCAATGAAAAGTACAAAAATGTTTCTCCGGTATTGTTTTCGGAAGCATAAGCATTCGCAACATACCGGTCCAAAAATTCAACGGAAAAAGGTTGATCGGGTAAAACCTCTGTCCATTTCTTTTCGATGGCATTGAGGGTATTCGTAAGATTTCCGGGCGCTACACGAATTGCCAGATAATAATAACCATCCCAGGGTTTCATGGTAATGAGCAAAGGTTCGATTTTAGTGTGAAGGGTCGAGAAATGAAAATCGCTGATCATTCCGATTACAGGATGCTTACCATCACGCATGATTTTTTTTCCGACGGGATCAGTCCAGCCGAGTTTCTTAGCCAATGTTTGATTGATTAAAAATGCATTAGCATCGGTCGAAAATTCCTTCGAAAAACTTCTGCCGGCTACCACGGGAATTTTCATCACTCCAAGGAAATCATAGTCCACATCCAAAGCATGGATCATTACAGGTTCCTGATAACCTTCGGGGAAATAACCATTGCTGGTAAGCCCATAGCCCGGCATTCCTGTCGAAGCTCCTGCGCTGATAACATCCGGAATATATTTGAATTCCGTTTTTAGGATTTCGATTTTGTCCCTCACCTGCGAATCATGTAAGGTCAAATAGATGACATTTTCCTTGTTGTAACCCAAATCTTTCCGGTTGATGTATTTCATCTGTAAAAAAACCAGCAGTGTAAAAAGGATCAAAGCAGAGGAAATAAAAAACTGGAAAACAACCAGAATGTTTCGTAATACGGGTTTCCCGGAGCGGACAACAAAATCGCCTTTCATGATCTTAAAGGGCTGGTAGCTGGCCATGAAAAATGAAGGATAGCTTCCTGCCAATATGCCAACCGCAAAAGTTAAGATGAATATTCCGGCAATAAATCCTGCATTTTCCATCCTGAATAAATGAAGCTCGGTGTTTACCAGGCGGTTGAATTCGGGTTGAAATATTTCGATCAGGATGATCGCTCCGATGAGGGCAATAAAGCTGGTGGTAACGGATTCTCCTAAAAACTGACGGATGATTTGTTTCCTGTCGGCTCCTACCACTTTCCTGAGACCCACTTCTTTCGCACGTTTCATGGAGCGGGCGGTAGCAAGGTTCATAAAATTTATACAGGCAATGGCCAAAATAAACAACGCAATTGCCAGGAAAATATAATTCATGGTCAGGCTGCCGCGGGTATCGGTGTCATAGTCGAGGTTTGAACGGAGATGAAGATCGCGCAGGGGTTGAACAAACATGTGAACCGTTACTCCAACCTCTTTGTATTTGTAATTGATATTTTTTTCGAGAAAGCCTGGGAATCTCTTTTCGAGGTCGGATAACTTTGCATTATCTGATAATTCAATATAATTATAATAGCTATAACCGCCATCCCAATCCAGGTAAACATTTGGATCTTTATAGAGCGAGCTGAATGATACCAGGGCATTAAATTTAATGCTCGAATTTGGAGGAGCATTTTCTACAACTCCCGTCACCAGCAGGTTATCTTTATTGTTCAACCTGATAAATTCACCAACCGGATTTTTATCCCCGAATATCTGTTTGGCAAGCTTTTCCGATAAAACAACGGTAAAGGGTTCGGCCAAGACGGTTTTTGGATTTCCGGTTATAAGCTTAAAGGAAAACAGATCGAAAAATGAAGAATCGGCATAACTGATCAGCGATGTGAAATAATGCTTGTTTTGCCAGGTAAAGAATCCGTCCTGTTCGCTTGACATTCGTGTCATGCCCTTTACTTCCGGGAAATCCTGTATCATCGAAGGCCCGATGGCGGCTACCGTCACCGCCATGGAAGTCATTTGTCCTGCTTGCTCGTGAATGAGGTTCACACGGTAAAGATTCTTCTGTTTGATGTGAAACCTATCGTAACTCAACTCATTCCTGACAAAGAGAAGGATAAGAATTCCACATGCCAGACCGATGGAAAGCCCTGAAATGTTAATGACAGAATAGACTTTATACTTCACCAGCATTCTGCCCGCTGTTTTCAGATAATGGGTTATCATAAATTAAATGTTAAAGGCCTGAATCATTGAGTCAAAGCTTAAATTTGAACACCAGACACTAAAAATCAAAGAATTTTTGTTTAGACCCAGAGCTCACCTTTTCGTCTGAATATCAGCGGGATGTTCCCGTCATCAGGTGCGCCTATTTCTACCAGTTCCCAGTCTCTTTCTTTTTCCCTGATGAAATGCTTGAGAACGGTGACTTTATCTTTGGGAGGAACCTGCTGCTTTTCCCAGTTTAGCAATTCAACTTTATAGTGGATGGTTCGTTTTTTACCGTTGATGCTGACTTCTATCTCAACATTTTGTTCGGGTTCAATTTCGGGTATTAAGATTACAACTTCTCTCATAGCTTTAAATATTTAGTTATTCATATCGGATTGCCTTTACGGGGTTCATGGTTGCTGCTCTCAGGGCATGATAAATTGTGGTGAAAACCGCAAACAGACCGACCATCAGGACGGGGGCAACAAAGTAAATCCATGTAATGGCTATATTGTAGGCGAATTTATCGAGGGCGCTGCTGATGAAGTACCAGCTCACCGGAAGAGCAACTACTCCGGCAATGAACACCAGAATCAGGTATCCTTTGATAAGCTTTATTACGATATCACCGACAGAGCTCCCGAAGACTTTCCTGATACCAATCTCTTTGGTCCGGCGCTCGGTGGAGAGTGCCGTAAGTCCGTACAATCCAAGGCATGAAATCAGAATGGAAAGAATCGTAAAATAGGAAAACAGCGTTAGTATGTTCCGTTCACCCTTGTAAAGTTCCTGGATCAAAGCATTGGCAAAATTGTATTCAAAAGGTACACCCGGGAAAATCTCGTTCCACTTATTTTCAATGTCTTTGATGGTTTCAGAAATATTCCGGTCACTGATCTTTACTGCCAGGTTTCTTGAATCTTCAGGTAAAATGATATAGGCAGCAGGTTCGATCTTTTCACGCAGGGAATAGTAATGATAATCGCTGATCACTCCTATTACCCTTCGATAATTGGTGTCCATTGAAGGTTTAAATCTTTTGCTCAGGGGATCACCCCATCCAAGGTAGTCAATGGCAGCCTGGTTCAAGATAATGGCTTCATTCAGATCAGTCGAAAATTCCCGGCTAAAATTCCTGCCCATCACAACCGGGATTTCCATCATCGGAAAATAATTGTAGTCAACAAAACCATGCCTCACGGTTATTCTGGTCTGCGCCGAATCATCAACGTTAATGGTTCCCTGCGACCCGCTCACTCCATTAACTCCTGAAACTTGTGCAATTTCAATTACATCCGGGTCATCTATCAAAGCATTTTTAATTCGCTGCACTTCCTGTGGGGAATTATGATTGTAAAGCTCGATCGAAATCACCTGATCATAATTCAGTCCCAGATCTTTGTTCATGATGTACCGGAATTGCATATAAACCACGCCTATACTGAAAAGCATTCCGATCGAAAAGATAAACTGAAGCGTCACTAACCCCTTGCTCAGAAATCCCGAACCCCCCGAAACTCTATCTGTGGAGTTTTTAAGTACTCTTATCGGTCTGAACCGGCTCAGGTAGAAGGTCGGGTAACTCCCCGAAAGCAAGGTTACAAATAGCAAAATGATAAACAAACCTGCATTAAAGATCGGATTGCCAATCAGGTCGATCCGGAAATCCGTACCCAGTATCCGGTTGTAAGGGGGCAGCAGGAATTCGATCAGGATCAGGGACAGAATTATGGAAATAAGGGTGATGATAAAGGATTCACCGAGAAATTGGTACATTAAGTTCCAGTGGTTTGCACCGAGCACTTTCCGCATACCGACTTCTTTCGCCCGTTTCACCGACCGGGCTATGGCAAGGTTGATGAAATTGATAGAAGCAATGAGAATGATCAGGATTCCGATCACCCAGAAAACCCAGATCATGCGGATGTCGCCCTGGTCGTCGTTTGCAACCTGGAATTTAATATGGCCCGATTTGAGATGGATATCCTTCACCGGCTGGAGATAAAGCTCCCATACCCAGGAATCATCGTCATCATCTGAATGTTTTTTGACGAATTCAGGGAACTTTACTTCCAGGTTTTTAACATCAGCGCCCGGGTTTACCTTCACATAGGTTGCCATAGAATTATTTCCCCAACCTTTCAGCCAATCATATTGCTGCTCGGCCGTCACAAATGAAATCAGTAACTCCATCCTGAAGTGAGCCTGCACAGGCAGGTTCTCCATTACTCCGCTGATCTTGTATCCCTCTCTGCCGTTAAACAGCACAATTTTACCCACAGCATTATCCGCAGAGCCAAAGATTTTTTCAGCAACTTTTTGCGAAACAACAAGAGATTTCGGCTCTGAAAGTACATTAGAGGTATCCCCAATCAGCAACCTAACATTGAACAACCTGAAAACAGCAGGATCGGCAAAAACCACATCGTCCTGGTTGTATTGTTTCCCTTCAAAAACCACAGAATTTCTCCCCCAGTTCATCAACCTGACCTGGTCAGTGATCTCAGGAAAATCATTGACCAGAGCTTTCCCCAAAGGACCCATTGTCACAGCCACATGCTGATCGCTTACTCCCTGGGGATGCTGAATCTCAACACAGCGGTAAAGGTTTTCAATATCCGGAATGTGTTTGTCGAATCCCTGTTCGTACTGGATATACAGCATGATCATCACAAAGGAAGCAATACCGACCGTGAGACCGGTAATATTGATCAGCGCATACGTTCTTTGCCGGATCAACACCCGCAGGGCAATTTTGATGTAGTTAGCAAACATGGCGAATCGGGTTTAAGCCTGCCTTCAATTACAATTTTTATAAACGAGCCTTCAGATTTTTAATAATGTCTCAATCGAATAAGTCAAATTCTCAGGCTACATCGTAACAGCATTCACTTTACCTTTAATGTTCTCATTGATGATCTGACCGTCGAAAAGCCGGATGATGCGCTGGGCGTATTCTGCATCGCGCTGGGAATGAGTCACGATGATGAGCGTGGTTCCATTCTGATTCAGTTCCTCGAGCATATTCATCACCTCTTCACCATGAGCGGAATCAAGGTTACCGGTAGGTTCATCGGCAAGGATCAGCTTGGGTTTTGCAACCACCGCACGTGCTACCGCCACCCTCTGTTGCTGGCCTCCGGATAACTGAAGCGGAAAATGTTTCTTCCGGTGGCTGATCTTCATGTACTCCAGCACTTCTTCTACTCTGGTTTTCCTTTCGGATGTTTTCATGCCGAGATAGATCAAAGGAAGCTCTACGTTTTCAAATACGTTCAGTTCATCAATCAGGTTGAAGTTCTGGAACACAAAGCCGATGTTTTCTTTACGCAATCTTGCCCGGTTTTTTTCGGTGTAACCGGATACCTCATTTTCGAGAAAGAAATAGTTTCCTCCTGTCGGGTTATCCAGTAAGCCGAGAATGTTAAGCAAGGTTGATTTGCCGCAGCCCGAAGGTCCCATGATGGCGACAAATTCACCTGGTTTTACTTCGAAGGTTACCTCGTTCAGGGCTGTAGTTTCCACCTCGTCAGTCCTGAAGACTTTTGTTAGTTTTTCTGTTCGGATCATAATGTGAATATTTAATTGTTTGATGTTTGTTTTAATTCGCATGGAGCGGGGAGTTGGGAGCATGGAGTTTCGTGTTCAAATCAGTGTTTTCCTGAATTTTGTTACTTTTCTGCTTAGGTGTTCCAGTTTGCTAAATATTTCATCTTTTTCTGTTTCACTTATCATTTTTCTCCTGTTAAGGATTACCAAAATATTTGCACATTCATAAATAGAACGATGTGTATAATTTAGAAAACTGGCAAAGTCTATGTTAGAAGTAGAACCTGAACCTTCCGAAATATTATTGGATATACTCAACCCTGCACCGTCCAGTTGCTCGGCAAACCTGTATCTTTTTTGCTCTCTGTGTCTGTCTGAAATATCAAATAATCGGTCACCAATCTCAATTGCCATTTGCCATATTTCAAGATTCTCAAATCGGAACTGTGCCATAATTATTTAGTGTTAAAATGATTACTTTCCAATGTTCTTGCTCAAATCCCACACCCAACTCCCTGCTCCCAGCTCCACGCTCCTTGCTCCCTGCTACTTCAGCACCAGTTTCTCCTTCCCCCCAAACGAATCATACGACGAGATGATCACCTGCTCTCCCGGTTCCAGGCCTTCCATCACCTCGTAAAAATTCGTATTCTGCCTTCCGATCTTTATCTTCCGCTTGGTGGCAAACTCGCCTGAAGGATCCACAAAGTAAATCCAGTTGCCTCCGGTCTCCTGGAAAAATCCACCCCGCTTTACAATAATAGCATCCGTCGCACTGCTGAACGAAAGCCTTATTTGCAGTGTTTGTCCTCTCTTGATCTGGCCGGGCTCTTCACGCTCAAAAAATAAATCCACCTGGAAAGATCCATTCGTGACGTCAGTATAAATCTTACTTATGGCTAAACTGTACATCTGTCCGGCGAAATCAAACTCCGCTTCCTGCCCGATGTAAACCCTCGAGATATAGCGCTCATCGATGTTTGCCTGTAACTTGAATCCTTCCGGCAGGTCAATTTGTCCAAGATGCTCGCCGGCTCCTTTCGTTTCGCCGATTTCGGCGCTGAAAGAGGACAACTGACCTTCGATGGGCGCTTTAATGTAAAGATTTTCAATGGTTGTTTTGAGGAGTCCCAGATTGTTGTGCATCCGGATGATTGTCGCATCAATGTTTTTGCTGCGGCTTACCGCTGAAATTGAATCGAGTTTTTTCAGTTCGAGCGAAATGTTCATTTGCTCTACTGTGAAATCATATTCGCGCTGCGCATCCTCAAATTCCTTTTTCGAGATCACACCTTCGGCAAAAAGTTGCTTTTTCCGCTCAAAATCGAGGTTGGTTTTATCAATGGAATATTGAAGTTCGACAATTTCACTTTGCCGGATAAATTTATTTTGTTCGAGTCCGATCTTGGTATTTTCGAGGTTGTTGATGGCTTCATAAATACGGGTTTCCGTTTCCATCTGGCTCAGTTCCATGTTTGTATTCGAAAGCTTGAGAATGGTATCTCCTTTTTTTAATTGAGCGCCGTCTTCCACGAAAATCTTTTCCACAAATCCGCCCTGAACAGCGTCAATATAAATTGTATTCTTTGGAAGAACCACACCATCTATGGGTATGAATTCCTGGAATTTATCCGCCAAAACAGTAGCTATGGTGATCTGTGTTTTATCCACATAAAGCTTGCTCCGCTTGTCTCTGAAGAAAAGAAGATAAAGAATAAAGATCAGGAAGATGCTGATCCCGGCTATATTCAATAACTTTCTTGTAGTCCATTTTTTCTTTTCTATTACTTTATCCATGCCCATAATCCGGTAATTTTTTTCTCAGTAAATCATTGAAATTTTCTAAACCATAAACTCTAAATTTCGCAGCTCATTGGGATTCCGAAGATTTTCCAATACTATGCCACGAATGCCAAAAGTATGAATAACAGATGGTTATTATACATGAGGGATTTAACATTTATTAACATTGTTCGGAGGCGTTCAGGGGGCGTACAGATGTGAACAGAAGCAGAGAGCCTGGAGCGTGGAGCGGGGAGCAAGGAGTTGGGAGCTGGAGGCTTGGAACCGGGCGATGGGATTTGGGAGATGGGTAAGGTTTCACACGAAGTACGCAAAGGAATACGCAAAGAATGCAATACCTTATCTTCTGAAAGCAACCTTAGTAACCAGGAATAAACGGGGAGAAGATGACCTTATTAGCTTATTTCATTGAAGGTAAAAGGCAGTGGCTTTAAGGTGACAGAAGTTACGAACCCACCATAAAGGTAAGTTCACATTTTAACAGGCTGAAGACCGCAAGGAAATATCCGACTAAGACAGAGACAGAGGCAAGAGGGGATTTACAATTTGAATTTTACCGTATTCTTAATTCATCCTGCCGTTAACTGATTCTTATTGCTTATGGCTTTTGTATCACTTATCTTTGTTTCATAAATCTAAAATTAATTCTTTATGAAAAACTTAATACTATTCATAACAACGATTCTCGTATCATTAAACAGCTTTTCACAGAATCAACCACCTGTCTCAATCAATGATACTTTGGTAATAATTCATTTCCCCGATACAGTTACAATAATCGAAGTTAATGTTCTTCAAAATGATTATGATCCCGAAGGTGATCCTATTGAAATATTTGAAATCTCAAGTCTCTATGATAAGTCATCCTTCACATCAAATACAATAATTGACACAATTACCGGCTTTTTCTACAATAACTACTCTGTACAATATAGAGTAAGAGAGGTTGCTGACACTGCTTCTGTTTCCGATTGGGCTTCTTTATATCTCGATATAAGAATGGACATAAATGCACCGATTGCTCTTAACGACACAATACATAATGTTTTCCCCGGGTATGATTATTATTTGAACCTTATAGAAAATGACATAAGTCCTACTGGAGATACATTAATGATCTATGGATCGGTATTTCCAAAGATTAATGACAGCGTAGTTCAAATCAATATTTCAATCACTGATTATGATTATTTATATAGTGTTCCACAAATTGTAACAGGTGATTACTTGTTAATTGATACAATTCTGGGATATGGTACATTTGATATGGCATCAATTGTTGTATTCCTTGATACTCTTAAATACTATGATACTCTAAATATAAACAATGCAAATGCACTTTTTAATTGCTGGGGTAATCATTTATGGGATCATCCCGGAGGACCAAGAGGAGGGAGGTACTACATCCCCAAAGAATCTATGATTAGCGCACTATTTTCAAATTCAATTTGGATTGGAGGGCTTGATAATAATGATTCCATTCATTTGGCTGCAGAAAGATATCGTCAAATGGGAGAAGATTATTTTTATGGACCTGTTTCGAACGTTTATGACCTTGACTATGATAAAAGATGGTTCAGGGTTTGGAAATTGACCAGGGATGAAGTGAATTATCATAATGCAAACTGGTGGACAACAGGTTATGTGCCTATACAAGATATTGCCAGTTGGCCCGGTAACGGAAAAGTGGAAAATGGTGAAAGCGCAATTCTTGCACCCTTTTTTGATAAAAATCAAAACGGAATTTATGAACCCTTAGAAGGCGATTGTCCGCGAATTAAAGGTGATCAGGCACTTTTTTTCATTTTTAACGACATGAGAAATGAACATACCGAATCGGATGGCAGAAAGTTAGGGATAGAAATTCATGGAATGGCTTATGCTTTTGATAAACCGGAAGATTCTGTACTATGGAATACGACCTTTGTCCACTATGATATTATCAACCTCTCAGATACCACATATCATGATACTTACCTGGGGGTTTGGACAGATATTGATTTAGGCAATGCATGGGATGATTTTGTAGGTTGTGATGTTAAGAATGGTTTTTATTATGGCTATAATGGTGATGAGGATGATGAAACTTCAAACGGCCCTGACGGGACGGGGGAATTGCAACTGGGGTACGAAGAACATCCACCGGCCATAGGTGTGACGATTCTGGGAGGGCCTTACATGGAATCAGATGAAATTGATAATCCGAAATATGACGGCAATGGATTACAAATATGTGATTACAGCATAAACGGATTAAACTTTGGCGATACTATTATAGATAATGAACGCTTTGGAATGACTGGTTTCCTTTTTCACAATAATTCTGGTGGATTGCAGGGAGATCCCAGCTTTTCTTCTAATTATTATAAATATCTAACCAGCAGATGGCAGGATGGATCACATTTAATGTATGGTGGTATGGGTCATGTCTCATCTGGCGCAGTCGGTCCTGAATGCAGGTTTATGTTTCCGGGCGACAGCGATACCTGCAACTGGGGTACTGACGGCATACCTCCTAATGGAGGATATAATCAAAACGGATATTATTGGACTGAAATAACCAATGGAGACTACCCAAGTGACAGAAGAGGACTGGGAATTTCAGGCCCTTTTACTTTTGAGGCTGGCGAAACACAGTCAGTGGATTTTGCCTTTGTTTTTGCAAGGGATTATGATGGAACTGCATGGTCGAGTGTTGAGTTGCTTCGTGACAGGGTGGCTTATCTGAAAAATCTTTTTGAGGAAAATGAAGAACTGTTTTCCTCAATAAAAACAAATGATAAATCAAATGAATTAGTACAAATTTATCCCAATCCGGCAAAGGAGAAAGTGACGTTTCTTTTTTCAGAATCAAATAAGCTCATCAGCCGAAAAGAAATGATTATTTGTAATCTTCAGGGGATTATTGTTAAAAAGGTAATAATAAATAACTTAATCCAATCAGTTGAAGTTGATATCAGCACTCTAAGTCCAGGAATGTTTCTTTTTTATATTCAAAACGAAAACGGAGTATTTTCAAGTGGTAAGTTAATTAAGAAATAAAGAAATTTTTCTGGCTCTGGCTTTAATTTTTGCCATCCCTTTTATAACTCGAAGGCCGAAGGACTTCAAGCCTACTTAGCGTCAGCAAAGCCGGCAGGTATTTCGTTCCCCGCTCACTGCCCTATGTGCAACCTATGTTTCTATGATTCTATGTGATAAAAAACCCATTCCCATTTTCTCCATGTCCCCTGCGTAAAATCTCTGTGCCCTCTGTGGTTCAAATCACACCCTGCTCAATCCTGTGCCCCTCACTTTAGTCATTTTAGTCACTTTTTCTTGT
Source organism: Bacteroidales bacterium (assembly GCA_020052415.1). Lineage (GTDB taxonomy): Bacteria > Bacteroidota > Bacteroidia > Bacteroidales > JAADJA01 > JAADJA01. The sequence goes on along the minus strand of JAGVPB010000066.1, from coordinate 6,684 downwards.
TATTCATTTAACAACTTCCCCTGTTTGTCAAAGCCTCCTGACTTCGTCGCTCTTGCAATAAAAACTCCCTACTTCCGTCATGAGTTGCGTTCAAATTTTGAAGGAGTTTCAGTAGAGTATCTCTCTTCGTCCGGCCAGGGAGAAAATGGAAAATGCACTTTTACCCATACGCCAGGCTTTAAAAGCTACCAAACAAAAAACCTTTTCAAAAAATATTGTTCTATCTTTGTACTTAAACTTACAATACGATGGAATTAAGAATTGACATTGAATATAAACAGATATTGAAACTAATACATCAGCTTCCAAAAGAAGACCTTGAAAGACTGACTAATACGTTGCAATCAGAAATATCTACCAAAAGATCATCAGAAAAAATCAGAGAGTTGATACTCAATGCTCCGGTATGGTCTGATACTGATTTAAACGACTTTCAAGATGCTAGAAATCAAATCAATAATTCCAGAATTGCATGATACTTTTAGATTCTTCGATCTTAATTGAATTATTCAGAAAAAAAGATAAAAGGAAAACATCATTCTTTTCATTATCAGGAATTCATAATGATTTATGCATTTCTTCAATAACTTACTATGAAATTGGAATAGGAAATCGAAAATCCCATTACGACTTTTGGAATAAATTGAGTGATAATTTATTAGTCCTGCCGTTTGACAAAAACTGTTCAAAGACAGCAATTGAAGTACATTCAAATTTACTGAAATTAAATAAAATGATTGATTTAGCCGATATTTTTATTGGTGCAACCGCTTTAACTTATAAGATTCCAATTGCTACTTTAAACATAAAGCATTTTGATAAGATCAGGGATTTAGAAATCCTTAAGTAATTCTATCTGGAGCATCCTGCTGTTGCAATCTTTCTCCATCTGGCAAGATTTGTGTACATGCATTTGTGCTGCAGTCTTGTGCCTTAGCCTTCTATTTCGTGCCTCACTGCTATTTTTCTCGTGCTCATGCCCAGCCTGAAACTTTAAACTTTAAACCTGAAACTAATACTTGTTATTCATTTAACAATTTCTATTTTTGACGCCATTGATTTGAAAGTATTCTTTATGTATAAAATTGAAGAACACCCTATACTCGTAGTACCGCAAGCAGAGAAAGTCAGCTTTCGTTTCAACGGCAACATTGTTACAGGCGAAAAAGGATTCACCATCGCCGCCGCCCTGCATCAGTCCGGCTTTCCGGTCCACAGCCACAGCCTGAAACACCGTAACCGAAGCCTTGAATGCGGTATCGGCAAGTGCGGCGCCTGCGAAATGCTCGTCAACGGCGAAGTCAAGAGGATATGCATCACGAAAGTAGATGATGTAAAAGATGTGAGCGAAATACCCTCGGAATTTACCCCTGAGCCAACGAAAGTTGATAAGCAAAAAGCCGTCAATGTTTATAAAACCACCGTTGCCATCATCGGCGCCGGCCCTGCCGGACTTGCTACCCGCGAGGAATTGAAAAAGCATAATATTGACAACATTGTCATTGACAACAACGATAAGATCGGCGGGCAGTTCACCATGCAAACCCACCAGTTTTTCTTTTTCGAAAAGGAAAAGAAATTCGGCGGCATGCGGGGTTTCGATATCGCCAAAACATTAGCAGGTGATGATCCCACAGGCATATTCCTCGATTCAACCGTTTGGGATATCCTCGAAGGGAACAGGCTTGCTTTGAAAAATATCCGTACCAATGAAATTTATTATGTGGATGCCGAATACCTTGTGATTGCAACAGGAGCGGTTCCATTCATGCCGACATTCGAAAACGACGACCTGCCCGGAGTCTATACGGCTGCGGTGGTTCAGAAAATGATGAACAACGAGTTTACGCTTCTCGGAAAAAATGTGCTGACCGTCGGCGCCGGAAACATCGGTTACCTGACCTCATATCAACTGATGCAGGCAGGCGCGAAAGTAAAAGCCATCATCGAGGCACAGCCCTTTGAAGGTGGATTTCCGGTTCAGGCAAACCGCGTGAGAAGGCTTGGAATTCCAGTTATTTTATCTCATATTCTCCTGAAAGCCATTCCAAATGAGGAACACACAGGGATAACCGGCGTTGTAGTAGCCGAATGTATAAACTTCCAGCCAATACCCGGAACTGAAAAAGTGATTGACGGAATAGATGCCATCAACATCTGCACCGGCCTCGTTTCAGATGACCAGTTACTGATCAAAGGGAATGAGATATTTGGCAGAAAATGTTTTGGAGCCGGCGATGCCATCCGCATTGGCGAAGGAACCAGCGCCGTGCTTCGAGGAAAGCAGGTCGCTTTCGAAATTCTCGAAGAGATGGATCATCCATACCGCTATGAAGAATTTCTTGCCGTTTCGAAGGAATATATTGACTCGCAGCAGCATCCGACCCGGGTTATCGAAAGCCCTTTTGTTCCAACTAAAGAGAGAATGCTCGAAAAGCCATTCGTAAAGATCGACTGCCTGTACGGTTTTGCCTGTAATCCCTGTGAATTTGCCTGTCCGCATGGAGCCATCACCAAAACATCCACAAGCACTGTCCCGAAAATAGATTTCGAAAAGTGTGTCGGCTGCATGGATTGTGTTTATCAGTGCCCCGGACTCGCTATTTTCGGTTACAATCTGAAAAAGGATTGGCTTTTTATGCCCATAGAATATGAGGTTCAGGAAGGTGAAGAGGTTTACCTGGTTGACAACAACGGGAATATTCTTGGAGAAGGCGTGATTGCCAAAATCCTGAGGAAAAGTAATAAAACCAACATAGCGCGGATACAGGCAACGCATATTTCGGGTGATAAACTGGTTGCGGTAAGGGGATTTATCGTCAGGACAAATTATCCTGAATCCATTGAATTTAAAAAAGCCGGGGAGGTAGCATCCGAAACCTATGTCTGTCATTGTGATGATGTAAGACTGAATGAAATTCTCGAAGTTGTCGGCGACCGGAAATTTATTTCGGTGGATGAAATCAAGCATACAACACGCCTTGGAATGGGCGCCTGCCGTGGAAAGCGCTGCATCCCACGTTTAAAGCAGACCATCCGGTCACACGGCATTTCCATAGTTGGGGAACCTACACCACGCGGACCCCTTTCGAACCAGATAGCCATGGGCGATCTTTATCCTAAAGATGTTCATGAAAATATTATTGTGAGTGTGAACGGAAATAAACCTGTACGGCAAAAAGTAACTGCCCTTGTAGCTGGAGGCGGGATTGGCGGATCGGCATTGTTCCGGTATCTTGCCGAAGCCGGGAAAGAGCCGGTGCTACTGAATTACGGCCGGGGCGCATCATGGCGGAATATTGCCGGAGGCCGTCCTAATTTCAGTGTTCCTGAGCTATCAGACATTGCGGTTCATAATCTTGAGATATTCAAAGAGCTTCATAAAATCAAAAACATTGATTTCCATCCGATCAACTACGTGACTTTTGCCCATGATAAACAGATGTACAAGGCACTCGAAGCCTCCATGGCCTGGTCGGATGCACGTATGATCCAACCTAAGGATTTCAGAAAAGAGATTTCGGCTCATATCAATCCAAACCTCGATACCTACCTTGCGGCTTTGATCACAAAAAACTGCTGGCAGGCTACTCCCGGCAGAGTCATTGACCTGATCCGCAGGATCGGAATTGAAAAAGGCGGGAGGATACTGGAAGATTGTAAATTGACCGATGTGAGGAAGGAAGGTTCGAAATATTTTGTCCTGGTTCAGGATCATGAAAAGAAATACATCGAGTTCGAAACGGAAACCTTCATCAATGCCCTCGGACCCGAAGGGGATAAATTTGCCAGGAAACTGAATATAGAAACCGGAATTTATCCTGTGAAGCACCAGGCATTCATCACGCGCCGGTTGCCGATGTTAGGGAACAACGGAATTCCGTTGCCCATGATCATTGACCGAAGAAGATACAAAGGATTTACTGCTGTTTATGGCCAGCAGCTGGCCGAAACCGGGCAGATCATCGGGTGTGCCTCACCGGCAGTGGAACCAACCGAAACCGGTTCAAACCTGAAGATCAACTCAAAGGATTTTATCGAGATCGCATCAGAAGTATTTGTAAACTGGATCCCGGAATTGTCGTCAGTGGGATTCCAGGCGGTTTGGGCAGGTTATTATGTAGAACCCAGAATGGTCATTGATCCTGAGCTGGGCTTATTTATCGGACTTAGGGGACAGGGTTATATGCTGGGACAATACCTTGCCAAAATGTTTGTGGATAAGATTACTGGAAAAGAGGTTCCGGTTTACTTTGAAAGACTCTCCATGAAAGGCGACGGGATGCCGGAGAAGGCGTTTAAATAGTTCAAGGTTTCGGGTTCAAGGATTATTTCACTTACTGAAGCAAGTCAGTTAAATAAATTCCCAAAAGTTATCTTTACTGATAATTTTAAATTCTGAATCTGGATAAGCAGAAACAAATGCTGAAGGAGGCTTGAGACTTTTTGGAGATCGCCATTTGAACTCAAAGGCATAAATTTTCCCATCGTATTCCTCCAGATAATCAATCTCTTGTTGCCTGTGTGTACGCCAAAAATAAATATTCCTATGGAGTTTTTCATATTCAATCTTCTTTCGCCGTTCAGAAATAATCAGGTTTTCCCATAAAGCTCCGGTATCGTTGCGAATGGAAAGCGGATTGAACTGATTAATTACTGCATTCCTTATTCCATTATCAACGAAATAAATTTTCTTTGAAAATTTAAGCTCATTTCTGAGATTCCTGGCAAATGACGATAACCGAAAGATGATGTAGGCTTCCTCCAGCAGATAAATATACCTTTCAATGGTTTCTTTATCAGCTTGAATCATTTGGGATAGTTCGCTAAATGAAACCTGATTGCCAACCTGGAAGGCTAGTGCTTTTACAAGTTTTTCAACCAAATCAGGTTTCCTGATTTCTTTGACGCGAAAAATATCCTTATATAAATAATCAGAAACCAGTTCATAAAGTGTTTCTTTTTCCTGTCCGTTCCGGTTGATCACTTCAGGATAAGAACCATAAATAAGACGCGTTTCCAGTGAACGTAACAATTCAAATTTGCCAGAATGATTAGCCAATTCTTCAAACGAAATAGGATATAAAATATAGGACCATTTTCTCCCGGTCAGTGATTCTTTGATTTTATCAGTGAGTTCAAAGGAACTTGAACCAGATGCAATAATTTGAATTTCCGGACAACTATCATGAATGATTTTTAATGTTAATCCTGAGTTTTCAAGGGGCTGTGCTTCATCTATTATTACCAATGATTTTGGCGGAAATATTTCAAGTGCCCTTACTGAGTTAATACTATTTAACATTTCTCTGTCGTCAGGATTGTCAGCATTTATCCAAATCGATTTATCGGGATTTGCATTTTGAATCATTTTCAGGAGAGTCGTCTTTCCAGCTTGCCTGGGACCTAATAACAAAATAGTTTTCCCTGTGAAGAGCCTCTTATTTAATAGCTCATATAAAAGTCTTGTTATCATAATGTCGTTTATAACCGACAAATTTACGTATATTTGTCGGTTATGTACACAAAATTTACAAAAAACTTTGAGCTAACTGTTAGTTAGTCAATTGGTCAAAGCTGAAATAATGTTTTAACAGAAATATTGAGTAATTTCGAATGAAATGGTTGTCAAATACTCTACTCATACTTTATCGCCTCTACAGGATTCCTTGAAGCAACCCTGATAATATGAAAACTGATACTGCCAAGTCCGATGATAAAAGCTAAAGCGCCCGCCAATACAAATGCAAACCATTGCGGCTCCCGGAAATAAATAAAGGTAGTTTCGAGCCAGATGCTCAGACGCCACCAGGCGATAGGTGCTGCAACCACAAATGCAATGAGGATCAACCGGGCAAAATCTTTATAAAGCAGTAATAATATATTGGCAACAGTGGCTCCATGCACCTTTCTGAGACCGACTTCTTTGGTCTTTTGTTCGGCAATAAAGGATGACAATCCCAGCAAGCCGAGCAATGCAATGAATATTGTAATGAATGTTGTGATGCGGATGATGATGGCAATTTTATTTTCTGCCTCATACATGTCATCCATTGAAGCAGTCATCAATTTGTAATTGAAGGGCTGTTTAATCCCGAAACTTTTCCATTTTTGTTCGATGTAATGAATCGTCTGCTCAAATGTTCCCGGGACTATCCTGCAGGTGAGCAGGTAGCCCTGGCTTTCTTCCGGGAAAAAAACAATAGGTTCGATGGCATTATGCAATGATTTAAAATGAAAGTCTTTGACTACCCCGATCACTTTCAGCATCCTGCCCCCGGTTTTATCCTGCCCGAATCCATAATGTATTTTTTTCCCTATTGCATCCTTTCCCCAGCCGAAATTTTCAGCCGCTGTTTGATTTATAATTACGGCTTCCAAAGCATCCGTTCCCATATTTTTATCAAAATCCCTGCCTTCAGCAAAATCAAGTTGTAACAGCCTTGCAAAATCATAATCCGATTTTGCCAGCAGAATAGCACGTTCTTCCATTCCGCCGGGTTGCTCTATCCTCATGGTTTGAATCCAGTTAATCAAACCGGGAACCCCGTTTGAATTACTGACGACCAGAATATCCGGGTTTAATAACAGTTCTTCCTTAAAAGCTTTGGTTTTGGACAGGATATCTTTATCCTGCAACTGCATGATTATAAGGTTATCCTTATTAAATCCAAGGTCCTTACT
>JAGVPB010000050.1 GCA_020052415.1 Bacteroidales bacterium | reverse complement strand
GAACTCGTGCGGCATCTGGAAAAATTCCTTCTCGAACTCGGTCAGGGCTTTGCCTTTGTCGGACGGCAGTACCGGCTGGATGTGGGCGGGGATGATTTTTACATAGACCTGCTCTTTTATCATCTGCGTCTCCGGGCGTTTATCGTCATTGACCTGAAGAAAGGCAAGTTCAAGCCCGAATACGCAGGCAAACTGAACTTCTACTGCAATGTCATCAATGATCGCCTGAAGCATCCGTCCGATCAACCCACCATCGGCCTGATTCTCTGCCAGACACGCGACAGGCTGTTGGCGGAATACAGCTTTGCCGGCATCGATAAACCTATCGGCATTTCAACGTATGAACTGACGCGGGCCTTGCCTCAAGGATTGCAATCGGCACTGCCCACTGTCGAGGAAATAGAGGCTGAATTGGGCGAAAGGGCGAAGCCGAAACGGGCCTCTGATCAAAAAAAGAAAGGCGGCGGGAAATGACCACCGAGGAAAAGCTCAGGGCAATGTTAATATTGTGGCATGAGAATGTTTTGAAAGAAAGAGAACAGAGACTTAGAGATGGTAAGGACAAGTTTGTAGACTGGGATCAGGCCAAGAAAGATATACGGAATTCGATTTCATGAAAATAAAAATCCTTGAATCTGCAAAGGTAGATTTGAAGGAAGGCTTTCAAAAAGGTTTCCCTTCGCTGTCTATTACCGTATCGAGAGAGATGAGGTAAGGATTTATGCTGTTCTGGATTGCCGAAGAGATCCTGCCTGGATAAGAAAACGACTCCAATAAACAAACATCTTTTTAAGCAGGCGTTCAACAGAACTTATTTGAATTTATATAAATGTTAGAGTAAAGAACAGGCAATTCTAAGTGCAAATTTTCTCCAGAACTGGATATTAAATATTACATATATTAATTGTTGGGCACCAAATTAAAACTGGTTAATGTGTATGGGACATCATTATCTACCTCAATATTATCTGAAAGGATTTTCGAAAACCGTTGATAATATGTTATGGGCATATGACAAAGGCACTGGGGGAAAAATTAACACGCAAATTAAAAGCTTAGCTAACATTACGGATTTTTATTCGCAGGAAACAGAACAATATTTAGCAAATGATATTGAAGGCCCCGCTAATGCGGTACTTGATAAAATACGTAGCCGGAATTTAATCAATGATGATGATAAAATTATTTTTGCAAAGTATATGGCAGTAATGTGGAAGCGAGTTCCACGTGCTAAAGATGACCTAAAAAAAATGGCACCACGCTTGGCGGATGGAATAGCTGAAAAACTGAATGCTGATTTAGACCAAATTATCGCTAAAGAGCCTCAAAAGGCCGAGTTCATAGAAAAACGAAGAAAAGAGATAGATGATATTTTATCAATCTATGCTGTAAATCCTCCGAAAGATATTTGGTTAGAAAATATCCCTCCTGAACGAACCCCCCGAATTGTCGAAGCAATCAAAGCCATGACTTGGTCATTTTGGGAATTCAACCAAAACCCTGTTTTTCTGACGTGTGACAATCCACTGTTCTATTTTACGGGTATGGGGGTTGGAAAACCCGATTCAGAGATCTCCTTCCCGATTTCAAGCCACATTGTTTTATGGGCAACATGGCGGGTAGATTTACCGGCGAAGTTCATTAAAGCATCCACACAGATAGTGAAGGAATTAAATCGTAGAACGGTTGATAATGCGAGTAAGTATATTTATCACAGCAGAGATGAGAATTGGATAGAGCCTTTTATAAAAAAGGGGCGGTGGAAACTGAATAGGATTGTGTAATTGACAATGATAATACAGATTGCCCAACATCAAAATTCAGCCGACCAAAAAAACCAGGCGGCTGATTTGCGGTGTTCTGTCTAAAAGAGGGGAAAACAGATGAAAGATTTCATTGCAATCGATTTTGAAACTGGAAATCCTCAAAGAGTAAGCGCGTGCGCTGTAGGCTACGCGAAAGTATCTGATTGTAAAATTATCGAAGCTAAAGGTTATTTGATCAAACCAGTTGGTGGACATGCACCCTTTCAATCAAAAATTCATGGAATCAAAGACGAACACACCTTTGATAAGCCAGTATTTGGAGAACTCTTTCCAGAGATAAAAGATATTTTTATTTATCCTTTGGTTGCGCATAGTTTATTTGACAAACAGGTCTTAAACGCACTTTCTGACCATTTTAATCTGGGATTAAAGTTTGATTACGTAGACTCAAGCGCAGTAGCCAAAGAAAAATTGCCTCATTTAAAAGATTGCAAATTAAAAACATTAGTTAAGCACTTTGGTCTTTCAACATTTAAACATCACGATGCCAAAGAGGATGCTATAGCTTGCGCGAATGTCTTCCTTAAGCTTCAAGATCACGCTACAGAAAAAACATTGCAAAGCTCCGTGGATGAAATTTCCGAATTTAAGGGGATGTTAAAGGGTATCCTTGCAGATGAACAGGTGAACTATAAAGAAGCTTATGAACTTCTATATTGGTTGGAAGATCATTCTGAGACTGGAAAGCAACAAAAAATTCTCTACTTTAAAATTAAGGAAGTCCTTGATGATGACCATCTTGATTGCATTGAAGCCACAGAGATTAAAATTTTCTTGGAACAGGCCTTAAGAGAATTAGAATGAATTGAAAAGACAGATCAAATCATTGCACCGGTTGCGGCGGAGCCGCGCCAGGTAGTTCTGCCGCTAGATGAGTACAACAAAAGATAAGGTAAAAGGAGGCGAGCGGTGTTATTCAAAAAATGCACAGGATGCAAACGTGAATATACAAAGGAAGAATTAGAAGAGATACAGTCAAAACAAAGAGCATCAAAAGAAAGACTACTTAAGAGCGCCTGCCCAGACTGCCGTGAGCCTTTAAAAACATATGATGAAAGTAGATTTCAGAAAAAATGGTACGGATATTTAAATAATGATAAAAGGATAATCGACTATTTGGTTCTGGTCGAATTTAATTATTATGACGATGATTCTTTTGAAGTAAAAGTCCCTCTCCTAAATTTAGTATTTGCAACCAAAGACTTTTCCGAAGCGATAAATATTCCCGACGAAAATATTTCGATCTACCTAAAAGATAAATATGAAAAAGCATACGATGGTGAGCATAAATTTTTGACAGTTGCATTCAAAAAGGAAACTATCACTGAAAAACAAAATGTTACAGCTTGGTGGTAATAAAAAAGCTCAAAACACAGAAAAGCTGAGAAGCTAATAGCGGAGGGGTGCCCAATAAGGATTATTCGGGAGAGCGACTTCAAAGAATTGGTATTATTAGCAGAAAGAAAATAAGGTCATCTAACCATTCAATCCATCGGACGCTCGTTCCTCGCGCTGGTGATCATTACGTTTGGTGACAAGATATGATGAAATTGATTGATATAGGTTTTGATCCCTGGTTTGAAGCATATGTCGATGACTTGCGCCAAGAGGATCAAGGCATTGCTCGTGTGTCAGCAGTTGACCGCAATTCCTACATTATCAGGAATGAGCTCAGAGAGATTCCAGCTGAACTTGCGGGGAAGTTCTATTTCCGTGTTGAGTCATCGGTTGAGCTGCCATGTGTCGGCGATTGGGTCACTGTGCAGTATCACAATGATGACACCTCGGCAATCATCCATAGGGTCTTTCCACGAAGGACGTTTTTACGCCGCAAACGCGCTGGCGTAGAAGTGGACTACCAGATGATTGCAGCCAACATTGACATTGCTTTCATTGTCCAGTCATGTCACTTTGACTTTAATATACCTAGAATGAATCGGTATTTAGTAATGGCAGCTGACGGTCATGTTGAGCCGATTGTCATTTTTGCCAAGACAGATTTGATCTCCCACGATGAGCTGCAACAGAAGATTGCGACTATTAGACAGGCTGGCATCACGACCAGGGTTATTGCACTCAGTAACATAACTGGCTCGGGATTTGACGAATTTCACCAGGTATTAATACCGGGTCGAACATATTGCCTGCTTGGGTCATCCGGAGTCGGCAAGAGTACACTGATCAACCATCTGATTGGACGGGATGCCCTCGATACAAAAGCTGTCAGTGGAACAGGAGAAGGTACACACACAACATCGCGTCGGCAACTCATTGTTCTTGATAAAGGCATGATGTTTATTGATACCCCTGGAATGAGAGAACTAGGCCTTCTGGGCACCAGTGACGGGGTAAACAAAGGGTTTGAAGATATTATTGAGCTTTCCGTGGCTTGTCGCTATGCCGATTGCAGCCATACTCAGGAATCAGACTGTGCAGTTCTTACTGCAATTACAAACGGCGAGTTGAGTGAAGAGCGCT
>JAGVPB010000028.1 GCA_020052415.1 Bacteroidales bacterium | reverse complement strand
AGCCTCCCCTGATAAAAAGGATTAATATGTCATTCATATCCGCCAACAGGCGGTGAAGAACCTCCAAAACTGAACTTTGGATCTTGAAAATAAATTTTTCCCATTGACGAGTAAAAATCATACTTTTTAAAAATTTAAACAGTCGTTAAATATTTTTTATCCTACAAATATAAATATCCTCGCCGAATGACCCGATAATAAATTGTTTAATTTTTCTGCAGGAATAAACACCGGTCACAAATATTGACATTATATTCAAATACCTACTTTTGTAAGTGCAAAATTTTAACTCAGCATGGAGCATTACTTTAAGAAATTCAGGGAAAACACCATTGGAAACGAGCTGGAGTTTACAACGCCTTATGGCAGGCAAAAAATGATCTATGCCGACTGGATAGCCAGCGGCAGACTCTATGCCCCCATCGAAAAAAAATTACTGGAAGATTTTGGGCCTTTTGTTGGCAATACCCATACCGAAACCACTGAAACAGGAATCATGATGACCCATTCTTATCACCTTGCACACCAGATCATAAAAAAGCATGTGAATGCCGGGCCGGATGATGTGATTATTACCTCAGGCTTTGGTATGACAGGCGTGGTGAATAAATTTCAAAGAATACTCGGATTGAAGCACTATGCCCAGTTTACCGGTGGCGATTGTTTTAAAGAAAAGGAAAGGCCGGTGGTTTTTCTGACCCACATGGAGCATCATTCCAATCACACTTCCTGGTTTGAAACCATGGCCGATGTGGTTGTGATTCCTCCCGGAAAAGAACTTTTATTCGATTTAAATCTGCTTCGTGATGAACTTGAAAAATATAAAGACCGGAAATTAAAGATCGGCTCGTTCACTGCTTGTTCAAATGTAACGGGAGTTTACACTCCTTTTTCCGATATGGCACGTCTGATGCATGAATACGGTGGGTTGTGTTTCGTTGACTATGCTGCCGCTGCGCCCTATATGGATATCAATATGCATCCCGATGATCCGATGGAAAAACTGGATGCAATCTATTTCTCACCACATAAATTTCTTGGCGGGCCGGGTAGTTCGGGTGTTCTTGTATTCGATTCAAAGTTGTATAAAAACCCTACTCCAGATCAGCCGGGCGGGGGAACTGTGGACTGGACAAATCCCTGGGGAGAGTATAAGTATTCGGACGATATAGAAGTGCGCGAGGATGGCGGCACACCTGGATTTTTACAGGCAATAAAAACCGCCTTATGTATCCAGCTTAAAAATCAAATGGGTACAAAACAAATGATAGAACGCGACCGAGCATTGACGAGCCTGGTATTAAGAGAGTTGCCAAAGGTTCCGGGGATTCATATATTGGCTGAAAATGTGAGAGACCGTTTGGGCATAATCTCCTTTTATATTGATGACATTCATTATAATCTATTGGTAAAGCTTCTGAACGACAGGTTTGGAATACAGGTAAGAGGCGGCTGTGCCTGTGCCGGCACTTATGGCCATTACCTGCTGGATGTGAGCTATGAGCATTCGCACCGAATCACCGAGCTCATTAATTCGGGTGACTTGTCCGTGAAGCCGGGCTGGGTCAGGCTCTCGATACATCCTACAATGAAGGACCATGAAATGCTGATCTTCATTGATGCCCTCAAGCAGATCGTCAGAAATATTAAGGTTTGGGAAAAGGATTACATCTATAATAAAAGGAAAAACGAATTCAGGCATGTCAAAGAAAAGGAGGATAATCTGCGACAAGTGAACGGATGGTTTAAATTGGAATGAAGGAGCGGATGACAAACTGGGAATAGTTCAAAGTTCCCGGTTCGAGGTTCAGAGTTTTGAGTTCTGGGTTCCGGGTTATGCCAATGAGCTTGGTCAATTTCAATCAATATTTACCAATATCTATCAATATCTGTTAATTTCCTGATAATAACATTCCGGTTATTAGTAAAAGAATAATCCCGTACAATTTTTTTATTCTTTTATATTTGTACACTTAAACAATCGCCGGTTTGTACCGGTTCACATTTTCATATCGGAGTTCGGATGGATATCATGCAATACTTTAAACTGCCTGTTACTGACCCGGTACTTGTATTCACAATCGTGCTGCTGATCATTCTGCTGGCACCCCTGATATTAAGAAAGTTCAAGGTTCCCAGCATAGTGGGATTTATCATTGCAGGAGTTCTGGTTGGCCCTTACGGACTTAAAATCCTTGAAAGAAATGATGCCATCATCCTGTTCGGAACAGTAGGACTGATTTATATCATGTTCCTGGCCGGTCTTGACCTCGATTTTAATGAGTTCAAAAAGAGCAGGTATAAAAGCATTCTCTTTGGGTTCTTTACCTTTACCATACCATTTTTCATAGGAATACCGGTATGCCACCATATACTAGGCTTCGACATGACTCCTTCGATACTTATATCGAGTATGTTTTCAACACACACCCTGGTGGCTTATCCCATTGCAAGCAGACTTGGAATTACCCGCAATGAAGCAGTAATGTTAGCAGTCGGTGGAACCATCATCACAGATGTTTTGGTTTTGTTAATACTCGCAGTTATTATCAGAACAGAGGGAAGTGGGGCAGACTTCACTTTTTGGTTAAGGCTTATAGTTTCGCTTGTGGTCTTTGGATTAATCGTGTTCTGGGGCTTTCCAAAAATAGCGAGATGGTTTCTTAAACATCTTGAAAGCGAAAAAACGATACAGTATATTTTTGTTCTTACCTTGCTGTTTGTTGCCGCTTTTCTTTCAAAACTTGCCGGTATTGAGCCTATTTTAGGAGCATTTGTGGCAGGCATAACCCTCAATCGGTTTATTCCCCATAGTTCTGCTCTTATGAACCGTATCGAATTTGTAGGAAATGCTTTATTTATTCCTTTCTTTCTGATCAGTGTGGGTATGATGGTTGACCTGAGGGTTCTTTTTAACGGTTATGAGGCTTTTAAGGTAATCGTTGTTCTAACCTCAGTTGCGCTGATTGGAAAATGGCTTGCAGCCTTTTTCACACAGAAGATTTTCAGTTTCAGCGCAAATCAAAGGAAGGTAATCTTTGGGCTCAGCAGTTCGCACGCAGCAGCAACCCTTGCAGTAATTACCATAGGTTTTAATATAGGATTGGTAAATATTAACGTTCTGAACGGAACCATTGTTCTTGTATTTATCACTTGCCTTGTTGCTTCATTTGTTACCGATAAAGGAGGCAGGAATCTAGCCAAGTCTGAAAGTTCAAAGGCGACTGAAGTGCCTGAGGTGAGGGAGAAAATCCTGGTTTCGATCTATAATCCATCAACCATTGAAAGGCTTATTGACCTGGCGATTTTGCTAAAGGATAAGAAATCGCCCGAATCCATTTACCCTTTAACAGTTGTTCAGGATGATGAGGAAGCAAAAGAAAAAATACAGTTAAGTAATAAAATGCTTGAAAAAGCTATAATCCATGCCTCCACTTCCGACCACAAAGTTCAGATAATAACGCGCATAGATATTAATGTTTCGAGTGGCATATCACGCACGGTGAAAGAACTTCTGATCACCTGTATTATCATGGGCTGGAGCGAAAAAACCAAAGCAACCGATAAGATATTCGGAACCTTACTCACCAATATATTGAACAATTGCAGCCAAATGCTATGGGTGTGCAGCATTAATCAGCCGTTGAATACAATAAGACGAACCGTTGTATTAATCCCGCCCAATGGTGAGTATGAGATTGGTTTTATAAAACTTTTCGAAAAAATCAATTATTTGTCCAAACAGGTCGGTAACGGATTATCAGTTTTTTGCAATGAAGATACCCGTAAGAATATTTTAAAAATTTCAAAAAAAAATGATTTTAGAAACGATTTCAAATCTGTATATTTTGATGAATGGAATCACTTTGCAGGCGTAAGGGAAAGGATTGAAAAGGATTACTTGTTGCTCATCATCAGCGCCCGGCAGGGTACAATCTCATATCAGCATGCTCTTCATAACTTACCTGACAAGTTAAATCATTTGTTCGGGAGTTTAAATTTTATTCTGATTTACCCGGAACAAATTCCAAACATCTCAACCGTGCTTCCTACTGATGATATGAATATTGGAACCTTGCAGGAAAATATAGATCAAATAGGTAAATTGGGTAAATTTATTGGCAAATTTTTCAAAAAATTATCCTGATTCTGTAATACGAATCAACCCAAATAAGTCTTTACATTTACAGTTCATGCAGTTTCAATAAACTTATGGATATCTTCCTGCAAGCCTGCTTTGAATTACAAAATAGTTGATTTCAGGAACCGGTAACCATGATAAACCCAATGCCATGAATATTGTTGATCCTTATGGTGGAATCCTTAGCAAGGTATTTCCTGAGGCGCGAAACAAATACATCGAGGCTTCGGCTGTTGAAATAACCGTCGGTGTCCCACACTTCATGAAGTATATCTTCTTTTTTTAGAACCTTGTTCCGGTTTTCGGCAAAGTATTTTAATAATTCTGCTTCACGCGATGTCAGCCTCTGTGAATCCTCCTTAATGGTTAATATAAGATTCAACGGGTCAAAAATAAACTCACCGATTTTTACCTGTCCCCGTTTAAGCTGGTACTGATCCGAAATTTTACTTCGTCTCAGGAATACTTCGATCTTTAAAATGAGCTCTTCAATGCTAAATGGTTTTGTTAAAAAATCATCCCCACCTGTCATGAGTCCTGCAATGCGGTCTTCCTTGAGTGATTTGGCCGAAAGGAAAAGAATCGGAATATTTTGATTCTTCTCCCTGATTTTTTTTGTAAGGGTAAATCCATCCATCTCTGGCATCATGACATCAAGGATGCAAAGATCGAAATTACTTTGTCCGAAGGCCGAAAGTGCTTCCACTCCGTTCCTGCACAGGGTAATTTGATATCCGTTTTTCTCGAGATTATCTTTAGTAACGAAACTAAGGTAAACATCATCTTCGGCGTACAATATTTTTGCTTTTAATTTTTCCATCTTGTGATTAGGGTATTAGCGTGTAGCATGGAGCAGGGAGCGTGGAGTATGGGGCAGGGAGTGCGGGGTTTGGAGTTCCGGGTTCCGGGTTCTGAGTTCCGGGTTCGGTTGTTATTTTGTAATTTTTCATTTTTTGTTTTGTGTTTTTGCTTTCCTGTTCAAAATGCGAGGGGAATTACAATGCGAAACCGGGTTCCCCTGCCGGTCTCACTTTCTACATTTATTTCCCATTTGTGGCTGTTGATGATGCTTTTAACATAACTGAGTCCTATCCCGAAACCTTTCACATTATGGATATTTCCAGTCGGAACCCTGAAAAATTTTTCAAATATTTTTTTGTGGTATTTCTTCTCTATCCCTATTCCGTTATCTTTAAATTCGATAATAACATAACCGGGATTATTAAATGTGCTGATTTCCACTTTTGGCTCCTGCCCTGAATATTTTATTCCATTGTCAATCAGGTTATAGATCACATTTGTAAGATGAATTTTGTCGGCTTTTATGATATGATTTATTGCACCCAGATTAAGGATCAGGTTGCCGTTTATGTCTTTAAGGTTCATTTTAAAATTATCGGAAACCATATTAATAATCTTATGGACATCGGTTTCTTCAAGTTTAAGCCTGAGCTTGTTACGTTCAATTCGTGCAATCTGAAGAACCTTTTCGATCTGGTTTTCCAGTCTTTTGTTCTGATCCGAAATAATGGCGGCATAGTTAGCTAACCTGTCCGGCTGGTTAAGTATTCCGGGTTCGGAAAGTACATTTGCCGAAATGCCGATGGTGGAAATCGGAGTTTTAAACTCGTGGGTCATATTATTTATAAAATCCTTTTGAATTTCGGAAAGCCTCTTTTGGCGCAGCATGATAAAAATAGCGTAAGCAAAAAATACCAGAGCAGTGATCAAAACAAAGGATGAAATGAGCCAGATATTCATTGTATTCAGGATGTAGATGGTCTTGGTCGGGAAAATAATTCCAAAATAGTATGTAAACTCATCATATTTTTGAAATTTCCTTTCTTCATTGATCCTTACTTTCGACGGATTAATATAATTACCATAAACCATCTTGTCCGTTTCGCAATCATAAATAGCATACTCATAGCTGATATGGATATTGCTGTATTCAAATTCGGTTTTAAGGTAATGTTCGAGGATGCCCGGATCAATGATCTCGTTAATGTCAACAATGAAATAATTGGAAGAAATCTGGCGCACAGGATTTTCGTTGGGGAGTTCATGGCCGTTAAACGTCACCATCTTTTGGGCTACATCGTACAGCGCAATTTCAACAGTCCGGTTAAACTGCTGTTCTGCCAGATTATAGGATGTCTTCACCCAATAAAACTGAAACATAATAATCCCGATGATAGAAACAGAACCGAGGATTACCGCTATCCTGATCTGATTATTTTTCATGTGAGTAAAAGTAGGAAAATTGAATGACCCGCGATCTGTAAAATTTCTTTTCTAAAAAATATGATCTTGTGAAATAAGAAAAAAATAGTACAGGTAGTTTTGTAGCCTGACTGCGGTATATAAAGAATTGAGGAAAAGTAAATTTGGACTTAATGCTTTACGATGAACCGGCCTGATTTAATTTCGTTATTGCCGGCGGATAAAACATAGAAATAAAATCCTTCTTCAAAATCTCTGGTTTCAATCCGAAGGGTTCCTTCAACAGACGAAATATCAATTTCCTTCACGAGCGATCCGATCAATGAATAAACCTTAAGGCTTGATTCCGCCGGTTCAGATAATTGATAATCAAAACTGGTGAAATTGTTTGCCGGATTTGGATAAGGGTTCGAAAGATTGAAATTTTCGGAAATATGTGAAGTTAATCCGGTAGTAACGGTAGTGAATAAAATCGTCACCATCACTGAATCATTAACATTATTCTGATCAAAGAAAACGTAAGAAATGGAGGATTGCCCTGGATTGGCATTCGGGTTATAATGTCCTGAAAATTCTCCGGGTGCGGTTGTTCCTCCGGCAGGAATGATCGTCGAAAGCGGCGAAACATAAACATTCGGAGCATAGCAAAGCCCTGCCCAGCAAAATGTATTCACGGAACCCGTAATCAGATAGTTTTCTACTTTTTTTACCAATACTGTAAGAGCAACGGATGCATTGTTTGTAACATCAACCCCCACTACCATTTCATCACCTGTCGCCGGTCCCTGAATGATAAGTTGATGGTTACCGGGTATTGAATTTCCTTCATAGACAAGACTTAGGCTCTGCGAAAAAGCAATTGTACAACCTAAGAATAATACTGAAAACAAACCAGCTCTTTTCATATTTATTTATTGTATAATTTACCAAAATAATCAGACATAACGGCGGCAAAATTAACGATTTATTACTTCTAAATGTTCAATCTTTAAATAATTTATCCACAGAATTTTCTTCAAAAAAATATTATTTTTATTCAATTGTATAAACGATAGTCAACATTCATTATTTTTAAACCCTCTTAATCGGATAATTTAAACTCGATAAAATGAAATTAAGTTTCTTATATTATTCTGTTTTTTTTCTGATCCTGGCGATTGCTGGATTCTCTTTCAAAACGGAACCGCGAAAAAGTTCTTGTCATGAAACGCCGGGCTCTGTGTTGCAGCCACAGGATGAAGAAGGCTGGAAAATTCTGTTCGATGGCAAAACTACCAATGGCTGGAGAAATTTTAAAGGTAACGGTGTGAATGAAGACTGGTATGTTGAAAACGGAAGCCTTATAGTTCAGGGGAAAGGTGGAAACATGGGCGGTGACATTATTACTGAAGAGCAATTCGCGGATTTCGAACTGATCGTAGAATGGGCTATATCAAAAGGTGGCAATAGCGGCATCTTTTATCATGTCCTCGAAAATGATTATCCCGCTGTTTATGCGACCGGTCCAGAATATCAGCTGATTGATGATGCAGGATTTCCTGAAAAGCTTGAAGAGTGGCAAAAAACCGGCGCCAACTACGCGATGCATGACCCAGAAAATAAATCCCTTAAAGCTGTTGGTGAATTTAACGAGAGCAGGATAATCGTTAAAAATTGCCACGTTGAACATTGGCTCAATGGAAGCCTGGTTGTTGCTTATGATCTATGGACTGAGGATTGGTATGATCGCGTTCAGAAATCAAAATGGAAGGATTATCCGGGTTACGGACTTGCCTGCAAAGGTCATATTGCACTTCAGGATCATGGAAGCATCGCAAAATTCAGGAATGTCAGGATAAGGGATTTAACTGATACCGGAATCCAGCTTTTTAATGAATCAGATCTTACGGGCTGGAAAATTCATGGGACTGAAAAGTGGTATGTTGAAAACGGGGAATTGGTTTGTGAAAGCGGCGCGGATAAGCAGTATGGTTACCTTGCAACTGAGAGAATTTATAAAAATTTTATTCTGAGATTGCAGTTCAAACAGGAATCGGAAGGAAACAGCGGTGTATTTTTCCATTCAGCAATCGAGGGTACAAAAATAACCGGTTGGCAGGCAGAGGTTGCCCCTCCGGGAAAAGACACAGGCGGAATTTATGAATCTTATGGCAGAGGGTGGCTCTACCAGATACCGGAGGATAAAGAGGATATTTTAAAAATGGGTGAATGGAATGACATGGTTATAAAAGTTGAAGGTGACCGTGTGATGACCTGGCTTAATAACGAAATGATGACCGATATCACTGATGGAAAGATCGGGCAGGCAACCGGAGTCATCGCGGTGCAAATCCATGACGGAGGAGGGATTAAAGTGAAGTGGAGGAATATTTTTATAAAAGAACTCTAAATGGAAGACAAGTTTAAAATAATAAATTGAAATGAATAAAGGAACAAGCTATACTGCGTCTCAGGTGTTCTGGCTCACATTTCTAAGAGTCATTATCGGCTGGCATTTTCTTTACGAAGGCCTTGTAAAAGCTGTGAATCCCAACTGGTCAAGTGTGGGTTACCTGCTCGATTCGGCAGGATTTATGAAAGGCTTTTTTTACAGACTCGCAGCTAATCCTGACACACTTAGTGTTGTGGATTTCATGAACATCTGGGGATTGATCACAATCGGACTTGGTTTGATCCTTGGCGCATTCAACCGTATTACTCTGCCCGCTGGAATAGTAATGCTTGCTTTCTATTACCTTTCCCATCCGCCTTTTGTCGGATTAAAGTATGAGTTGCCTATGGAGGGCAGCTACCTTTTCATAAATAAAAATTTTATAGAAATAGTCGCAATGATGGTATTATTTATCTTCCCAGCACACAGAAAAATAGGAATAGACAGGTTAATTTTTTCAAACAGGAAATTTAATACAGAAAATGGAAACCAAAAATAATCCGGAAGAAAAACCTTTAGGAAATAAAAAGAAATTAAGTCGCAGGGAGGTTATCCGCGGACTGGCAACGGTTCCTGTTCTTGGTGCCTTCTTATATGGTTGGTACAGAAAGCAGAAATTTGATAAAATCCTTAAAGGTGAGATCAGACATGAACTTAATCTTGGTACTGATATTCCGGTTTTAAACCGAAGCGTGCCCATGGACAAGAAGATCAGGTTGGGGATCATAGGAACCGGGGGCAGAGGCAGGTCCTTGCTTAAAGCCTTAGGATTTCTTCGTCCTGAGCTGATTGACGACTGGACAGAAGGTAATAAAAAGGATAAAACCGATACCCGATTGGCTGAATTCATGGAACAGCCGGATCTGAATGTAATTGTTAATGGCCTTTGTGATATTTATGACCTGAATGCTGATAAAGGGCTACGAGCAAGCGCCAATAACAACCGCAACGGTTCGGAAGGTACGATGGGTCAAAAACCAAAAAGGTACAGGACCTATAAAGAACTCCTCGCTTCGGATGATATTGATGCGGTGATCATTGCAACTCCCGACCACTGGCACGGAACCATAACCATTGAAGCAGCCAGAGCCGGGAAGCATGTTTATTGCGAAAAGCCGATGACATGGACGGTGGCTGAGACTTATGAAGTAGTGAAAGAAGTGAAAGAAAATAACATCGTATTTCAGCTTGGGCATCAGAACCGTCAGACCGAAAGCTATATCAAGGCAAAGGAAGTTTTTGAGAAAGGACTGCTCGGTGCGGTTAACCTTGTCGAGGTAACGACAAACCGGAATGATCCCGAAGGGGCCTGGGTTTATAAAATAGATGAAGAAGCAGGGAAATATAATATTGACTGGGATCAGTTTATAGGGCCCGCGCCTTATCATGAATTCAGCCTTGAACGGTTCTTCAGATGGAGGTGCTGGTGGGATTATAGTACCGGTTTGTCGGGCGATCTGTTCACCCACGAATATGATGCTATGAACCAAATCCTGGGATTAGGCATTCCACATTCGGCAGTTTCTTCAGGGGGAATATACTTTTATAAAGACGGGCGAACAGTGCCGGATGTTCTCCAACAGGTTTTTGAATATCCCGACCGTAATTTAACCCTGATCTATAGTGCTTCTCTCGCAAGTAACAAGATGAGGGGAAAGGTGATCATGGGCCACGATGCGTACCTAGAAGTTGACAACGACTTGAAGCTTTTTGCAGATCAGGGTTCGACAAAATATCGTGAAAAAATAGAAAAGGGTATAATTGACCCTTCGATGCCAATATATTCGTTTACACCCGGGGCTAAGCACGTGGATGCCATCACATCTCCCACTGAACAATATTTCGCAGGCAGGGGATTGCTCTATACCTATCGCGGCGGAAAAAGAATTGATACATCGCATCTTCATATCAAAGACTGGCTCGACTGCATCCGGGCCGGTGGTATTCCGATGTGTAATATTGATGTTGGTTTTGAAGAAGCTATGACATCACACATGGGAACCATTGCTTATCTGGAAAACAGGAAAGTCTATTGGGATCAGGAAAAAAAGGAAATTGTTTGAAAAGCCGGTAAATAATAACAAAAATGATTGACCGGAGAACATTTTTACAGGGACTGAGTGCCACCGTTGCCGCCGGGCTCATTTTGCCAGGGAAATTATTGGCTTCCCCGATAGCCAGGACAATCGGGATACAATTATATACTATCAGGGATTTAGTGAATAGTGATTTTATCGGTACATTGAAAGCATTGTCAAAAATCGGTTACAGTGCAATTGAAGCTGCCGGTTACCAAAACAGAAAATTTTATGGTTTGAACCCGGGAGATTATGCTATTATTTGTAAAGAAAACGGAATACAGCCATTGAGCACGCACAGCCGCGTAAATCTTATAAATGCTGATGAAGTCATAGCAGATACGGCAAAAGCCGAAATGAAATACCTTGTATTACCCTCAGTAGCAAAAGAAAAGCGGCAAAATGCGGATGATTATAAAAAACTTGCCGATGAATTTAATATTATCGGAAGTAAATGTAAAAATGCGGGAATAAAATTCGGGTACCATAATCATGCTTTTGAATTTGAAAAGATTGATAATCAAATACCATTCGATATCTTGCTCGAAAGAACCGATCCTGAATTGTGTTTTGTTCAGATTGATTTGTATTGGATGGTTTATGCGGGGTATGATCCGTTTGATTATTTCGAAAAATATCCCGGGAGATTTGAAGTGTGGCATGTTAAGGATATGGAAGCCGGTGAAGGCAGGGAAAGTACAGAGATAGGCACGGGAAAGATCAATTTCCCGGAATTATTCCGGATGAAAGAGAAATCGGGAATGAAATATTTTTTTGTTGAACAGGAGTCCTTTAAAATCGCTCCGGTAGAAAGTATTACCATTAGTTATAATTATCTGTTTAAATTACTTTCAGGTATATAAAACTGAAATTGAAGTTTAACTCTGAAGGTAAACAGCGATCAGTAGTAAAATGGTTAAAAAAATGATTACGATAATTTTAAATGTCACCCTTTCAGGGTTCAGATTATTAGGAAATATGGTTTTTCTACAATAATATCATCCCTTCAGGATTATGGCGGAAAAAAAATAATAATTCTAATTGGTAGAAAAAGTCCGGGATTTATCCCGTTCAGGAGTATTTAAAAGAATTCCGAAGGAATGACATGATTATAGAAATTGAAATTTAGAAATTGATATAACCCCGAAGGGGTGACATAATACTGAAAACAATGAAAAAAATAATAAATACCGGAATTATTGGATTCGGCTTATCCGGAAGAGTTTTCCATGCTCCATTCCTGCATCTGCATCCGGGATTCAATATCAGCCAAATCGTTGAGCGAACAAGTAAGGAATCAAGTAAGTTATATCCAGAGGCAACCATTGTAAAAAGTTACATAGATGTTTTGAAAGATCCGGCAATTGAACTCATGGTGATATGTACGCCAAATTCACTGCATTATCAAATGGCAAAAGATAGCCTTCTGGCCGGTAAACATGTTGTTGTTGAAAAACCGTTCACTGTTACTTCAACTGAAGCCGATGATCTTATACAGCTTTCTGAAAAACTTAATCTCCGGATTTTTGTTTACCAGAACCGTCGCTGGGATGGTGATTTCCTGACCATCCGCCAACTTTTGAAAAGTGGTGCCCTGGGTGAATTAAAGGAGTATGAGGCTCATTTCGACAGGTTCAGACCCGAGCCACCGCGGAATGTTTGGAGGGAACATATAAATGAGGGTGGGGGAGTATTGTATGATCTCGGTTCACACCTGATTGACCAGGCACTGCAATTATTTGGAATTCCCAACGGCCTGGAAGCAAAAATTACCAACCAGCGTAACGGTAGCGTGGTAGATGACTATTTCAGAATAATTCTCTATTTCAAATGTCTCAGGGTTATTCTTACAGCCGGGATGTTAGTTCGCGATCCCGGACCAAGGTATATTCTTCACGGTATTTTAGGTTCGTATATAAAATACGGCATTGATCCACAGGAAAAAGATCTGAGGGAAGGACGATTGCCTGGTTCAAAAAATTGGGGAAATGAAAGCCCGGATCAGTGGGGCATGATAACTATTGACTATCAGGACCTCAATATTCATGGCTCTGTCGAAACAGAAGCAGGATGTTATCAGGAATTTTACAGAAATGTTTATGACGTCCTCACCGGAAAAGCTGAGATGGCAGTAAAACCGTTAGAAGCAAGAAATGTCATCAGGATCATCGAGCTTGCTTTTGAAAGCAACAAATTAAGCAAACGAATCAAAGTAAAATTGTAATTTAGAAAACTTTTTGTAGCGGGAAAGGCAATATGCATATTCAATACAAATTCTGAGGTTGAGTTGGTTTAGGATATTTTAAATCAGGAAATAGAACTTAAAAGAATACATTTCATGAACAATTCTGGAATATTTGAATAATTTTGAGGGGAAACTTGATAAGAATATTAGTTCAAATGGATAGAATGACAATGTCACCCCTTCGGGGTTCTGATTATCAGGGTTTAGGATTTTCTACAATAATATCATCCCTTCGGGATTATGGCGGAAAAGAAAATAGTAATTCTATTTGGTAGAAAAGGTCCCGGGATTTATTCGTTCAGTAGCATTTATAAGAATTCCGAAGGAATGACATGATTGTAGCAAATGAAATTGAAAAATTGATATAAACCCCAAAGGGGTGACATAATACTTAACAAATGGCAGGTACATTTTCACAAATTTATGTCCATATTGTTTTTGCCGTAAATGGCAAAACAAATCTTCTTGAGAAAGAATGGAGAAATGAAGTATTTAAATACATTGCGGGAATAATTAAAGGCAAGGATCAAAAACCAATAATCGTAAATGGTGTTGCGGACCATATTCATGCTTTCGTTGGATTAAAACCCTCAAAGGCAGTATCTGATTTGGTGAGAGACATTAAAAACAATTCTTCTAATTTTATTAATGAGAAAAAATTGGTGAGAGGAAAATTTTCGTGGCAGGAGGGATATGGTTCATTTTCATATGCACAATCACAAGTCGGGACGGTTTACAATTATATTTTAAAACAGGAGGTACATCACAAAAAGAAAACATTTCGCGAGGAATATCTTGAATTTTTGAAAAAATTTGAAGTTGAATATGATGAAAAATATTTATTCAAATGGATAGAATGACAATATCACCACTTCGGGGTTCGGATTATCAGGGTTTAGGATTTTCTAGAATAATATCATCCCTTCGGGATTGTTCTGGAGCGTACAAAGATAGCTCCGGTAGGTCGAATAATTCTCAGGAATTGTTCCGTTCATAAGAATTTATAAGAATTCCGAAGGAATGACATGATTGTAGCAAATGAAATTGAAAAATTGATATAAACCCCAAAGGGGTGACATAATACCTAACAAATGGCAGGTACATTTTCACAAATTTATGTCCATATTGTCTTTGCTATTAAGGTTATTTTTTACAATTTACAATGGAACTGGGAAATGATCAAATGATAATTCAACTGCTATAAATAAATTCAATTAATAACTTTTTAATAAAATCAACCATGAAAAAAAATAAAAGCACCATGAACAGGAGGCAGTTTATAGGAAGTACGGCAACTGCAGCCGCAGGATTTACTATTTTACCCAGTTATGTAATCAGCGGTTTTGGTCACAAGATGCCCAGCGATAAGCTTAATATAGCGGGCATCGGAGTCGGGGGAGTAGGTGCTACCAATGTAAGCAATTGTTCCGGCGAAAATATCGTGGCCTTGTGTGATGTTGATTGGGCTTATGCAGCCGGTACTTTTGAAAAATATCCGGGAGCAAAGAAATTCATGGATTATAGGAAGATGTATGACGAAATGGGTAAATCCATTGATGCTGTCATCATCGCTACTCCTGACCATACTCATGCAATTGCTACTGCTGCCGCAATAAGAATGGGGAAACATGTTTATACACAAAAACCACTGACTCACACCGTTTTTGAATCGCGACAACTCACCAAACTTGCAGCAGAATACAAGGTAGCTACACAAATGGGAAACCAGGGAAATTCGGGCGATGGCATTCGCCAGACATGTGAATGGATTTGGGATGGGGCGATAGGGGAAATAACTGAAGTTCATGCATGGACCAACCGGCCTATTTGGCCGCAGGGACTTGAAAGACCTTCGGAAATAGTTCCGGTTCCTTCAACACTCGATTGGGATTTGTTTATTGGTCCGGCTCAAATGCGGCCTTATCATCCTTCATACACACCCTGGAATTGGCGGGCATGGTGGGATTTTGGAACGGGAGCGCTGGGCGACATGGCCTGCCACATTGTAGATCCGGCATTTTGGGCATTGAAGCTTGGACATCCAAACTGCATTTATGCAAGTTCAACCCAGGTCAATACTGAGAGCGCACCACATTCCGAAATTGTACATTATGAATTTCCCGACAGGGGTAAATTCGGAAAGATAAATCTTCCACCTGTAAAACTGACCTGGTATGATGGTGGGCTACTCCCTCCAAGGCCCCAGGAATTAAAGGATGGCCAGATCATGGGCGATCAGAGCGGCGGAGTACTGTTTGTCGGGAAAAAAGGAAAATTGATAACAGGTTGTTATGGCCGTAATCCGATTTTACTTCCGGATGCTCTTCACAATGAATATAAACGTCCCGAACCAACCCTTAGAAGAATTGAAAAAGCTATGGAAGGCGGTCACGAACTGGACTGGATCAGAGCCTGTAAGGAAAGCCAGGAAAATCGTGTTCAGACAAGTTCAAACTTTGAATATTCGGGGCCTTTAAATGAAGTGGTAGTAATGGGTAACCTTGCGGTAAGATTGCAGGACCTGAAACGTAAACTGATGTGGGATGGTGAGAATATGAGGATCACAAATATTTCGGAAACGGATGAGATCAGAATTGTGACCACCGATAAGTTTAATGTCATTGAAGGCCATCCGCATTTTGATACCCAGTATGCTACAATCAAGGCTTTACCTGCAGCTGAAGAATATATAAAACATACCTACAGAGAAGGTTGGAAATTATAAGTTCAAAGTTTAAGGTTGCTTTTGAAAGTTTAAGGTTGCTTTTAATTTCCTCATTTGGTGTGGGATTAAGCGGGAGGAAAAAAAAATTCAAATTTTAGTTTTGATAAAACAAATATCTATTATTCACGACAAATGTTAAATACTTATTATTATTATGAGGACTATTATTAAATTATTAATGGTGGCTTTAGTGGCCATGTTCGTCGTTTCATGTGCACCACGAGGGGAGCAGAATAAAGAAAAACTTGAACAAAAGGATGAGGCTGTTGTTCAGGAAGCCGGGCCAAACACTTTAACCCAGGCTGAATTTGATGAAGGCTGGGCGTTGCTTTTCGACGGACAGTCCACAGGTAACTGGCGAGGTTATGGGCTCGATTCATTTCCATCAAAGGGTTGGGTTGCAGAAGAAGGAACCCTCCATATTCTTGGATCCGGGAAAGGTGAAGCCGGTGGCGGAGGTGATATTATCACAGTAAAAAAATATGGCAATTTTGAGTTATCTCTCGAATGGAAAGTATCTGAAGGAGGTAACAGCGGTATATTCTATTTGGCACAGGAGAAACCGGATCAACCGATCTGGAAATCGGCACCTGAAATGCAGATATTGGACAACGCCAAACATCCCGATGCCAAATTGGGCGTGAATGGCAATCGCGCCGCCGGTTCACTCTATGATTTGATTCCGGGAAAATTTGAAGCTGTAAAGCCCGCCGGTGAGTGGAACCATATCAAGATCATGGTTTATAAAGGAACGGTGGTCCACTGGATGAACGGGCAGAATGTATTGGAATACCACCTCTGGACCGACGACTGGAAGAAGATGGTTGGAAACAGCAAGTTTAAGGATTATGATGATTTTGTGAATACTGCACAGGAAGGCTACATTGGCCTGCAGGATCACGGCGACGATGTTTGGTTCAGGAATATTAAGATAAGGGAACTTTAAATAATTACAGGCTGCATCGTAATGAGTTCTTGATTCCAAGTTCAGAGTTCTGAGTTCAGAGTGTTACTAACTTTTTCATTAGCAGGGAGCAGGGAGCCCCGCCGTTGGCGGGATCTTCGCTTCGCATCGACATGGAGCTGAGTTTGGGTTGTGGGAACGAGTGTGAATTTGCCAACTGCTCTCGCCTATGGCGAAACAAACTGCCAACTTTTTACTTTTTACTTTATACTTTTATCTTTTATCTTCCTTCCTCCTTCACCCTCCAAACGGAGTCAATGATCGTTCCGTCAACCCATTTAATGACTGCTACTACTTCATCAGTAAATTGAGGCTTTTCAGGCACACCGCATATTCTTTCGGCTTCTTCCTTCAATTTTTGTATGGTCTTGATGGGCAGGTTTGAACCTTTTAATTTTTCGATCAGATCCTTTCTTAGCGGATTAATTGCAATTCCACGTTCGGTAATTATCACATCTATCAATTCCCCGGGTCCGCAAAGGGTTGTAACTTCATCCCTGATTACCGGCATTCTGTCGCGGAAAAGAGGTACTGGCAGAATGGTGCATTTTGAGAACAGGCAATTCTGCCAGCCGCCGATTCCATGCAGCAGCAAGCCATCGGAATGTGTTACAACATTGGCATTGAAGTTCACATCTACTTCTGTTGCACCCAGAATAACGACATCAACCTGTGTGGCGAAGTTCCCTTTGCCATGATAGTTATAGCTTGTGAAGGGACTCGTGTTGACATGTCCCGGATTTTCACGCATCGAACGTACGCCTTCGAGATCAAAAGTTTGACCATCGAGAATATACTCCACCAGGCCTTCTTCAAGCATTTTTACCGGGTACTGATTACTCCCGGCACGGATAAAGCGGGCTTTCCAGCCTCTTTCTTTTAATATTTCACTGAAATAAATCCCTATTGATAATGCCGTTCCTCCTGCTCCGGCCTGGTAGGAAAATCCATTTCTTATGATGCCTGCTTCATCGCAGAATTTAGCGGTTAATTCAGCAATTAAAAGCCTGTCAGGGCTTTTGGTTATCTGAGTTGTTCCGGAAATAATCTTTTCTGGTAATCCAACCTGGTCAACTTTTACAACGTAATCCACATAGTTACCATGAATTTGCCATGGAATACAAGGGAAAGGAACCAAATTATCAGTTATTATGATTACTTTATCGGCATATTGTGAGTCGGCTAAGGCAAAACCAAGCAGTCCGCAGGCAGCAGGACCATTGACACCATTCGCATTTCCGAAAGGGTCGGAAGTCGGAGCGGCAATTACTGCAATATCAATATGAACTTCACCATCCTGAACAGCCTGGTATCTGCCACCGTGCGACCGCAAAACCCCCAAACCTTTCATTTTTCCCTGTGAAGTGAATTTTCCAAGAGGTCCATTCATGCTTCCTTCTATCCTGTTGATCGTTCCGTCTTCAAGATATTTAATAAGATATTCATGACAAGGAAATGAAGCTGAAGGAAACCAGCGTAAGTTTTTAATTCCCAGTTCATGAGCAATGTCGAAAATCTGGTTGGCGATGAGGTCGCCGTTCCTGAAATGATGATGTGTTGATATCGTCATTCCGTCTTTCAAACCGGCTTTGACCAATGCATCTTTTAAGGTAGGAACGGTTTTATTCCCGTCATCAGGATAATCAGCACAGGATGCTATGGGCGGAGCAGATTTCCTGCCTGTTGGTTTGAATTTTCCAACGCCCAAATACGGGATTTGTTCTATACCATTGACAATAGTTGGAACCAATCTTCCGGCTGCATTTTTCACAAGCTTATCGTATTTAACCATTTATCTTGTTTTTACAATTCTTAAATACCACTTCTTACTTTTTACTTTTTACTTTTATCTTTTCTCTTGGAACTTCTTTCATCATTTCCGTTCTCCATTCTTTACTCAATTTCCCAAGTGAAATCGCAAGGTTCACAGTTTTTTCCGCCCTTTTCACCACCGGCGCATCAATCATTTTCGAACCCAGCGAAACTACGCCAAGCCCTTTCTCTGTGGCTTCAATGAAAGCACTGACAATCTTTTTTGCCTTTTCTATTTCAGCGTCATCCGGTGCAAAATTTTCATGAATCACTCTGATCTGTCGGGGGTGAATACAACCCATTCCATCAAATCCAAGGGCTTTGGATGCCAATACATTTTGCTTTAATGCTTCCATATCCGAAATGTCTGAAAATACCGAATCTATTGGTTGGATTCCGGCAGCACGTGCAGCATTTACTACCATGGATCGGGCAAAAAACGATTCTGTACCTTCCTGTGTTCTCCGCGTTCCAAGATCAGCTGTGTAATCCTCCAATCCGATGGCGATGGATGTGATGTTATCGGCTGCGGTTGCTATTTCAAAGGCTCTCATTACGCCCAGCGCACTTTCGATGATCGGCATCAGCCAGATATCACCATTAATTCCTTTTTCCTTTTTAATCTTTTCAATTCGTTCATTCACTTTTATGACATGATCTTTACCTTCGCATTTCGGAATCAGAATCAGATTAACATTCGATGGAACAATAATATCCAGGTCATATAGTCCGCGGGGTACCTGGTTTATCCTGACCATGCGTTCGGCACCGTAAAAATCAATCTGTCTGAGTGCATTTCGAACTACGAAGCCAGCTTCAAATTTCTTATCCGGTGCAACTGCATCTTCAAGGTCAAGAATGATCCCATCCGGTTTATGAATACCGGCATTTATCATCAGGTTTGGAGTATTTCCGGGCAGATAAAGCCTTGAAAAACGAAACCTGTCTTTATTTGTCTGATATTTATTCTCAGGTATAAGTTCGGGAAGGAATTCCTTTTCCGTTTCAACCAGTTTTTTAATGACTGCTTCAACACGCGCGGCAATTACAAATGGCAGTGCGCCTGAATCGGTTAAGTGCAAAACCGCGTGCGAAATGCCAAAAAAATCAAGGATTTCTACAATCTGTTTATGAATGGCATTTCCATACATCACTTTTACCTTACTGTCAATTGAAATCTGCAAACCGCTGCTACCGGTGATCTCAAGCTCTGCATGGCAATCCGAACGTACGCGGTCGCCTTTATTACCCGCAACCGCTGTTTGATTTTTTGAGTCTTTCATACTGGATATGATATTTTTATTGTCCGCATCAAAATTATAATAAAACTCTTTCTGTCCAAATAGGATGAGATTTTTATAAGGCTTAAATTATCCGGGATAATAAATTGTGAATTATTTAGTTTTGCCGTAAATTTGAGATTATGAGAAAAAAATTTTTAGGGTTTGCAGTTGTTCTTTTTATTGCTTCTTTGCTGATCATTGTGTTTTCCTGCAATAAGGATAATAGTCCGCCGGTCATAACTGTTACGGGTTACAATCCTTATATTCATTGCATTATTCAGTTGCAGGATACCACTATTTACACTGAATACATTGATGCAGGGGCAACTGCCGTTGACGAAGAGGATGGAGATCTGACATCGGCTATCAGCACTTCGTCAAACATAGATATTCACCTGACAGGAACCTACCAGGTAACCTATTCGGTAAAAGACAAGGCCGGTAACGAAGCTATTGCTACCCGAACTGTTAATGTTGAGTATTGTAAGTAATAATAAATATTGTGATGGAATAATTTTTATGAAAACTGTGCCCCTTTACCAGGGAAATACATATATTGCAATGGCGCTGAAGCTTTCTATTGCTCTGGCACTGTTATTTTTATCCCGGATACTGATCTGGTTTTTTAATATATCATTATTTGCTGAAATTACATATTCTCACCTTCTTTTCATCTTTTTCGCCGGACTGCGCTTTGACCTTTTCTCTCTTGTAATCCTGAATATACCTTTTATTGCATTGAATTCCATTCCTTTTGGCTTTAAATACAACAGGATTTACCAGATGGTTGCCAATTTCTGTTTTTACCTGTTCAACCTTATCGGGATTTCCGCTAACTTCATTGATGTGATTTATTTCCGGTTCACACAAAAAAGGATGACTATAGATATTTTCAGCTACGTGGGAGAAAACAGTAAAGAAATTTTATCTCTTATCCCTGATTTTCTGCGTGATTTCTGGTTTGCAGTCGTTTTATGGATAGGCGCTTGCGGACTTTTGATCTGGTTGTCCAAACGCATCAGGATCAATTTTAATCTGAAAAAGAACTTTTACAGGAAAAATTATTTGATTGATACCTTCAGGTTTTTGATTGTCACGGCGCTATTTCTGTTATTCAGCAGGGGAGGGGTTCAGAATAAACCGATAAATATAATAAATGCCGGGGAATATACCCAGCCCAGGTATTTCCCTGTGATCCTTAATACTCCTTACACCATTATTAAAACCAAGAACGAAACTGCTGTATCGCCTAAAAATTATTTTAATGGCAGGGAACCTGATGGCATTTTCACACCGGTTAATTCTTTTAAAAACAGTTTTGTGACGGATAAGCGATTAAATGTGGTGATAATAATTCTCGAAAGTTTTTCGGCCGAACAAAGCGGTTATTTGAATCCTGATCTCGAAGGCGGAAATTATAAAGGTTACACACCTTTTCTCGACTCTTTAATGAAGCAAAGCCTTACTTATAAAGGATATGCAAATGGAGAGAAATCCATTGACGGCATTCCGGCCATCCTATCCGGAATTCCTTCATTAATGAACAGCCCGTTTATATTGTCACCTTATGCCTCTAATGACTTTAATTCTATAGCCTCGCTGTTAAAGAAAACAGGTTATTCGACAGCCTTTTTTCATGGCGGAACCAATGGCACTATGGGTTTTGAAGCCTATACGAAAATTGCCGGATTCGATAAATATTATGGCAGAACTGAGTTTGGAAATGATGATTATTTTGACGGAAAGTGGGGCATTTTTGATGAAGAGTTTCTGCAATTTACTGCTCTTAAAACGGACCAGATGAAAGAGCCGTTTTTTACGACAATTTTTACACTTTCTTCGCATCATCCTTATACCATTCCTGAAAAATATAAAAACCGGTTTCCGAAAGGGAAGCAGGAAATTCATGAAAGCATCGCTTACGCAGATTATTCCCTTAAACGATTTTTCGATACAGTTTCGCGGATGTCATGGTTCGATCATACCCTGTTTGTTCTGACAGCCGATCATACTTACATGGGTTATCACCAGTTCTACAAAAACATGGTTGGCCGGTATATGGTACCGATTGTGTTTTATCATATCCATAATATTCTTCCCGTGTTCAGGCAGGAAACCATTCAGCACTCGGATATTTTCCCAAGTGTGCTTGATTACCTGAATTATGACGGAAATTGCGTTTCGTTTGGCAGCAGTATATTTGATCCTGCCGCTAAAAGGTTTGCCGTTTCATACAACAATGGAACTTACCAGTTGATCATGGATAATTTTGTTTACCAGTTTGATGGCGAAAAAAGTATTTCACTTTATAATTTTACGAAGAATAAAAAACTGGTAAACAACCTTACCGCCAGTGAAAATAATGTGGCCGGCGAAATGGATACACTGATGAAAGCCATTATTCAGCAGTTTAACAACCGCATGATCCGCAACGATCTGAAAATTAAAGACTGAAACAATGTACAAAAAGAAGATCGTTTTTATCATTAATCCCGCATCAGGTGTTGCCACCAAAACCAATATTGAGAAAATTATTGACGACAATATTGATGCGAATAAATACGATTACTCTGTTGAATATACTAAGGAGCCAGGGCATGCTACAGAAATATGTATGATCCATGTGGAAAACGGTACCGACATCATCGTGGCTGTTGGAGGTGACGGTTCTGTGAATGAAATTGCCAGGGGAATATCAGGAACTAATGTTATTCTTGGTATTATTCCCGCGGGCTCAGGCAACGGACTTGCCCATCACCTTAAAATTCCAGGGCAATTCAAACAGGCTATTGATATTATCAACAAAGGAAAAGTCATAAGAATGGATACCGGTTCCATTAATGATAGATTATTTGTAAGCATTGCGGGTATCGGATTCGACGGGCTGGTGGCTCGAAAATTTGCAGAAAGCAGGCGGAGGGGTTTTCTTACTTACCTGCGAATCGTAACCGAGGAATATCCAAAATACAGGCCGCGCAGATATACACTCAGTTTTAACGGAAAAGAAATAAAAACCAAAGCCTTATTCATTTCATTTGCAAATTCCGATCAGTTCGGATATAACACTTCAATAGCTCCCGGTGCCCAGGTGGATGACGGACTGCTTGATATTACCATCATGAAAAAGCCCATGATGATTGAACTTCCTTTTCTCGCAAGTTTATTGTACTGGCGAAAAATTGATTTCTCAAAGCACATCGAGATTTATAAAACCAATGAACTGGTCCTTAAAACCAGAAGAAAGCGCTGGGTAAATATTGACGGGGAGCCCGTAAAGATGAAGAAGAAGCTACATATAAAAGTTTATCCGCAGACACTAAATGTCATTGTACCATAAGGAGACTTGAGAAATTAGAAATTAGATATTAGAAATTAGATGTAAGATTGTTTGATCCGGAACTCAGAAATCAGTAGGCAGTCGGTCTCGCCACAGGCGAGAGCAGTCGGCAGCAGCAGTGGCAGCAGCATGAACCAGGAATTCTGAACTCTGAACACAAAACCCGAAACCAGTAACAAGTAACCAGAAACAAGTAACCAGCCGGCAACAAGCAGTCGCCAAAGAATTCAGAACTCTAAACTCCGAACTTTGAACTTTGAACTTTGAACAAGAGATTTGGAGTCATCAGGACAAAACCTCTCTAACTCTTTCGGCTGCTTCGCGTAAAAGTATTGCAGAATGTACTTTCAATCCCGATTGGTCAATAATTCTTTTACCTTCCTCCGCATTGGTTCCCTGAAGCCTGACAATAATGGGTATATGTATTTCCCCTATTCGCTTGCAGGCGTCCACAACACCGGTTGCAACGAGGTCGCAACGTACAATCCCGCCGAAAATATTAACCAGGATAGCCTTTACATTAGGATCTTTCAGTATGATCCTGAATGCCTCCTCCACACGTTTTGAATCGGCAGAACCTCCTACATCGAGAAAATTCGCAGGATCACCACCCGAAAGCTTAATGATATCCATCGTTGCCATGGCGAGCCCGGCGCCGTTGACCATACATCCGACATTACCACTGAGTTTTACATAACTCAGATTATAACGGCTCGCCTCGACTTCGTTCGGATCTTCTTCATTAAAGTCCCTGAAGTCAAGTATCTCTGGATGGCGGAAAAGGGCGTTGTTATCAATGACCACTTTTGCGTCAGCAGCATAAATTTTATTATCGGCAGCTTTAATTACCGGGTTGATTTCAAAAAGCGAAGCATCAACACCGATATAGGCTTTATAAAGAGCGAGGATAAAAGTTACCATCTCTTTAAATGCAGCTCCATCAAGATCAAGGTTAAATGCTATTTTCCTTGCCTGGAATGGCTGCAGTCCAACTACCGGATCAATTTCTTCTGTAAATAAGGCTTCCGGTGATTTTTCGGCGACCTCCTCGATATTCATACCACCTCTTGGCGAATAAAGAATCATATTTCTGCCGGTTTGCCTGTTGAGTAAAATAGACATATAGAATTCCCTGATATCGGATTCCCCTGTGTAATAAATATTTTGCTCAACCAGAACCTTACGAACCTTTTTCCCCTCGGGACCTGTTTGGGGTGTAACCAGTTGCATCCCGATTATTTCATCGGCATAAATCCAAACTTCTTCAAGAGTATCTGCGATTCTTACACCGCCCCCTTTACCTCTGCCGCCGGCATGGATCTGTGCCTTTACTGCCCATTTGGTTAATCCTGTAGTTTGCTGAATTGACCTTGCTCCGTCAACTGCTTCTTCAGGAGAAAAAGCAACTATACCAAGCGGGACTGATACACCAAATCCTTTGAGCAGGATTTTCCCCTGATATTCGTGTAAATTCATGTATATCCGTTAATTTATTTTACAACCTCCAATAATTCGAGATCAAAAATAAGCAAGCTGTTCGATTCTATATTACTTCCCTGTGGCGGCCTGTTTCCATAAGCAAGATTGGGATGAACATAGAGTGTCCATTTCGAACCTGCCGGCATAAGTTTTAAAGCTTCGGTCCATCCCTTGATTACACCATTTAAACGGAACTGGGCCGGATTATTTTCTTCGGTACTTTCAAATTCTTTTCCATTGATCAGGGTTCCTTTATAGTAAACTTTTACCATATCAGTTTCTGTAGGTATCGGACCATTTCCTGTCTGAATGATTTTATATTGTAAACCGCTTGCAGTGGTTTGAACACCCTCCTTTTTCCCGTTTTCAGTCAGAAAATTTTCGGCTTCTTTAAGGTTTGCATCACTTTTCCTTGTTCTTATCCTCTCGAAATAATTCATGACATAACGATTGGCATCTTCTTCACTGATCTTCGGCTCAACTCCTGCAAACATGTCGGAAAATCCCTGTGCAATGGCATCTGAGTTGATGTCGTCGAACCCATTCTTCTTCAGGTTTGTTGCGATATCTATTCCAATAGCATAACTAACACTATCAAGTTCATTGTTAAGAGTAACATCTTTTTTTGATCCGCCAAGCTGACCACAGGAAGCAAACAATGAAATTGCTGTAACAGAAAAGAATAAACCTTTTGTAATTTTTGTGATTTTCATTTTAATTTAGATTTTTATTTTAATTCCAATAACTCTATATCATACACCAGTACTGCTTTTGCCGGTATTTTATCACCATCGCCCGCAAGCCCGAAAGCGAGGTGCGAAGGTAAAATAAATTTTACTCTGTCTCCGGTTTTCAAAAATAAAATTCCTTCGTCTATCCCGTTTTCCACCATGCCCTTACCGATAATAAATTCTTTCGGACCTCCCGTATCCGATGAATAGCACAATTCACCGGTAAGCAGGCTGACCGTATAATTGATCTTAGCAATCATTCCTTTACCAGCTTTTACACCGCTTCCATTCTTATAGACCATATACCTCAACCCTGTGCCCGTTTGATTCATTTTCCATCCGTATCGGCTTATGAAATCTTCTATTTGCCCGCTTTCGGTTTTTACCAGTTTTTGATTTGCTTTTATCAGTGTTTCATTTGCATCCTTTTTAACATTGTTATTATTGTTATTCTGGTATCCCGTACAGCTCATCAGGACGATAGGAATGTAAACAAATATCGTTATTTTTAGGAAAGGAATCATTCAGGCGTTGTAATTGCTTTAATTCCGTAATTCATCCTGATAACCGGAAAGCAAATCTTCAAATTTCTCAAGGGTTTTCTCAAGTGAAATGTAAGAATCGCCACCGGCAGCATTTTTATGTCCTCCACCTTCAAAGTGGTTGCGGGCAAAATTGTTTACCGAAAAATCACCGGCCGAGCGTAAGGATATTCTCACTTTATTATCCTTTTCAACAAATAAGGCTGCAAACTTCATCCCTTTAATGGCAAGAGCATAATTTACAAGACCTTCAGTATCACCTACCCTGAAATCAAAGCGTGCCAGTTCTTCTTTGGTCAGTGAAATATATGCAGTGGAGTATTGGTAAATGACCTTTAGTTTCTCACTGAGGGCATAACCGAGTAACCTTAATCTTTTTTCAGAAAATGTACTGTAAACCAGCCTGTTGATCATCACACCGTCAATGCCGGTCTTATAAAGTTCGGCCACTATACGAAAAGTTTTTTCGTGGTTGCAGGAGTAACTGAACGAGCCGGTATCAGTCATTATGCCAGCATATATACATTCGGCTATTGTCCTGTTTAAAGTGTCCTTTTTGTTTTGTATAATAAAATCAAAGATCAGTTCAGAAGTTGAGGAGGTTTCTATTGTTGAATATACCTGGTCATAATATTGCATGGCAGGCTGAATATGGTGATCAATCAATATTTTTATCCCGGTCGCCCTGTTGAATGCTTCCTCAGCATCCCCTAAACGCGTAGGCGAGTTATAGTCGAGTGAAAAAATCAATTCTGCATTTACAAAAAGCAAATCGCACTTTTCCTTCTCATCCTTATAAATCAATATCTCATCCTGACCTTTCATCCATGAAAGGAAACCGGGGAAATGATTGGGCACCATTACCTTTACATCATGGCCGCAAATATGCAGAAAATGAAACATGGCAAGGCAGGCCCCGATGGCATCTCCATCAGGATTGGTATGAGATGTCAGCAAAACTCTTTTCGGGATTGATAATAAAGGAGTGATTGACGAAAAATCCAAATTATCCAATAAATTTAAGATTTGAGATTTAAGGCTGCAAATTTATAAAATATCTTTAATTTTGCCCGCCTCATTAAAATCAGAATTTATATGGCAGGAAGCATCACACTTACAATGATCAAACCGCTTGCGGTTCAAAAAGGTTTTACCGGCCCCATCCTGGCAAAAATTGCCGAAGGCGGATTTAAAATAATTGCAATGAAATATACCAGATTGTCTGTTAACCAGGCAAGGAAGTTTTACGAAGTTCATAAGGACAGGCCGTTCTATGATAGTCTTGTAAATTCGATGACTTCAGGCCCCATTGTAGCAGCAATCCTGGAGAAGGAAAATGCAGTTCAGGCCTGGCGCGATTATATTGGTGCCACCAATCCTGCCAATGCCGCTCCCGGAACCATCCGGGCACTGTATGGCACAAGCCTGGAAGCCAATGCTGTTCATGGTTCGGATAGTGATGAAAATGCGATTATTGAGGGTGATTTTTTCTTTTCGAAAATGGAACGGTTTTAAACCTGATAATATAAGTAATCCTGGTGTTAGTCTGAAATAAAGTAAATAACTGCAACAGTTACTCCAATAGTCACGATCACCCACCTTAGAACAACCGGACTAAATTTACCGGCAAGTTTACCACCTGCCATTCCTCCAAACAAGGCGCAAACAGCCATAATTGCAGCAACGAGCCAGTAAACATGTCCCGAAAAAACAAAGAAAAAAGCTGCAGCTACGTTCACACTCAGTGAGAGGAGTTGTTTCAGAGCATTGAGCCTGATCAGTGAATCTTCGTGCAAAAGGCCAAGGGTAGCAATTAATATCACACCGAGCCCTGCACCGAAATAGCCGCCATAGACAGCAGCAGGGACAATTGCAATTGTTGAACCGGCGATCCCGGATACGGATTTAGCCGAAGGCTGCTTTTTAATTAACTTTTTACGAAGCGGTTCCTGAATAGCCAGCAATATTGATGCGAACAGGATCAGCCAGGGAACAAGGCTGCGGAATAGCCTTTCGCCGGTCACAAGAAGAAGAATACCGCCGGCGATCCCACCCAGGATGGCCGCAGGCACCAGCAATAGAATTCTGGTTTTCTGGCCTTTCAGGTCCTTCGATTGTGCCCAGCTGCCTCCAAGATAACCGGGACATAATGACACCGTATTTGTGACATTGGCGGCTATTGCCGGAACACCAAGTGCAGTAAGGACCGGAAAAGTGATCAAAGTGCCACCTCCTGCAATGGCATTTACCATTCCTGCTGCAATGGCTGCCAGTCCGGCAATAATTAAATCTATTATACTCATATTTATCCCGTTAAACGGGATTCAATATTAGTATTTTTTTGGTTCCCGGCAATTGTTTGCCAGGAGATTTTATACCAAAGTGAAATTCTAATTAGTCCGCTTCAGGCGGACGTATTGGAATTTCTAACTTTGGTTAATGCCGATTGAATTTATGTTATTGTCCAATGAGTAGATTCATTTTTGGATGGACTATTACATAAATCACATCGGTATTAATTTTCAAACCGCTGTTTCAGCTTCATGAATAAATTCTTCAGAGACTGTCTGAGTAGACTTTTTCAGGTTCCGCGATCATGTTGAGCCTGTCGAAGTATGATTGATTTTCAGCCTAATACACATTTCGACGGGCGTTCGACTGAGCTCACGCCGAAGTCTCAATGTGACCACGATTTCTGACTTTTGAGACAGCCTCATCTTTAGGTTTGCCAGGGATATTCTCCAATACCCCAGTCTTCAGTCGAATACCGGACTCCATGAACAATGCCATCACCTGTTGCTATGGTAAGTTTGCGTTTACGCACGTCTTCTATGTATTGCGGCCGGCTGTTTTCTGCAACCGTATTTGCTATCAGAATACATAAATCGCGCTCAGAGGGTGGAGGTGTGGTATTTCGGCCCATCATAATCCGGCGTTCTTCAACATCCGTGTCTATACCTCCGTTTTGAACAGCGATATCAAAACAAAGTGCCATTCCCATTTCCGATTTCAGGCCGAAACGCTTAGCATCTTTCAATGCAACATCCCAATATTTTTTAACGCGTTCCATTTGTATCGCTTTTACTTCAGCAAAAGATCCCAGCACTTTAAAGGCTTGTTCCCACAATGGAGCTACCTGATACTTATTTGAACCGACAGAAATGCTATCCGCCCATTTAATCTGATCATTCAGGCTCAGGTTGAGCATCGAACGGAGATTATCCCTTAAGTTACCAAATGCCTGATCAAGCAGGGAAGGGTTCTTTTGCTGAATCGTCTTCAGGATATTCTGAACCTCACCATGTTGTAAAGTAAATCCTATTATTCCCCATGTCAAACCAGCACCATCGAAATTGCCTGCAACTTTTTGAAATCCGTGTCCTTCAAAGTCTCCGGTTAACTGCAGGCAGCGGCTGAGTAAGTCAGGAACGGGTTCCCCGGTAAGGGTAGTCCAAATTTGTTCACTTAATATACCGTTGACTTCCAGGTTTCGTTTATGCTGAAAATCCCTTAATGCACTTTCGGTGTCGCCGCCGTATATGCCATCAATGTTTTTTGGATCCGATCCTGCCGCTTTCAGTGCGTTCTGTACACGACTTATTACCTCGCCACGCACAGCCCGGTAACCATTCTTTGCTCTTAGAAAATAAACTCTTCCCATTTTTTTATTATTTGAATGATTTGGTTGTTATTATTATGAATTGCTATAGTGATTGAATTAAAGAAATAAATCGAAAATATATTTTACAGGTAAATGATTCTAAGACAAACTCTCAGTCTTGTAATAGGAACAAATAAAATTCAAATTAGTTTTATTCTATGGTAGAGCTGACCTCCAAAATAATCATTAAGTTGGTTTTTATTACCTGGCGATGTATTCTGAAAATGTATTATCAGTGTAAAGTATAACAATCTTTGCTATTTCTCCTTTGTTATGAAAATCTTTTAAAGCAGGAGGATGGCTTGAAGTAATGGTTTTTTCTTCATGTTTGCCGATCTCAGGCGTTTCATTTATTTTTAAGGCTGGTAGTTTTACAGTCAACTTGGTTTTAGATTCGGAAGTTGTTTGAGTCATTTCACCCTTTCCGAAAAGTAACCAATCCGCATCTATCTCCGGAAATGCTTTTAGTATTTTTATCACAAAATCGAGGCTGGGCTTATTTCTCTCCGACAGGATATGCGATACACCCGACCTCTGAACCCCGATTGCATCCGCGAACACAGAAGGGGAGAGGTTCTTCGATTTCAGGATAGACTGAATCCGGTTGATCATTATTGTTCGATTTTTGAATGATTAAGAAACTTATTAACTCCTGATTACAGATATAAATTCCATCTTATTAATACAAAAATTGAAGTTACAAATGTAATTAAAATGTTGATAGAGATAAATATAATTGACTGTTTACAAATGTCAATATTAAATTGTAGTGGCCGGAAAGCATTTGTTATTCATGGAAACTATAACAGTAGCAATATGTTTAAGCCGGAACCGGATTTCAATCCAGGACAAAACAGATAAGGAGGTTTTAATGATTTCTTTTAAACCAAAACTTTAGTTAAAAAATTTAAAATACTGGTAATGAATATGAAAAGTTGAATAATTATTCTGCATCTCAGACCAATTGAAAAATGTAAACATTTTGCAGAATATATAAATATTGATTTACATTTGTCACTTATATTATTTATATTGAGTTTCAACTTTTTAGACAGTTTAATTGAATTCAATTTACAAATGTAATTTGTTTTTAATTTCGCAGGAGTTCTATAAATTGAATGATCCTTATTGGCCTCAGTTTGTAATTTCCATTCAGGAGTGCCTGATTTCAGGTGATTTTATGATTCAAATTCAAACTGCGTACCCCATTCCACTGAATAAAAAAAGGAGCTGTCCGGCTCCTTCAATATTAATAATTTTAAAAAGATCAATCCAGCTTATGAACCACAAGGCCGCTTCTTAGTTTAGGTTCGAACCAGGTGGTCTTTGGAGGCATAATATTTCCGCTGTCGGCTATGTCAATGAGTTGTTTCATCGAAACAGGAAACAGGGCAAAGGCTATTTTCATTTCACCGCTGTCAACCCGCTTTTTTAATTCGTCAAGCCCCCTGATTCCTCCGACGAAATCAATCCTCTGTGATGTCCTCAGATCTTTTATACCAAGGATGTTATCCAATACATGTTTCGACAGGATAGTAACATCCAGAACACCAATAGGGTCATTGTCGTCGTAGGTTCCTTTTTTGGCATTCAAAGAGTACCATTCACTTTCAAGATACATGCTGAAGTTGTGAAGCCTGTCGGGTTTGCATATATCTTTCCCCATTTCCTTAACTTCAAAAGTTTCTTTTAGTTTTGAAATAAGCTCTTTTGTATTCAATCCGTTCAGGTCCTTCACTACGCGGTTATAATCTATTATTGTGAGCTGATCATCAGGAAAATGTACAGCCAGGAAAAAATTATATTCCTCATTACCGGTATGTTTGGGGTTTTTGTCGCGCTTTTCCTTACCTACAAGTGCCGCAGCAGCAGTCCGGTGATGTCCGTCCGCCACATAGGTACATGGAATTTCGGCAAAAAGCTCAATGATACTATCAATAATACCATTGTCGCTAATAACCCAGAAATGATGTCCGATGCCGTCGTCAGCGACAAAGTCGTATTCCGGTATATTGTTCAGGATGAAACGTTTCACTATCTCGTCAATATCCGTGTTTGCAGGATATGAAAAGAATACCGGTTCAAGATTGGCATTGTTGATCCTTACATGCTTCATCCTGTCTTCTTCTTTATCCGGACGTGTAAGCTCATGTTTCCTGATCACATTATTGAGGTAATCATCCACGGATGCACAACCCACAATTCCAAACTGGGTTTTTCCCCACATGGTCTGACCATAGATATAAAGGCATTCCTGCTTATCCTCAATAAGCCACCCTTTTTTCTGAAATGCTCCGAAGTTTTCTCTGGCTTTTTCATACACCTTCGTGTCATGTATATCTGTGGCCGGATCAAGGTCTATTTCGGGCTTAATGATGTGAAGCAATGAATATTCATTTCCTTTCGCTTCTTCCCTTGCTTCATCCGAATTTAAAACATCATAAGGCCTTGATGCGACGAGGTGAGCCAAATCAGCAGGAGGACGCAATCCTTTAAATGGTTTTAAAACTGCCATTTTGTTTAGTTATTTGTTTGAAGAATCAATATC
Organism: Bacteroidales bacterium; assembly: GCA_020052415.1. Taxonomy (GTDB): domain Bacteria; phylum Bacteroidota; class Bacteroidia; order Bacteroidales; family JAADJA01; genus JAADJA01. The sequence goes on along the minus strand of JAGVPB010000028.1, from coordinate 7,448 downwards.
TTCTGGCATTAATCTGATCCACAAATTCGAGTTCATCTTCAACCTCATGGTCATTATTTTTACTGCCATTTCTTTGACCCGCTTTTTGCAACGACCCGATTAACGCTCCGATCATTTTAGTCATTTCAACCAGTTGCCCTCTCGATGCTTCGACCGAGGCCGGTGTGATCGAACCCTGTTTTTCGAGAACAGATGTCAGTACGACGCATTCTCTCACGGCGCTTTTAGCCAGTTTGAGATAATAGATGAACTGGCTTTTGTTCCTGGAAGAACCTTCGGCAATATAAAATGCTATTGCCTGTGCCGTTGCCAGAAATTTACCGGCGAGACCCCTTGCGGGATCTTCGGGAAATAAGCTGGTAGTGCTGTAAACCCAATCAATATAATCAAGGGCTTTGTGATAAATTCTCAAATCTTCAAACCTGAAAAAAGATACGCTCTTGGTAGACTCTTGCTCCATAATATTCAATTTTTATTATTTATAACCTCTATATTTTAGTATTACAGACAGTAAACCTCTCAACCGAACTGTAAGTCAGTTGCTGTCAACAGTGAATTTTAAAAATCAATTCACTTTAAAAGTAGTGTCTCCTTTTTCAAAAAAATCAACGATTTGTCTGGCGGCTGCAATACCTGCATTAATATTGGCTTCTGCAGTCTGGGCCCCCATTTTTTTCGGGGTAAAGAAAAACCTTCCGGCATAACCCGTTACCAGGTCATTTTTGCAATCAGGTTCTATATCTGAAATGTACTTAAAATCGCTTCTCTCAGCGAAAATCTTCATCAATCCTTCTTCATCTATCACTTCTTTTCTTGCAGTATTTACAAGAGTTGCCCCTCTCGGCATCTTTGAAAGCAGCTCATAATTTATGGATTTTTTGGTTTTTTCATTTGCAGGTATGTGCAATGAAATGTACTGGCACTTTGCATATAGTTCTTCAGGGCTATTCAATGCTTTAACCCCGTGTTTTTCGATCTGATCCGATGGAATAAAAGGATCACAGGCATAAACATCCATTCCAAATCCTTTGGCAAGCTGGCCGACCAACTGGCCTACATTTCCAAAAGCATGGATGCCTATTTTCTTTCCTTTGAGTTCCGTACCTGATGAGCCGTTAAAAAGATTCCGGGCCATATAAACCATCATTCCCATTGCGAGTTCCGCAACTGCATTTGAATTCTGACCCGGAGTGTTCATAGCAACTACCTTACGGGCAGTGGCAGCAGCAAGGTCAATATTATCATATCCGGCTCCTGCCCTGACAATTATCTTCAGTTTCTTACCCGCTTCAATTACCTCTTTGGTGGCTTTGTCGCTGCGGATGATCACGGCGTCAACGTCTTCGACAGCTTTGACGAAATCTGACTGCGAAATGTATTTTTCAAGAAGTTTTAGTTCGTAACCGGCGCCTTCAATGGTTTTTCTGATGCCTTCGACAGCAACAGGCGCAAACGGTTTGTCTGTTGCAACAAGTACTTTGATCATTTTTGTAGGTATTTAAATTGATAATTTTCATTGTAGAATTCCATCGAAAGCTAAGCTTTCTGAATTTCAAAATCCTGCATTACTGTCACAAGCGCTTCAACACTTTCTTTTGGCAGCGCATTGTAAGTGGAAGCCCTGAAGCCTCCGACAGAACGATGACCCTTCAATCCGATCATACCTCTGCCTGCTGCAAATTTCCCAAATTCTTCTTCAAGGTGCTTGTATTCTTCCTTCATCACAAAGCAAATATTCATCAGTGAGCGATCTTCCTTTTCCACGGTGCCGACAAACAGTTTGTTTCTGTCAATCTCATCATACATTACTTTTGCTTTTTCAATGTTCTTTTTTTCCATTGCGGCAATCCCGCCATTATTTTTCAGCCATTTCAGGGTTTGAAGCGCTGAAAATACAGGTAAACAAGGAGGTGTATTGAACATGGATTCACCTTCGATGTGGGTTTGATAACTGAGCATGGTGGGAATTTTTCTTTCAACTTTTCCCAGTACATCATGCCTCACAACCACAAATGTAACTCCCGAGGGTGCAAGATTTTTCTGAGCTCCGCCATAAATGATGGCATATTTCGAAACATCAACCGGGCGGCTGAAAATATCGGACGACATATCGGCTACCAAAGGAATCGGACTGTCTAAATCTTTTCTGAGTTCAGTACCATAGATCGTATTATTGGTGGTGATGTGAAAATAATCTGCATCTTTGGGAATGGTAAAATTCTTTGGGATATAGGTGAAGTTCTTATCTTCGGAAGAAGCAACAACATCCACTTCTCCAAATATCTTCGCCTCTTTAATCGCCTTTTTAGCCCAAACACCTGTACTCAGGTAAGCAGCCTTTTTATTGAACAGGTTAAACGGAACCATCGCAAACTGCAGGCTTGCTCCACCTCCAAGAAAAATAACCGAATATCCTTCGGGGATGTTTAACAACTCTTTGAATAAAGCCTGAGCCTCATCCATAACAGCTATAAATTCTTTGCTGCGGTGTGAAATTTCAAGTATGGACAATCCTGTTCCTGCAAAATCCCTTACTGCATTGGCAGTGTTTTCAATAGTAAACTCCGGCAGAATAGATGGGCCGGCATAAAAATTATGTTTTTTCATAATTGCAGATATTTTAAATTACATTAATTATCAATCATCTAAGTTTGAAAGGGAAGCAAAAGTAAAATTTTATTAAATATTTTATCATAAATCATAATATTATTTTTGCTGAAGGCCTTATTTGGAAAGAGTTTAAGGAAAATTTATCTTTCTTCATTCAGTTTTGTTTCGAAAAATGATATTATCTTTAAACCCTTAAAGTATTAAAAATTAAAAAATTAGCTTTAAAATGCTGACGACTGAAAAGACAATCTCTGCCTTCGAAAAGTTGGGTGAGTATCTGAGAAAACCCGGATTAAATGTCCCGGATGATTTAAAATTTTCAGAAGGTCAAGGTAAAAATCACTTTGACCGGTTGATTGAAGAAAGTCATATTTATAATCCATGGTTCATACCGGAATTCGTAAGGGAAGCTTGTCTCCGGCTTGGTGAGAGTTTGACGCTTTCGAAATTGAATCAATGGCTGAGTCCGTATCGCAATAAATTATCAGTTTCCGGAAAAGTCAGAAATGTGGGCGTGGTGATGGCGGGCAATATCCCACTTGCAGGATTTCATGATTTTATATCTGTGCTAATGTCGGGGAACCGGTTTATTGGGAAACTCTCATCTGACGACAACAAGCTACTGCCTTTTATAGCCCGGAAACTTGTTGAGATTGAGCCCGGATTTGAAGCTTACATTGAAATGACAGAAGGAAAGCTTGAAAATTTTAACGCAGTGATTGCAACCGGCAGTAATAATTCCTCTCGTTATTTCGAATATTATTTTGGAAAACATCCGCACATCATCCGTAAAAACAGGAACGGGGTTGCCGTTTTAACAGGTCATGAATCAATTGAGGATTTGAAAAATCTTGGCAGGGACATCTTCCTTTATTTTGGTCTGGGCTGCAGAAATGTTTCAAAGGTTTTTGTTCCAGCCGGCTATTCTTTTAACAAGTTGTTAGAAACCGCAGAAAGTTATAATTATGTTGGTAACCACAATAAATACCGCAATAATTATGAGTACTACAAATCCATCTTCCTGATCAATGGCGTTCATCATCTCGATAATGGCTTTCTTCTGGTTGCGCAAGACAATTCTTACTCCTCTCCGCCGGCTGTGCTTTACTTTGAAGAATATAATGATCCTTCTGATCTTGTCAAAAAATTGAGTGCGGACTCTCAAAAAATACAATGTATCGTCAGCGGTTCAAAAGATATTCCTGTGGCTATTCCTTTTGGTACTGCTCAAAATCCGGAGCTGTGGGATTATGCAGATGGGATTGATACCATGGAATTTCTGATCAATTTAAAATCATTGATACCATGAGTGCGGGACACAAATTTCAACATCTGGCTTTAAAGATTTCGATTGCCTTAAATGTCATTTTTCTGATCCTGTTTGCGATCTTCCTGGTTCGCAACCACGAAAAAGTATTACAAAAGCTTGTTCTTATAAAAGGCGAACCGGAAGTCATTATGTTCGGCGATTCACATACTGCAAATGCAAACTGGTCTTCACTTCTCTGGGGATATGATGCTGTTGAATTCGGTTATCCCGGATTTACTTCAGGTCAGCTTAAGGATAAACTCATGTCGAATGTTTTAAAATATCAGCCTGTGTATTGCTTTATCCACGCCGGAGGCAATGATATCAGCAGTGACTGTTACGACAGGAATACCTTAATTGCAATCCTGGAGGAAATGATTGATTCATTGCAGAGGCATTCCATCCGGCCGGTGGTTGAGTCATTATTTTTCAGGTTTGATGATCCGGTTTATAATGCTGAGGTGGATTCAATAAATACAAGTTTCCGGGAGCTTGCGGCAATGAAAAAAGTTGCATTCCTGAATATCAATGAGAACCTTGTTGATGATAATGGTTTAAAGAAAGAGCTGACAATTGACGGTATTCATCTTAACCGAAAGGGTTACGATATTTGGGCAAAACAGGTTAAATCATTTCTCTCCATAGAATTGAGCCCCCATCCTTAAATAATCTTCATTCTTAATTCTTACTTCGATTGTTCGTTATTCGTATTTCGTTGGAATTAACCTTTATCTGCAAATATAGGTTTTACACTAAAATATAAAAAATGTAACTCAATATTATTATTCCGGAACCATCGTTCCTTTCCCCAGGTTCGGTAGCCAATAATCATCCTTGTCTTTATTGTCAGATTGTCCGTCAAGGTTCAGATCGGATGAAAGATAACCAAAGCCACCGGCAGATGTTTCCCAGACCAATGTCTTATCCGTATCTTCAATTATTCCGCTGCCATCGGCATCTCCCGCAATCATTCCCCATACGCCGGGGATAAGTTCTTTACAAGCATTGATTCCACCGTAAACCTGCAAATAGCTTGTAGTAAAATCATATCGGTAAACTCCCATATCGTAAATAAGCGGAAATGCCGAAAGGATTCCCAGGTGGTTCCTGTGCCTGATAACAACATACAACTGGTTGAGCAGGGTACTGTCGAACTGAAGTTTTGAGCTTCCATCCGGCTTAACGATCCTTCCGTCATTTAAAAGCAAAGCAGCCTGCCTGTTGATGGTCGTAGCTACCGAAGTAGGTGATCCAAACGTGGTATCCCTCAATTCGACCAGCACCCAGTCAACACAATTGTCAGGAATTATGGTAATACTTTCATCACCGTTGTAATTCCAGGGTGGCAGGTTATACGGCTGTAACAAAGGAAAATCGGCCAATCCGGTTAAATCCGTGTTCATTTCGGAACCGTTAAATGGTCCTTCAAGCCAAACCTTAATATCCAGGTTGTTTCTATGGGTTATAGTTCCCGACTGGTTCAGTATCCAGTTGTCCGGATCAATCGTTATTCCGGTCACTTCATGAGGTATGACGATTTTAAAGGTGGTATCGTTTGTCAATTGGTACAATCGCACAGTCTGGCTTCCGCCTGAATAACTGAGCTTAAAATCAACAGGTGTTTTGAATAAGGTGGTTATTATTGTTGAGGTAGTTTGAATGGAATTCAGCCAAACCGTATCCTCATCCTGTGACCAGATTACCGAAAAAGTCGGATATCCCTCACCAAAATACCACTGGTTGAAGAAACCGGTAAAATCAAGGCCTGAAACATTTTCGCAAACGGATTTAAAATCAAGACCGGTGGCTATGCTGTCCTGATATTGTTGAAGGAAATCATACAGGGTTTTAAAGAAGAGTGAATCGTTCTGCATTTCATAGCGGATCATGTGGACCAGTGCACAGCCTTTCCTGTAGGTAAGCCGCGTACTGAAAATCCTTCCCCAGTTGTCAATATCGGCTTCAGGAACATACACCGAACCTCCGGGCAAAGTCATTACATAATTCATATAAGTAAGCATGAGCGAATTGGCGCTTGCCTGAGAAATGAGGTTTTGCCGCTCGATATACTCGCCGTAAGATGCAAATCCTTCATTGATCCAGATATCCGACCATGTGGCGCAGGTAACGTTGTCGCCGAACCAGGAATGGGTGAGTTCATGTGCGATCAGGTTTTCCGAGAAACTCCTGATGCCGGTCATAGTAATATGCTCCATCCCCGAAAAGTTTGAAGGATACCACATGTAATGGCCGTACTTTTCTTCGTGAAAGCGATATAATCCTAACTTGTCCGAAAACAACTCTATCATTGCCGGAGTTTTGTCAATGGTGGCTTTGTTCGATTCGAGGCAGTTGGGATAGTCATACACATAATTGAGTACAAGTATTGAATCGCCCGGCAGGCTGTCGGGTTTCGCGTAAATGCTGTATTCCTGGTAATCCGAAATGGCGAAGCAGATGAGGTAAAAAGCGGTTTTCTGATGAGTGCGCCATTCATACCTTACTTTTTGATCGGGCAGGGGAACCAATGTCAGCAAGCCCGGCCCGGCAACTTTCAGGTCATCTTTTGTTGTGATAAAAACAAACACCGAATCTGCTTTGTCTTCGAGTTCCTGCTTGCAAGGCATGAATTCATGTGCAAAATAAGGTTCCGAAAAAGTCTGCGAAACGACGAAATTACCATAGTTAACAGCAAGGGTTGAACTAAAATAAATTGAAGTGTAAGCGGGCGGTGTATGGTAATAAAGCAGAAATTCAATTAAGTTCCCGGTCGGAACCGGTACAGGCAAAGGAACGTAAATATTGTTTGAAACATGGTTGAACGTAAGTTTTACCCCGTTGATAAAAACCGAATCCGCGCTCAGCTTGTTGCTCAATTCAATGGAAAAGGTATCCGTCTCCGTAGCGACAACCTGTGCAAGGACAGTTGCACTTCCGCTGAACTGGTTTGTGGAATCATAAGCCTCAAGGTCGAGCTTGTAGAACTTCACATCATATTCAAACACAAGGGGATTGGGATTGATCACCGATTTATTGCCGGCTTCCAAAAAGTATTTTGCCTGGTGTGAACACACAGGTTCGTCAAGGTTGGTTTCAGCAAATATTTCAGGATCATCCTGGCTGTGTGTGGTTTGGATAGAAGTTAGCAACAGTGCATATATTAGCAGGTACAAGTGTTTCATATTTATGGGCGTTATTCTATTTTTACAAGTCTTTTTCGGGCATAAATTTACGACTTTATAAAATATAGCGGAGACTACATATAAAAGGAACAATTTACAATGGAATAATGTGTACGAAGGGTATAGGGGTATAGGGGTATAAGGGTATAAGGAGAGGTGAGAGTGGCAGCGGCAGTCAACTCAGAACTCATCTCGCCGTTGGCGAGACTGAACACGGAACTCAGAACACTGAACTCAGAACTTTCTTCGGCTATATTTTATTTTGATGTGCTGGCTTAGATTAATTGATAATGAGTTCTTTTTAAAGTTAATAAAAATAGAATAAAGAATTTTGCCCGTAGGGCATT
>JAGVPB010000070.1 GCA_020052415.1 Bacteroidales bacterium | reverse complement strand
CCCTGCTCCCTGCTCCCTGCTCCCTGCTCCCTGCTCCCTGCTCCATGCTCCATGCTCCATGCTCCATGCTCCCTACTCCATGCTCCATGCTCCATGCTCCCTGCTCCCTGCTCCATGCAACAAGCAACCAGATACAAGTAACAAGTAACACAAAAAAAATGATTGAAGTTAAAAATCTTACAAAAATTTACGGCGGTATCACCGTCCTGAACATTCCGGAACTCAATATCAACAAAGGTGAAAGTTTCGGGTTGGTAGGTAACAACGGCGCCGGCAAAACCACTTTCTTCCGTTTGATCCTCGATCTGATCCGGGCTGATTCAGGCTCTGTCATGTCGGGCGAAATTGATGTGAAAAAAAGCAATAACTGGAAATTCTATACCGGATCATACCTCGACCAGCGGTTTTTAATTGATTTCCTGACGCCGGAAGAATATTTCGATTTTCTGGCCAGCGTTTACGGGCTTTCAAAAGGGGACCAGGAAAAATTTTATGAGAGTTTCTCTGATTTCTTCAATGATGAAGTGCTCGGGAAAAAGAAATACATCCGCGATTTTTCGCAGGGAAACAAACAGAAAATCGGGATTGCTGCCGCCCTCATGGCTAAACCGGAAGTACTGGTTCTGGATGAACCCTTCAATGGTCTTGATCCTTCAACCCAGATCAGGCTTAGTAATATCCTGAATGACCTGAAAAAAGATAATGAACTTACAATGCTCATTTCAAGCCATGACCTGAAACATGTGACGGAAGTTTGCAACCGAATTGCCATCCTCGAAAAAGGCCTTATAATTCATGATTTGAAGACCAGTGAGAATACACTGAAAGAGCTGGAGAAATACTTTGCAGTTTAAGGAAGAATAGAAAAAATATTTTTTAATGAAAGGTTACTTCAGATCATACCTGATGCATAATTGCCCCCAGTTTTCATTGTAATTCCTTCCAAATATAAGATTATCCTCATAGGTGGAATTACCTAACTGAAGTTTGATCGAAGCATTTTTTATGAAAGTATAATCTACATCCAAACTGGCAACTTGCCTAGATGTTCGGCTTATTTTATCATAAATCTGGCTCCCGCCGGCTGAGATTTTGATTTTCTTGTTTTCGGTTGTATAGCTCAATCTGCAACCGATGGTCCTATGCTCGGTCAGGTCGGAAGTATCGTTTGCAAGCAGTAGATGGTTGTACTGGAATGAAAGGTTAATCCGGTAGGGAAAAGACTCTGCGAATCCGAAATTGATCACATCGTTATCATTCCTCGATTTAACTGGTTTGAAATTTTCACGGGAGTTCCTGTTGAAAATGATATTCGCACTATGAGTAAAATTCCCGGTTTTGAGATTATATGTAATACCGGCGGAATAGTTTGTAACCTGGATATCCTGAACAACAGAGGATTCTGCAACAGAGATGCCTTCCCGGATATAAATCCTGTAGCCACCAACCAGTGTTGGAAATTTTGGACCTATTGTCATTGTGAGATTTGAACCGATCTGATGCGTGGCATTTTTTATGGCTTTAATCTTTGAAAGGTTATCTTCGTTGTACCGGTATTGAAGCATCAGGTTGATTTTTCTTTTCCAGAACGGAATCCTGTCCTGGAACATCACATTGTACCTGTCGTTTTGCATATAAGGATTTCCGAATGATTCGAATGCGCTGCCCAGCCGTTCGAAATTCAGGACGAGGTTTTGTTTCAGGATATCGAATTTCGAATTCACATAAAATCCCAGGAAGCTGGCATCCTGTGTGGTGGTTGGGACTGTGGTGGAATTGACAATGAAAATGTCTTCCCAAAACAAAGGATCAACTCTCAGTTCCCTTTTATAGGTGGATTCAAATTCTTCCTTTGAAACGGCTCCCCTGCGAATATCTTTGGTCGTAAAGCTGGTTGCAGCGCCGACATCCATCTGCCATTTGTTTTCCCTTCCGACGGTTAGAGAATTCAGGCTGAATGCGATGTTTTGCTCAGCCGGGCCGCCGAATTGAATGGAACTGACCATATCCGACGACCTTACGATTGTGAATTTAAACTTATTTTTTGAGTTGGGAGGATCGAGTTCGATGTTGAATGCTGCAAGATTGCGTTTGTAGGTACCCGGTTTTATGTAATTGTTACTATCCAATTGGAGATTTACGGGTTGAAATCCCTGGCTTACATCCCAGTATGCCACAGAGCCTTCCTTGCTGCGGTTGAGTTCTCCGTAAGCCGCACTGATCTTTAAATTTCGCAGTGCAAGATAAGCCTCTCCTCCCCGCAGCCGCGAACCATTTAATACCAGCTTGGCATAAACCGGGTTGGCATCCCCGATAACGATACCTGCCTTTTTACCTTTAAAGCTTAGCATTAGCCGGTTGCGTGGCGGGATGCCTGGCTTGTCGTGGTTGGTGAAAAAGAATTTAAACGGGATAGTATAATTTTTATAGCTGATGCCGCCATCTAACCTGAACTCATGGGTTTGCGGCGGCTCCTGCCGAAGTGCTGCGCCTTCTCCTGTTACATCTGAAAAGCGGGCGCTGTAAGAGGCCGAGCCTTTTATGCCGAAGTCTTTTTTCTTTGGCTTGTATTTCTCCCACATCTCCGGGTATTTCTTTTTCATCTTGTTTTCGTTGATGATATAAATATCCCACTCCTGCTTTAGGTTTTCTCCTTTATCAGTTATGATCCTAACTTTAATTGTATGCTTACCGGGCTTTAAAGGGTTGGTTATTAATGCAGTTAGCTTGTCGTTTTTGTATTTTATGAGTGGAGAGAAATTAAGTTGGTCAATGAATAAAGAAAGCTTTGGCGGTTGAAATCGAATGTAAGTATCTATTTGAAAGGCGATAAATAATTCCTGATTTTTTAAAGTATCGTTTATAACAGGTGATAATATAGTCCCAATTTTTTGAGAATAGGTATTAAAGGTAATTACTATGGTAAAAAAAACAAGCTTTAGTTTAAGACAATTCATGATGTTTGTAATGTAAATAATGCGTCTTAAAGTTAAACTCTAAATAGATAATTACCTCTAAATTTTGGTCATTTTTCAATTCTATACAGAGAGCCTGTTCCTGCTGCAAATTCTAATGTTGGTGTTTCTGTTGTAATTCCATGTCCTAATATCATATCATATTCACCATGTTTTTTAGCCATACAATGGTGAGTTATTGCTACAATAATGTTGGTTTCATTCACTCCAACTTTCCATTTGTTATCAATAAATGGAATTCCAGCACTTAAAGTTAATTCTCTAAGAATTGGATAACAAAATAATCCCCCGGCAGTATAACCTAAATCAGATAAAAAAATACATTCAAAGCCAAGTATTGATCCTGTTGAATGTTCAATATATGTTGGTTTATCCTCTTCAATTGCGGTCTTGTCCTCATAAATAAAAAAGATATCAGAGTCACTCGAAACACCGACACCTCCATCATTATAATCAATGGTATGTGAATAACCTAATTCAACAGCAAGTCCTCCTTGGATTGGTATTTTTAGTTTTAAACCAAAAGTTTTTGTGCCACTTTTTGCTTCAGTTGGAAAATCGTCCAAAATATGCGGAGCCCCATTACAAGGAACAAGAAAAATTTCGTTTACATGTCCTCTAACTATTTTCTGTTGGACTTGTAATTCAGCATGTACTATAACTTCATTAATGACAGGATTTATTGGCATCGGATTCATAATTATATGAGCTACACTAGTCATTTTATCGCCAATTTGCAATAGTATGTTAGCTTGTGCATTTTGATAAGAATCGATTGTTAAATTAACATTACCATCAACCGCTTCTCTATACACATTATTTCCAGTACCCTCAACATAATGAATGCTTTGAAAATGTTCAAAATTCTCTATTTTTTTCTCAAAATTAAAAACTGTACCTTCTCCAAAAGCACTATCTACAGGAGGACCTATATGTTTTAACTTGATTTTATATTTTCCTGGTGCGTAACCTCTCACATAAATAAAACTACTGTCTTTAATTTTATCATTAGCTACTGTAATACCAACTTTATCAGTAGCCCATATATTTACTGGTACTAAGGTGTCGGCTGCCATATATGCAACTTCAGCTTCAACAACACCACCTAATGGTTTCACAATAGCAATAAATTTTGCATCTATATATTGATTTTGTGCATTTAAACAAATATGAGGGCTAATACTAGGATCATTATATGCAACCGCCTTAAGTTGTATATTTGGGGGATTAGGTACAGTTAAAACTCGTTTAGTATCTTTTGTTGTCACTGTTGAACTATTAATAGAAAGTTTTGCCGTAATTTCACCAATTCCAATACTCGTACCAACTAAATAAGCAGTATCATTGACTATAGAATAAGTAAAATTTGAGCCAGTCGATGACCATGAAATTGTTCCTTTATTAAAAGGATAAGGATTAGCAAAAACAGCTACTTTATCTCCTATACCTAAAATAATTTGAGGTTCGGGTATAGTAATATCTATGCTATTAACTACGTAATTTTTAATTATTTTACCCTTTCTATTTCTTATTTCATGTTGTCCACCTAAAGAATGATTTGGGCATTTAGTGCATGTATAGATCGATTTAACAGTATCATATTCAACGTATTCATTTGGTTTATGAAAAAAGAAATATGGGATAAAAGGATAAATAGGTCTGCTCCATTCAACATAATAATCTCTGACTAAATAACCAGTTGCCGTATTCCTTGGTGGCGGAGCATTATCGACATCGGGACAAATTTGGCCATACCACGTTTTTGGAGGTTCATTAGTACCTATACTATTACTTGATATACAAGGTGAATAACTTGGATTTTCTGATAAACATGTTGTTACGGAGTTATATGAGTCAATAATAGAGTCTACAAAATACCCATTCTCGTATTTATCAGTACCTCTGGTATAGGAATCTTCTAAACAATCACTTTTTTCAAGTGTCTGCTTACTTATATAAAATTCAATATCCTGATCAATGTCAGGATATTGAGCTCTAATAATATGAATATTTAATAAGATAAGATTAATAATGACAATTATATATAAATGCTTAAATGTTTTCATAATTTCAATGTTTTTTATCAAGGCCATATGTTTTTATAAATAATTCATACATGTCAAAATATGAATCATTTGCATATGATACGGTTACAGTACCATAATTGCTTAATTGATTATATTTTGCAACAATTGCAAATGTTGAAAGTGAATTTCCTGCTACAAAAAAACCAGCGGTATCAATAGTACCACCAAAAGAAGGCACCACTTGCCAATCACAATTTATCTGCACCGTATCACCGTTTGCATGAAACCCCACAGCATGAAACTGGTAGATTTCCCCTGTGTTTAAAGTTACTTCATCGGGTATTACTTCAATATGGTCGAGATAAATCCCTTCGCCCTGCATGTAGCTAAACCAGAAAACATCGCTGTAAAAGGTTTCCTGTCCCATGCTGCCTTCAAAATAGGCTTTCACCTGCCAAGCATACGTTTTGCCAGTTTCCAGTAACTCTGCATAATTCGGGTAAAGGAATTGGGTAGTTCCAAGGTTGGCTTCCTGGTAAACCGGCAGGTTGGTGCTTATTTCATCCGGCGCTGTCTGCCCTTCCATTACTTCGTACAAAGTAAAATCATAGGCATTTGCCATCGAGAACCATTGGAAATAAGGATTGGGAGAGTAAACGATTTCAGGATTTTCATCGGTCGGGTTGCCAGGGCCTATGAGGTCGATAGAAAAAATAATGTTTGTAACTATATTATATCCCTCATCATCACCCATATCACCTTCATTGCTTGTTACAGATATTTGATATAAGTATTCACCAGGAGGTAGCATTCCTGTTTGCATCGCCTCATCAAGTAACGCCCCTGCAGTGCTCTCTATGTTATAATTATCAAACTCCCTGTTATCAAATTGAACAGATTCGTTTTCCTTTATTTTTCCATAATTTTTTTCAGCTGTACCAATAATACCACCATAATCCTCATTTCTTAAGGTAAATGTTGCAAAAACATTCGTATTTGCAGTTTCATTATTTATAATTTCAATTAAAAATACCAAGGGTGAATTTTGTGGATCATCCGGATCGAAACTTGAAAGGTACAAAGGATCTGCAGGAATTATTGTAAGAATTACGTGCTCTCCACTGGGTTCTAATAGCTCAAAGTCATAAGAAACAACTTCGCTATTTGTTGTAACCGTTATTTGATAGGGACCGGCAGCTACATCCGGCGGAATAATAATTCGTGTGGTTAGACTTGCCCAGCTTGTTACCTCAGTTGATCCAGCAACAATTGTAATTTGGTCATTGTTTACACTGACTATTGATACACCTTCCTGAAAATTCGTACCATCGCCGGCAATATAAAGATTTACAGTATCGCCGGGATAAGCCTGGTTGGGTGTAACAGAGCCCTGAGAATAAATAGCAGTCGGCAAGAATAAAACGATAACAACAATTAATGGTATTTTCTTCATGGCATTTCTTTTAAGTTAATTGCTGGGAAATCTTCGTAAACTTAAGGAAAGACGATATTTTTCAATCATTTCCATTGGTGTTTTGTTAAGTTTAAGGCCATAAAGATACTCAATCAAGATAGATATGTCAAGAAAATTTATGGATTTTTTTTAATCCAGTGAATATTATTAAAAAGTCAGGGTGAATCTTACAACCAATTTTATTCTTCTTTGTTTATTTCAATTGGGATTGAAAATTTCATTCTCACTTTTTTACCAAATTAACAATGAATTAATATGAAAACAAAAAGATTATTGTTAGCCGTACTGATGCTCCTGTCAGGCTCTCTTATCAGTGCATATTCACAATCCGGAATGCACGAAGGACACGGTGCCAAAATACTTAAGGCTATTTGTGTCCTTTATCCCACCGAAGGTAACTCAGTTTCAGGATCGGTTAAATTTGAACAAGCAGATGCAGGCATAAAAGTAATGGTTGATATCCATGGACTGACGCCCGGCAAGCATGGCTTCCATATACATGAATTCGGCGATTGCAGCAGTAAAGATGCTGCCTCAGCAGGAGGACATTTCAACCCGACGATGGTAAGCCATGGCGGACCAATGGATCAGATGCGTCATGAGGGCGATATGGGGAATATTATTGCAGATCAATCGGGGAATGCAAAGATGGAATATGTGGATCCGAAGATGACTTTTGATGGAAGTAATTCGATTATCGGAAGATCAATCATAGTTCATCAAAGCGAAGACGACCTTAAAACCCAGCCGACGGGAAATTCTGGTGCGCGTATTGCCTGCGGTGTTATTGGTGTGGCTAAAGACTAAACCTGCCGGGCCTTAGCGCCAGCCTTAAGTCCCACTGAATTCAGCACTCCTGTTATTTGCCTCAGCATTTTTTTTCTGTCGGCAGCTACCTTTTTTCCAAGCTCTTTATATTTTTTATTCCGGCGGCTGTCTTTCGTTTTTAAATAAGCATTCACCAGTGAATTTGAATTTACCAGGTCGTGCCATGAACCTATGAGCTGCTCAATCTCTCTGATCTTTTCACTTTTCATCTTTAAGATTTCATGTTGTCCGGTGAGTTCGCGCAAAACTTCATAGAGATAATAAAGTTGCTTTAAATGAGTCCTGTTCTCATGAATTTTAGAATAATTCAGAGGATGCTGGTTGAGTTCCAGCAATATTTCTTTTTTCTGATCAATAAATTCTTCTGCTCTCTTTTTGATTTTTCCAACCGGAATATTTTGAATGACTTCCAGAATTTGCGGGTCATTCAGAATATGGCCTTTATTATCAATCTCAGGAAGCACCCTCAGAAATCTGGCAATCTCCTTATGCTCTCTTCCCTTCAGGTATTCAAGGTATTCCGGATATTTTTTTTCAGAAATTTTCGTATAATGATCAATTGTTACCATTTCAATTTGTATTTCACGGATTTTTCCAGCATGTTTAAAAAGCAGCCTGAGTTTGCTGAGTTGTCTTTTTGCTTTGAATTTTTCAGGCGAGAGGAATTTGATTAAAAGCAGCAAGGCCCTTAACCGCTTGGTGCTCGTGCGCATTTTATGGATTGCCTCAATATCAAAATTATCCAGTACAATCGCGAAGTTTTTTTCAAAAACGGATTTGTGTTCTGTATAATATGACCTGATGATTTGAACCATGTCTCTTTAAATATGCGGGTTAAAATTATATATTAACTCAATCGGATGAATCGTTCACAAGATAATTAATATTAATTTAATATTGGCGAGCCTTAAAACTTTTGGTTAATTTTCACTTACTTTACATTTTTAAATTTATCTGTGACATTCAGTATAACAATTTTAGGGAGCAATTCGGCAATTCCGACACTTAAGCGCAATCCGTCATCGCAGGTGGTTAACCACAATGAGCACTTTTTTTTGGTTGATTGCGCCGAGGGCACCCAACTCCAGTTGCGCCGCAACCATATTAAATTGCAGCGGATAAATCATATTTTTATCAGCCATTTGCACGGGGACCATTTTTTTGGGCTTATTGGCCTCATTTCTTCCATGCACCTGTTGGGAAGAGCCAAAGAATTGCATGTTTACGCACCGCAACAACTTGAAGAGATCATCTACATCCAGTTACGGGCTTCAGAAACAGAACTGGTCTATCCCCTCCTTTTCCATCCGGTTAATCCGGAAACTCCCGAAATTATTTATGAAAATAACAGCCTTAACATTTCTACCATTCCGCTCAATCACCGCATTCCCACCTGCGGCTTTCTTTTCGCTGAAAAAACAGGAAAAAGAAGAATACGCAAGCAGGTAATGATTGATAAAAGGATTCCTGTGACCCGGATCGCAGAGATTAAGGAAGGCGCTGATTTTATTGATGAAGGAGGCATGACCCTGAAAAATACAGATATTACCGATGACCCATACACACCCCGATCCTATGCCTATTGTTCCGACACTGCCTATTATGAAGCCATGATCCCATTTATAAAAAATGTAGATTTGTTATATCATGAAGCCACATTTTTGAATGACAAAGCGAGTGTTGCCGCTGAAAAATTTCACTCAACAGCTCTTGAAGCAGCTTTGATAGCTAAACAAGCCAATGCAGGAAAACTCATCATCGGTCATTTTTCGAACCGTTATGAGTCGGTCAGTGAACTTGTAGCTGAAGCTAAAACCGAATTTCCAAATGTGGAAGCGGCATTGGACGGAAAAGTGTTTATGCTTTAGTTCAAGGTTCAAGGTTCAAGGTTCAAGGTTTCAGGTTTCAGGTTTCATCTCGCCGTAGGCGAGACAAGTTCCAGGTTTCATGTTTCAAGTTTCGATTTCAAGTCTCATTTCTCAAGTCTCATCATCTCAAGTCTCACCTCCTATTCTCCAGCACATCTTTCGGAACAGAGCCTTTCTTTTTAAATACTTCCATTTCTTCCGGAGAGATAATTCCTTTAGCCATCAGAAATTTTTCATATCTCCTGGTAATATTGATCTTAAAAACCGATGAATCCTTCACAGGGTCGGTGTTTTCGAGCGTAATGGGTTCATCTGTAAGCCGGTCAAGTGTGTCGCGGGAGAATTCGGTGATAAAGATGACTTTATCATGGGTCAGCCATTCAACTTTTGCTATCCTGTTCAGTCCTTTCTTACGCTTGTCGGTATTGGTGAACAAACTGTCATTTTTAATAAAGTATCTGAATTCCGGGGCAACTCCCATTGCCATATTATAAGTGATAAAACTGCTGTCACCAAAAAAGGCTTCATTATAATTCCCGCGTCCGTCGAGGAATGCCCAGTTACCTTTCACTTTATTCTCCGGTAAAGGTTTATTGGCTTGTTTTGGATTGCAGGCTGATATAGTCAGAATGATCATTACAGGAATGAGCTGGCATTTACTCATTCTTCTTTGTGCTTCTTTGTGCCTTAGTGCCTTAGTGGCAATCATTCCTGACATTGTTTTTGATTTAAAGATTCCAAAGATTAATTCAAATATTACTTTATCAAGGCATCATATAAAATTTCAATCGGATGATAAGCCTTTCTGCCTGTTCCGTCAAAAATCTGCTGACGGCAGCTCGTTCCCGGTGCGGCAATAATTACTTCCGGCTCCGACTTCCGTACTTCAGGAAACAATACCAATTCTCCAATCTTCATCGAAAGCTCGTAATGTTCCTTTTCAAAGCCGAAAGAACCAGCCATTCCGCAACATCCTGATTTAATTTCTTCTGGTTTATAATTTATGGGTAAAGAAAGCATCTTTATTGTAGGTTTGATGGATGCTATGGCTTTTTGATGGCAGTGTCCGTGAACTCTGATCTTTTTTGGTTCCTGCGTAAATTCTTTTTCAGAAATATTTCCCTTCTCAATTTCAGAGACAATGAATTCATCAAACATCAATACCGATTGGGACAGGGTTTTTGCAGCTTCTTTCAGTCCATTCCCTGCGAGGTCAGGATATTCGTCCCTGAAGGTCAGAATGGCAGATGGTTCTATCCCGATCAACGGAGTTTCAGGAGAAATTATATCCCTGAGTAAAGCAACATTTTTAACAGCAATGGCTTTTGCTTTCCGAACCAGTCCTTTGGATATATATGTTCTGCCGCTGATTTCATGTTCAGGAACCGATACCTGATAACCTAACTTTGTCAGAATCTCAACTGCCTTGATACCGATTTCGACATCATTGTAATTTGTAAACTCATCCGCAAACAAATATACCTTTCCTGCCTTTCCATTGACCGGCGGTTTTACCGCTGATATTTTACTGAGGTAATTCTTCAAAGTAATTCTGTACAGCAAGGGAATATTCCTTTCAGGGGCGAAACCTGCAAGCTTCTTAACCTGCTTTGAGGTGGCTTTATTTGATAAGATAAAATTTGTGAATGAAGGCATCTTTGAACCAAAATGGTTAATTCTGTCAATTCCTGCGATAAGTTTTGTTTTGAACGGAATTTTATTCGAATCGTAATAATGCTGCATGAATTCAGCTTTCAGCTTAGCCATATCCACATTTGACGGACATTCCGATTTACAGCCTTTACAGGATAAACACAGGTCAAGAATATCGTAAATGGCCCTGTGGTTGAACGGATTTTCTTTTTCCGAATGAGTGATGAACTCACGAAGTGTATTTGCGCGGGCACGGGTGGTTGTATTTTCATCGCGGGTAGCCATAAAACTCGGACACATCGTACCGCCGATGATCTCTGATTTCCGGCAGTCGCCCGATCCGTTGCATTTTTCGATGCTTCGCAGAAAACCCTGATCATCAGAAAAATCGAACACCGTATCAACCTCCCTTGTTTCCTTTCCCGGCTCATACCTTAGTGAAGTATTCATAGGTGGAGTGTTGATGATCTTGCCGGGATTAAAAATATTTTCAGGATCCCATATCCGCTTGATATGCTTGAGAAGCTGATAATTTTTCTCCCCAATCATCAGAGGGATGAATTCTCCTCTCAGCCTGCCATCGCCATGTTCCCCCGATAAAGAGCCTCTGTATTTTTTAACAAGCTTAGCGGTTTCATGCGCAATGGTGTGCATCAGTTCCACATCTTTCCTGTCCTTCAGGTTCAGAACCGGCCTGAGATGCAATTCGCCCGTCCCGATATGGGCATAATAAACACATTTAAGGTTATGATTTTTCAGAATCTGATTAAATTCCTTAATATAATCCGGCAAATCCTGCGGCCTCACCGCTGCATCTTCAACTACCGGAACCGGTTTGGCATCTCCCGGCATATTTGAAAGCAGACCTAAACCTGCTTTACGCACTTCCCAGGCTTTATTTATATCTTCACCAAAAAGCACCGGAAAATGATAACCATAACCTGACTGCCGCATCTCAGATTCAAGATTTTTTGAAATTTCAAGAATCTCTTCTTTGCTGTTTCTTGCAAATTCAATGATCAGCATAGCAGCGGGATTTCCTTCGATAAAAAAACGGTTCCTGTTTTGACTGATGTTTGTTTTGCTTAACTCCATTACCGTTTCGTCCATCAATTCAACCGCACCCGGATTGAATTTCAGAGCAATTAAATTCCCAAGTAAAGCATCTTCGAGGGTTTTGCAATGGACGCAAATCAATCCTTTAACCGGCAACGGAAGCGGATCGAGACTGAGTGTGATTTCGGTTATGAAAGCAAGGGTTCCCTCTGATCCGGCTAACAACTTCGAAAAATTGAATGGTTCTGACGTTTCAGTAAAGGGTTCCGTTTCGAGTAAAAGATCAATTGCATAGCCTGTGTTCCTGCGTTTTATGGATTTGTCAGGAAATTGGCTGCGAATCTCCGCCTTATTCTCTTGATTGTCAAGTATAGCAGCAATATTTCTGTAAAGATCGCCTTCGAGTGATTTCAATTCGCACTTACGCCTGAATTCATCAGCCCTTAACGGACCGAATTCTGCAATTGTCCCGTCGCTCAGAACAGCTTGAATGGATATAATATGATCACGGGTGCTGCCATGAATCAGCGAATGAGCGCCGCACGAATTGTTCCCAACCATGCCGCCGATCATACACCGGTTGGAGGTTGAGGTTTCAGGGCTGAAGAAAAGCCCGGAAGCTTCGAGTATTTTGTTAAGTTCATCAAGCACCACGCCGGGTTCAACCCTTACCCATTTCTCTGTTGCATTAATTTCAAGGATCCTGTTCAGGTGTTTTGAGACATCAACCACTATACCGGCTCCTACTACCTGACCTGCAAGAGAAGTCCCGGCTGTACGCGGGATCAGGGATGAGTTATGCTTTTTTGCGAACCGGATCAGCGATCTTACATCTTCAATATTGGCAGGCAATGCGATTCCAACCGGTATTTGCCTGTATGCAGACGCATCGGTTGCATACAATAGCCTGTGTTTATAATCTGTGTATATTTCCCCTTCAAACTCTACAGTTAGAAGATTCAAATCGGACTGAACATTAATATTAATGATTTCGGATTCCATGCAAATTGAATGATTGTATCCTGAATTTCAAATGTGATTTACTTCTCGTAATAATCGGTACTTTCAAATATTTTATCGGCTGATTTTGCAATAAATCCTGAATACAACTTACCGTCCTTATCCGGATAACGTTTTGCAAATTCATAATAACAAGAAGGAACCTGGAAATTCCCTTCCTGAAAACTGACGGTAATTATACCCGATTTTGTACTCGATTGTTCCAGTAATTGTTCCGGTGTTCCTTTTATTTCTCCGGCAGAATCGTTTAAAAGAAATCCATTATCCTTTAAAAGTTGATTTACTTTTTGAAGGGTATCATATTTTTTCAATGCATTTACACTGATGGTAAAGTGATTTGCCCTGTAACCGTGGATATAAACCCAGGCTGCATATTCCGATTCCCTTCTGAGCTGTGAATATTTTTCGAATGATGGAGTTCCCCAGGTGTTCCCTGAAAATATAAGCTCATTTGGCTGAAGCAGGTTCACAGGTATTGAATCAATGATACTGTCAATTGTTTCCTGAAGGTTTTTACCGAATTCCTTTAACTTCAGTTCACTGATGAAGACCCTCGGTGCACTGATAAATTTTTTATGCTCATAATGCCTTGCATACAAATGTTTTTCCGTGAAATAATATTCACCTTTATACACATAGCCTGCATCAATAAAAGGTTTCGAAAATACATCAATATTTACACGGATATCATCAAATGTCCGGAATGCGATATGGTCGTTGACGACTTGCTCACCTTTTGAAATAAAAAGGTCATAAATTTTCTTAACCTCCGGATTGCGCGTGATGTAATCCATCCATAAACGATCAAAAATAAGCTGTGCTTTTTTCATTTCTTTAAATTTTCAAACTAAAACAACAGCCGCAGTAAAATGTTGGGACTAAAATTATTAGATTCCAGGAATAAGGAGTTCGACAACACCAGGGCTTGCAGCGTATGGAATTCATGCTTTTTACCATTCAGCAAATATTCAAAAATATTATTAATTCCCGAAATCTTTCCGTTGATCTTTAATTCCGGATTATTAATCATTCCGTCTTTAACATGCAGCTCGATATTGAAAGTATCCTGATCCGTTTCCACCTCATTTCTGAAAATATACGGAGGCGAGTACCCGAAATTCCATTGCCAGGTGCCATATTTTTCAGTGACTAATTTGTTAATTTCAATAATATCATTGGTTTTCAAGCCAATGATATCAATGGTTCCCGAGTTTTTCTCAATATAAGCTGTAATTTTTTGCATGAACTCATTTACATGCAATGGTTCAGCGATGAAATCCGTAATATTAGCAACATTACTTCTTAACGACCGAACCGCTTTATCAGCAAATTTTTCAGGATTATTGTTAAAAACCTGTTTAATTATGGTTAAATCCGATGAATACAGAAGTGTTCCGTGATGAAGAACTTTGTTCCTGTAAACGTGTTCAGCATTACCGGATATTTTTAGTCCGTTTACCCTAAGATCATTTTTGCCCTCAAACTTAGCCGGGATTCCAAGTTGATTCAATGCACCGATTACCGGGTCTAAAAACTTTCTGAAATCAACGAGTTTGTCACGTTCCCCGGTTTTAATAAATGAAAAATTGATATTTCCGTGATCGTGATACACCGTGCCTCCGCCTGATATTCTTCTGATGACCGGAATTTTCTTATCAAGAATGAAGGGTAAATTGATTTCGGCGAGGGCATTCTGGTGCTTTCCGACAATTATTGAAGGATCGTTTTGCCAAAGCATAAAACAGTCAGCGTTAATGGTTTTCAGAAGGTATTCTTCAGCAGCAACATTAAAATAAGGATCCTTGCCGGACCGCTCGATAATCAACATGAGGAAATATTTTTTGACCCTGACAAATTTAGCTTTTTTTAAATGTTTTCGGTTTTAAGAAAAAGAGTTGAATTAAATTCGTTAAGAGAGTTCAGAAATAAATAAGAAATGAGAGCCTCTCATGGGACTCGAACCCACGACCTGCTCATTACGAGTGAGCTGCTCTACCAGCTGAGCTAAAGAGGCAAGAAATATTTAAGACAATGGATAAGTAATATCCTGAGATACTTTTCAGATAAAATTTATAATCATTTTTATTGTCGGTTCGGGAGATTCTGCCGCCTGCGGCGGGACCGACCTCTTCGTCCCGAACGAAGCGTCCCGCCGAAGGCGGGACTACACCCCTGAAATCAATTTTTTAAAAGCTTCTCCTCCTTTGTAACTTTTGATCAGCTTTTCTCTTTTCAGTGCTTCTACTTTTGTGCTATACTCTTCAAATAAAACTAATCTGAGAGGAATCCTGTTTTTTGTTGAATGCTGCCTACCTGAATTGTGGAATGACAGTCTCTTTTCTACATTGGTCGTATAGCCAATATAATATTTAAAATCTGTTTCACTTTGAAGGATATAAACAAAATGCATCATTTTCAATAATTACAAGAACATTT
>JAGVPB010000009.1 GCA_020052415.1 Bacteroidales bacterium | reverse complement strand
AGTTATTTCCCGATATTAACAGCAATACAACAACAACTAATATTATTAATTTCAATTAAGAAAAGTAATTTCGTGGTCTAAAAAATGGGGAGTAGAATACCCGACCAAAATCCATTTATATTTTCTGAATTTGCACATCCATTCATAAATATTAAAATGGATAATAAAACACTTAGTTTAATTTTCATATGTTTCTGTTTCATTTTGGTTTCTACTGTTTTTAATAATGAACGCTATATCGTATTTGTTCCCCGTTGTTTTTTATTTTATCATAATTAATTCATTTACTCCTATCACAGTTAGTATTGCAAACGTTCCCAAGACGGCAAAATATCCCACCGCTTTCATATTTAGATTCATAATCCGATTGCATCTCCACAAAATCAAAAATAGTATAGTTAGCACAATCGCTGCAATTATATACTTATTCGTACCCAACATTGATGCTATCCTTGCTTCATCTTGCAAATTAATTTCGCCGAAAACAATTGAGAAAAATCTTGAAAATACAGCAAAAAATGTAATGGAATATGAATAAATTGATTTCGTCAACCAAGTAAGCAATAAAAATATTAATCCTTGAAGTATTGTAAAAACAGGACCGCCTATTGCAGACCATAAAGCATCTGAATCATCTATAAAATGTCCGTTTTGGGGAGAGGAATTATTTAAACTTAGTGTCATGTCATTTCCTAAAAGTTCTCCAAGTGTCCAATGTCCAGATTCATGAAAGAGATATGTGATAAATGCAATTGGAATTAAAGTAATGACAACTTTCCAATTAATCTGACTTTCTTTTAAATCATGGCATATTTTACTAATAAAAGTCTCTTTCATTTTCCTAATCTCATTTTGGGTACTCCTGTCTTTTATAATGAACGCTAAAGTTTGGCGGTATGGCCAGTAAGGGATTGTGGATGATTTCCTTTCAGGTTACACGAATAGTTGAAGCGGGCTACAACCCTTCGCATACCTCTGAAATCCTTATTGGCTATACCGCGTGTGTGTACCCTGCATGAACATACATTGCACACACTTCGCAAGCTCAGTAAAAAGTTTAAAAATACAAATAAACTTTAACGGGCAAGCGAAAGTGTGCAATAATTTTCCAGAGGGTGAAAGTCCCTTATTCGCCGGGGTAACGCCCTGAAGTATCAGTTCTGCTATGGCGGGACAAGGTGGTTTGAAGTGATCCAAGCAATGAAGATGGCGGAGCGTTAAGAAAATGTCCTGCGGACATTTTTAGCGAACGATCCATGTTGCGGGCAGATAGGGCAAACATTAAGACCTTGATGGCTGACTGGGCTATAGCCCAAAGCCCTATTCTTGGTACAACTATTATAAGGCTTATGTAAAAGTGGTTATGTGTCAATGCTTTCGATTTAAGAGAAAATTGCTACGCATCTTAATGAACCATCCCGCACCAGGCGGGATGGTGTGAGAGGTTCTCCCCGTCAGCTAACGCTGGTGGGGCAGCCTAGACGATTATATGGCGTCTTTCACTTGTCCTTACTTATTATTAAGTTCGGCTACTTTTTATAAAGTTTTGCAATTTGTTCATATGTCCATTCATTACCCTTTAAAAAGAAGTTATATGTTTTGTCCCAGTGTTCACCAATTCCCCAACCAATCATTGTAGAAACAATTTTTGTTTTATTTTTTCTAACCGGAATGATTTGGATAATTTCTTGGAGATTTTGATCTTCCTGTTGAGCCTTTAACGAAAATGAATTGTTGAGTTCGACTTTTAGAGTCAGCATCTCTCCCTCAATATAGTTTATTATAGGCAGACGAATTGTACTGGAATCATTAACAGTCTTTGTCGTGTCATAATTTGTCAAAATAATGCCACCAACCTTTAAATCAATAGAGACAACAGGTGCGGCCCATTTTTTCCAGCCATCAGCTAAAGCCAATAATTTCCACGCTTCCTTCTTATCAACTGGAATAGTTGTCTCCAAACGTAAGACTTTTTCTCCTGTCGTTGTTGTATAAGAAGTGTTTTTAACGTCCTGTGCCAATAAAAAATTAGGTAAGAAGAACAGGAGGAAAATAAAGAATGTCTTAGCCATAATGTTATATTTTGTCAAAGTTAAAGATGTCGTCAAAACGATGTGATAGTATGTCTGATTCTTGTTCGCATTTCTGTCTCGTTTTAGCAATTTATATATGTCTGTCTGCTTATAAAAGGCCGCATAACAAGGTTATATCATAGGATTACCTCAGGTAAACTTTCCTGTTTATAACTCCCTGATCGGCAACAATATTTACAATCATATGACCGGTCTGGCCCGTAAGATTTAATTTTATGAGGAATTCGTTGTAAAGTTTATCCGCTTTCAATTCCCTGCCTGTAATATCAAAGATTCTTACAGTTCCGCTCAGCCCTTTTTCCGACTTAATGAAGATGTCGTGGCCAAAGGAATAAACATTTAGGCTGGTTAACCCGGTTTGCGGTTCCGGTACATTCATCCCGCCGGTAAAGTGAAGGAGAAAGCGTCCGGGCTGATCAAGGGGATCGGATGAAAAACTGTAGGACATATTCTCATCTTCAATCTTTGTGAATACATTTTCCTTCAAATCCTCAAGAAAAATATTATCTGAAGGATCGAATCCGCTGAAGGTACTCACTGTCATCATGTATTCGCCCGGCATTCCCACTCCTAAACATAAAGGAATTACACGGTAATCTTCCGATTCGGGAAACGAATTTATTGACAACTCCCGGTTATCTTTTGAAAGTGTGTAAAACTGGGGAGCCGTTTCATAGCCTCTCATTTTCAAAGCATCAGTCTGACTTTCATAACTCGCCGAGGCTTCCGGCTGAATGCTTAATATCGTTTCATCCGAACCATAGCCGCCCACCACTTTTAATTTCAGCAAGGAATAAGCCTGGTCTCCGGATTTATAAATATCTTTCGAACCATGAATCCTGGCACTGTCATTCACGCTTATATACCCGTTCAATTGGCTGCAAAAAACAAAAAATCCCTGGTGGGGCGGAATGATATTATCCACATCGTTGGTTCCCGTAACAGCATCTTTTATATATACGCCGTAATTGCCAAATGCGGGATTCCAAATCCAAAGGGTATTATAAACATTACCGGCCGTTCTTGTCCATCCGCTGCCATCATCCGCGTTCCAGTCAAGTGAGGAAGGGTAGGGGTTACCAGCAAAATTATAACCGTCATCAATGGTGTCGGTTGCAGTACCCTGATGGGTTACATTCAGGGTTTTTGACCCGGCATTGAGCACGCCGGTAAAAACGGCCGTATCCGTATGATATGTCCAGAGCGCATAACCGGCCATGTCGGTTGCCAATACTTCATTTTCGTCTGTGATATCAATCCAGGTTCCGGCGGGTTCATCCCACGTTTTCAGATACATGCCGAGAAAGACTCCTGCAAGCGGGTCATCAACAGGGGCGGAGATATAATGCCAGCAACTGTCGGTGAGGTATCGCTCAACTGTGGCTGAAACACCGTTGTGCTCAATCAGCGATCCGGTTCCTGTTGCATCCGACTTAATAAAGATCCCTGAATTTCCGGCATCATTGATCAGATCACCGTTCACGGTCAGGCTCTTTCCAGGGTTGATCGCACAGCTTCCACCGGGTTCAACCGTAAGGCCTTCAACCATAACATCCGAATTTATATTTACCGTATGAACCACAGCGGCTCTTGCCCAGTTGCTGAAAGGAGCCGATTGTCCGGCTGCCCAGGTAGCGGCATCTTCCCACGATCCATTCTGTACAGTATAATAAGGTATCGGCGCTGTCGAACTGACACGTGCGGCATCATATACATCACCACCGCTGGTCGCCCCAAGATATCCGTCCAATCCGTTAATCCCCGAATCGGTAAGGATTTGGCCGCTCGTTTCATTAAATTTGTAGCAGGCATAAAGCCCTGTTTCGGCACCGCTGAGTTCCTTATACATTGATTCCCTGATCTCACTTTCAGTCCGGGCATAATTCCAGATACGGGCATCATCTATATCTCCGAACTGAAAAGCATATTGATTACCGAGCATCCTTGCACCGAAATGCATTACCGAGTCGGGATCGTAAATCGCACCCAGTGAACTGACATCATAAGTCCCGTCCAGAACACCGTCAATATAAACTTTCATGTTGACGCCGTCCCACGTACCGGCAAGATGATGCCACTCGTTCAGCGGGACTTCACTGTTTGAATGCAGGCCGATATGAGTTTCGCCATTTGTTCCGAAATTCAGACCGAACGCAAGCCTCCTGTCATGCCCCTGGTAGTGCTGCTCGTTGAGAACCATAAGTATAAATCCGTAGTTGTAATACGGGCTTGAAAAAGTGGCTTCTTTTACAAAGATGGGATTTCCTGTGGCATCTCCAAAAGGCATATACTGATCCATATTACACCAGCCTTCGATGGTGAGCCCCGAAAATCCGCTCACATTGATATTCTCAACTGAGGCATATTTATAATAAGTGGACATATACAATGCACCATTGGTCTGACCCGTGATATGTCCGAATGGGATTAATCCTAAATTTATAATAAATGCTAAAATTTTATACTTCATAGTCCGGCGCTGCTCTTCTGTGCTTTAGTTATAAATAAAATTAAGTTTATCATGTACTGAACAATAATAATAAATAACAGTATAACGACAACATTTGTTTATCAAAGTTTGGTACGTGTCAGTCATAAATATATGATCTTAAAAAAACTATTATCATTTTTAAAGACTGTTAATAAATCAATTATAAATTGTTGATCTCAAATATCTGACCAATTGAAAGGAAAATTATAATTGCAAATATACAATATGTCGCAGCTTAAGTATATAAAAATCATGTTACCGGTAATCCCGGCCATTATAGCTGTTGCCGCGACATCACAAAATTATTCCAGCCAAAATTTTTACAAACACTTTACCGGAAGCCTTGATACATCCATGAGCATTTCGATGGATATGTTTTCCCAAAACGGAAAAATATCAGGATTTTATTATTATTTTTTTCCTGATCCGGGAAATGAAGGCAACATTCGGTACGGAAAAACAATCCCGATCGAAGGAAGCATTACAGGAAATTCGGTGGTAATAAATGAATTTTCAAACTACGGCTCAAGCTTCAATGGTACATTTGATAATGGGAACAGTATTTCTGGAACCTGGCAAAGAAGACAAAATGAAAAAGCCATACCTTTTATGTTAAAGGAAAATTACTCAGATGGCAGCACACCCTTCACTTGTTATTCGATGTCGGATCAGAAATACATTAAAAACGAAGACAGAATAACGAGGAATTCCCCCAAAGCAAAAATAAATCTTGTTCTCCTTTATCCTGACCTGCCGCCGGATAGTCCTTTGAAAGAAACGCTAGATAAGACAATCACCAATTTCCTTTTTGATGAAACTGTCGGATTCAGTTCTCCCCAAATGATCCTTGAAAATCTGGCTGCAGACTTTTTCAATTCCTATTTCACAATCACCGATGGCCTGGAAACACCGTCGTCGAGGGCCTTGTTTCACTGGGAGAAGAACATTTCGATGAACATCTGTTACAATGAGAACAATATTATTTCATTAAAAATAGAAAAAACTGCCTATACCGGTGGCCCCCACAGCATTACGATGACAGAGTATTTTGTTTGCGATCTCGGGCAAAGGAAGCGACTTACACTGGACGATGTTTTCAGGGAAAACAGCAGGGTTCATATCAACATGATTTTAAATGAGAAGCTCAGGAAGATGAACGGTATCCTTCCTGTGGAAGACCTCAGTGAAACCGGTTTTTTTATGGACTATATCGAATGTACGGATAACTTTTACATCAATAAGGACGGGATAGGATTTTACTATAATTTATACCATATCGCTTCCTATTCTTCAGGACCTACCGAAATATTCATCCCCTTCAGTGAAATTCAGACACTGCTTAAAGCAAACAATCCTTTGTCCTGGATTGATGCTTCGGTTAAGATACAGAAAAAGCAACCGTACTGAACTTAATCAGTATTTGCAGTTCCGGCATGGTAAATTATACTTAAAACGGATAAACTGATACACAATAATTTCTGATTTATTTTTCTGCCACCAAAGCTCCAAACCTCCAAAGCCCACTAAAGTCAACTGATAAACTTTTTAATTCCTTTTGGTGCAATTTGGTGTTTCCGTGATTTGGTGGCGATATTTTAAGCTTTTCGCAACAGGCTACTATGAATTAAAAAGAAACACTTACTGAACCTTGATGTTCCCGTCCTGACTTGCAAAGGCTTTAGCTTCGGCGGGCAGGTTTATCCCATTGTGGCTATTTTAAATTGAACGGTAATATTTCGCTTGAAAAATGATTTTGTATCAATCCTGCTTCACGGTTTATAAACTATAATCAACAATTCCTTTTTTTAATTGTGAAGATTTATAATTTTGCCCGCATTGTGATTTTATCATTGCATCAAACTTGTGATTAAATAATACTAATATGATTACCAATAATTTTATTGAAAGGCATAATGGCCCCGACGTGAATGAACAGAAGAAAATGTTGTCTGAAATCGGGATTTCCACACTGGATGAATTGATTGACAGGACGCTTCCCGCTGCCATAAGATTAAAACGCCCCCTAAGCATACCCAAAGGCATCAATGAATATGAGTACCTTGATCATTTAAAAAAACTGGCATCAAAAAATAAAATTTTCAAAACCTATATTGGTCTTGGTTACTATCCAACCATTACACCGGGTGTCATCCAGCGAAACGTACTCGAGAATCCGGGATGGTACACCTCATATACTCCTTACCAGGCCGAAATATCACAGGGCAGGCTCGAAGCTTTGCTTACTTTTCAAACCATGGTTTCTGATTTGACCGGATTGCCCATTGCCAATGCTTCACTTCTTGACGAAGGCAGTGCTGCCGCCGAAGCCATGATCATGCTTTTCAATGCCCGTTCGAGAGAATCAATAAAAAAAGGCGCCAATAAATTCTTTGTTTCAGAACAACTCTTTCCCCAAACTATTGCGGTACTGAAGAATAGGTCAAATCCTCTGGGAATTGAACTTATTATTGGTAATCACAATGTGATGGCAGCCGATGAAAAAATTTACGGCGCTATCCTTCAATATCCTGATCAGTCGGGAGAAATAAATGATTACCGTTCCTTTGTCGAAAAAGCCCATCTGCAAGGGGTATCGGTTGCCGTGGCTGCCGATTTACTGAGCCTCGCATTGCTTACGCCTCCGGGTGAATGGGGCGCTGATGTCGTGGTTGGATCAACACAACGATTCGGAATTCCGATGGGATTTGGAGGCCCCCATGCAGGATATTTTGCAACTACAGAAAATTATAAACGCAGTATACCGGGGCGGATCATCGGAATATCAAAGGACGCCAAAGGAAATACAGCCCTGCGTATGGCGCTGCAGACACGCGAGCAGCACATCAAGAGAGAAAGAGCTACCTCCAACATTT
>JAGVPB010000074.1 GCA_020052415.1 Bacteroidales bacterium | reverse complement strand
TTAAAGGATAATAATTATTGTGAATCGAAAATGAAGCCGGTGTCCAGTCAGGATTTGTAGTATGACAGTTATCACAATCATTCGGAATACCAAGGGCAATGTGGTTCGGATTAGTTGACTGGTTGTAATTATTGGTATGACAATCAAAACAATTTGTGGAAGTATTGTTATAATTGCCGTTATGACAGGAGAAACAATCACCAGCAACGGTTGCGTGCCCGCCTGTTAAAGGATAATAATTGTTATGAATTGAAAATGTGGCTGGTGCCCAATTAGGGTTCGTGGTATGACAATTATTGCAGTCATTCGGAATGTTAAGCGCATTATGGTTTGGGTTTGTACTTTGGTTGTATGCATCCTCATGACAATCGAAACACAATGTTGAGGTGCCCGAATATCCGTTTTCGTGACAATCAATGCATGCAACTGAGTTATGAGCGCCCGTCAAAGGAAAACCGGTTGAATTATGATTAAAGGCTCCGGATGCACTTCCGTCCGGATGGCAAGCCAGACACGCATCGCTGTTATACTGGTAGCCCGGAATACCATCGTGTTCATCATCCATTTCTCCCTGAGGATGGCATGGTAAACATGTAAATACTGCATAATTGCCTGGATTGGTGTGGCAATCGCTGCACTGGTCCCATTCTCCGTTATGTTCGCCGCTATAAATCGGAAAGTATTGTCCGTCATGATCAAAGGTTGAAGGTTCCCAGGCGGTCTGTGTATGACAGCTTTCACAATCAGTCGGGAATTGTGCGCTCTGGTGCGGAGGATCGGTAGTCTGGTTGTAATCATCAGCGTGACAACCGTAACAGGTGTTCGGTGTGGTGTTGTAATTCCCGTTATGACAGGCCGCACAATCATTTGCGATTGCAGCATGAGCGCCCACCAGGACATAATAATCGTTGTGAATTGCAAATGTGGCCGGCGACCAGTCAGGGTTTGTTGTATGACAGGTAGCACAATCATTTGGAATTCCAATGGCATTGTGATTCGGATTTGTGCTTTGGTTATACGCGTCATCATGACAATCAAAACATATTGTCGAAGTTCCTGCATACCCGTTTTCATGACATTCAATACAGTCAACTGTTGTATGAGCACCCGTCAGAGGGAAATTCGTTGAGTTATGATTAAAACCTCCGGCTCCGCTACCATCAGGATGACAAGCCAGGCAGGCATCACTGTTATAAACATATCCCGGAATGCCGTTATGTTCCTCGTCCATATCGGGCTGGAGATGGCAGGGTAAACAAGTAAATACAGCATAATTTCCAGGATTGCTATGGCAATCACTGCAATTGTCCCATTCGCCTTCATGTTCCCCGCTGTAAATCGGGAAAAACTGTCCGTCATGATCAAATGTTGCCGGTTCCCAGGCGCTCTGACTATGGCAGGCTTCACAATCGATCGGGAACTGAGCACTTTGATGTGGGGGATCGGTTGTCTGATTGTAATCATCAGCATGACAACCGTAACAAGTGTTCGGAGTTGTATTGTAATCACCATTATGACATGCAGCACAATCATTTGCTATTGCCGAATGTGCTCCGGCAAGAACATAATAATCGTTATGAATACCGAATGTAGCAGGTGTCCATTCAGGATTTGTAGTATGACAAGCGGCACAATCATTCGGAATGCCTATGGCTACATGGTTTGGATTTGTTGTTTGATTAAAGTTATCGTCATGGCATCCAAAACATACGATAGGCGTATTGTTATAATCTCCGGTATGGCAAGCGTAGCAATCGGTTGCTATTTCAGCGTGCCCGCCTGTTAATGCGTAATATTCATTATGTACTCCGAAAGTGGCGGGTATCCAGCCGGGTTCCGTAGTGTGGCATGCAGCACAATCGTCTGATATTCCCGTTGCGATATGGTTCGGATTGGTGGTCTGATTGTAAGGCACCTCGTGGCAGTCTCCGCATATCATTGTAGTGCCTTCATATCCTGTGGCATGACACTCCAGACATTCCGTTGTAAGATGGGCGCCTGTAAGCGGGAAATTGGATAAATTGTGGTCAAAACCTCCCTCAGCCTCTCCGGTTGGGTGACATTCAAAACAAGCAGCACTGGTATAAACATATCCGCCAATTCCACCGTGCTCCTCATCCATATCCTGCTGATTATGATCATGACAGATGATGCAACTGTTGGTTGCAAAATTATTGGGATCAGTATGGCAATCCACACAGTAGTCCCATTCCCCAGCATGTTTGCCTGAATATACCGGGAAATATTGTCCGTCATGCCCGGTGAATTTTGCTGGTTTCCAATCCGGAAGAGTGGAGTGGCAATCAGTACAACTGGTAGAAAAGTCTGCAATCTGATGGTTTGGATTGGAAGCTGCATTATAATCTGTCTGATGGCAGGAAATGCATTCGGGTGAAGCGGTGGAATAATCATTCCCTGCATGGCATAACTGACAATCATTCAAGGCATGGCCTTCAGTTAGTGGGAAGAAAGAATGGTTAAAACCTGCACTGCTCCAGGAAAAAGCATTCATATTATGGCAGTCCAGGCATTCGGTCGAAAAATTTCCCTGAACATGATTCGGACTGGTTGCAGTTACATAATCATTCTGGTGACAATCATAACAATCCACACCCAATGGTTCGAACTTTAATAAAGAAGCCGACGGATGGCAACTGTAGCAATCGGCAGTCATGTGAGGGCCGGTGAGCGGAAAACGGCTGTGCGAATGTATCTCGTTAATATTGTTGACCAGCCAAGTTTTCGGTGTATGGCATCTTTCACAGTCCATACCAACCGTTTGTTCATGCATATCGGCATGGCAGGAGACGCATTCTGTCTGCGCTTCGGAGAAAATCAGAGAAGGATGACACGATTTGCAATTGACATCCTGGTGCATGCCTTCCAATGGGAATTGAGTTTTATCATGCCGGAACGAATAAGTTCCCTCTTCCATTTTCCAGCCTTTGGGATTATGACAATCCGCACAGGCCATGGTCAGCTTATTGCCATGAGGCGATTGAGCATAAAGGCCGACACTGAGTGTCAGCAACAATATTATTTGTGACAGGCTTCGCATCGGATATTCTCGAATTTGTATTGAATATAAGTTAGCTGAGCTGTTTGAACCGGCTTATGACACTTGTTGCAGGCAATATTTTGATGCTTGCCGTCAAGTTTGAACCGTGAATTGTTATGATCGAATTTTGCAGCTTTCCAGTCGTTTACATCGTGGCAGGAGATACAATCTGTAACTCCTTCTTTTTCGAACTGTTTGTTATGCTTGTCTTTGTGGCAACTATTGCAGCTTACAGGCAATCCGATGAAGTGCTGCCGAACCGTCCCGTCATCCTGTTTAATGAAGTGGCATGAGCGACAGGTTTGTTTCTGATGAGCACCGGAAAGGGCAAAGTTCGTTTTTGCATGATCAAATTTTATCTCACCCCACCGGTTCACATTATGGCAACTTTCGCAGGCGCCTTCAGGATTGAACTTATCGCTGATCAGTGTTTGGTGGATATTTTCATGACAATCAATGCATCGTTTACCTATATTTTTGAAACTCCATTTTTGTTCCTTCTTATGGCAGGTGAAACAAGGTGTAGCAAGATGACCGCCCTGCAATGGGAAAACAGTCGTGTTATGCTGGTCAATAGTGTAACTTGATCCTGCGAAACTATTTAGATTATGGCAAGTCGAACAATCGGGTGAAATTCCCTGTTTGGCGAACTGCTTCTCATGGTAATCCTTGTGGCAGTCTGTGCACTTGCCATGTTTGAGGGGATCGGTATATTTGGTCTTGTGACATGCATTACAGGCTACAAATTTATGCTTGCCTTCAAGTTTGTAATTGGTTTTCGAATGATCGAAATTTTTCATCTCCTTGATATTGTGAAAGGACTCTTCAGTATGGCATTGAATGCAATTTTGCCCGAACTGATTATTGTGAACATCCTTATGGCAATTTGTGCAGGTTCCAAAAAGTACCCCTGTGAATTCCTGGTGTTTCTGGCCGTTCAGGGTTTCTATTTTATGACATTTCAAACATTCAACCTGCTGGTGTTTACCCAGCAATTTATATTTCGCCTTGCTGTGGTCGAATTTTGGTGCCGGTTTAAATTTTTCAAAATCATGGCATGAGGCACAATCGGTTGATAAAGTTTTCTGATGGTAATCTGTATGACAAGCCAGGCATTCCCTGCCCAAACCCAGGTATGTTTTCTTTTTTTTCTTAATCTCCTGATCAGTGATGAATTCAGGTTTATGACAATCTTTACATTCTTTCTTTGCATGAGCTCCTGCCAATTCGTAGCCGGTCTCCTTATGATCAAACTTTTCAAGAACTATCCTGACAATCTCGAAATTTCTCCCGTGATGATCACTGTGACAGGAAACACATTCTTTACCCTTGATAACAGAGGATGAATGATAACCTTTTTGCTGGTCAATTCGCTTTTTCAGTTCGGTATGACATTTAAGGCATTTATCATTCGAAACCTTTTCACCCAATATGTGGCATTCGGTGCAATTCGACATTCCTTCCAAATGGGCATGAGGAGCTGCAAGGTCGCCTGGTGAAATCTGATTGAACCCTTTAAAACCAGTCAACACAATCACAAAAATGAAAATGATTGTTCTTCTTATCCCCATACCGTATTGAAAAATTCTTTTCAAATATTAAATTTAATTTATTTGTGTTTCAAAATTGCTTCCCCGAATTTTTTCGTGATCTGTATTCCTGCTTTTTCAAGAAACTGGGTTGGTAATTCCCCTCCTGCAAAAATGTAAACAAGATCATTTTTCAGTTTTATTTTTTCACCATCTTTATTTGATAAGGTAATTTCTTCTTTCCCGATTTCTTCTACATTCGAGCTAAACATAACATCAACCTGCCCCTGAACAATAGCTTCATTGATCCTCTCATTATTCTTAGGTTTGATGCGCTGGAACACATCGTTACGGTATGAAAGTGTCACCTTGTTATGATCGGCAAGCATAAGTGCTGATTCTATTGCAGAATCTCCGCCACCAACGACAAGGATATTTTTCTTATGAATCTCCTCGGGTTCAAGAAGCCGATAGGCCACCTTTTCTGTGTCTTCGCCCGGGACATTCAACTTCCGTGGAGTTCCTCTGCGCCCGATGGACAGTAATACATTTTTTGCCGTATATTGCTCACCATTCTTTGCTTCAACCCTGAAATGCCCGTTTTGAGTATGAATTGCCTCAACCTTTGTGTTTTCCTGAATAGCGATACCGTTTTGACCAAGCACTTTTCTCCACAGTTCAAGCAATTCCGATTTGCTCGTTTCAAAAAGTTTCACTTTACCAAATAGTGGAAGTTCCATAACAGAAGTCATGACAATTTTAGATCTGGGAAAGGTAAAGACGGTACCTCCGAGAGTATCCTGTTCAAGGGTTAGAAATTTTAAATTATGTTTTTTGGCAGTTAATGAAGCAGAAATTCCGGCAGGACCTGCACCGACAATTACGAGATCATAAGTCGCTTCGTGTGTTTTCTTTGCCATCTTAACTATATTCTCTACGGCCTGTCTTCCTTGTTCTACGGCATTTTTGATTAGACCCATCCCACCCAATTCGCCGGCAATAAAAATACCTGACATATTGGTCTCAAAGTTTTGGTTCACATGAGGCAGGTCAACACCACGCTTTTCTGTCCCGATACACAGGGTTATAGCCTGAGTTGGGCAGGCATGAAAGCAGGCGCCGTGGCCAATACATCGTGATGCATTTATTGTGGTTGCCTTGCCGTTCCGTATTCCCAGTATATCCCGTTCCGGACATGCGAGAATACAGGCTCCGGTCTTGATACAGCTATTAATATCAATGACCGGGTGAAGTGAAATCGGCTCAAACAGTCCATTAAGCTTTGCTTTTTCTATTTTCGCTTCAACAACTTTTGACTCCCTTTTTTGTTTGCGCAGATAAATAAAAATGATAATTGCGCAAAAAATCAGAA
This sequence comes from Bacteroidales bacterium, assembly GCA_020052415.1. Lineage (GTDB taxonomy): Bacteria > Bacteroidota > Bacteroidia > Bacteroidales > JAADJA01 > JAADJA01. The sequence continues at coordinate 12,550 of JAGVPB010000074.1, read as the reverse complement.
CTCCGCCATAAACTGCTATATTTTCAATGAGTACTTCCATAGTTTATAATATCCAGCGATATCCAAAAACAATAGTAACAATCACATGAATAACCATAATGATAAGCATCACAAGTGCAAAAGGCAAATGTGCCACATGCCAGTATTTAAACAGATTTTGCATGGTCACCAGCCGGTCAATTTTCCGGTTCAGTGAAATTTCATTTTTAACCAGCGTTAAAACATTTTTTGATTCTGTCCGCGAAAGATTGTTTTTCCTTAAAAGATTCTTAATACTTTTTATCGCCTTTGAATCTTCATTTCGTTTACTGAAATAACGAAAAATTACGTTTGAATTATGGACTTCAAATTTCCTTTTTGTAGATTCTATTATTTCATTATAACTTTCTTCATCCAGGTTGTAATCTTTCTTTATAATGTTGCCGATATCACCTTTCAGCCCTTTAACTTCGTTTAAACTTAATTCCCGCCCTTCGATTGAACGGGGAATCTGTATGTAAATGAACCTCCCGATAACACCGCTAAGGAACACAGCCACCATGCTCCAGAAACTTATAGCTACAATTCCTCCGAATTTAAATGCCGTATGGAAAAGCACCATTATTGGACCCAGGGTACAAAGGAAGATGTGAAATTCAAGCCAATGCGACAATTTTCCCATCCTCATCATGGACCGCATCCTTTTTCTGAGCATATATGTGGAAACGCCAACAATCATGGATAATGAACCTAAAATTCCCAGCCCGTGGCCCAAAACTCCGCTGGGTTTTAACACATCGTGGCCGGGATGATAGAACCTTTCTTCGAGACCGGTTTTATAATATTGTAATCCGTACCAGGTAAGGGCTATAAGTGTAAACATTACTATTACCGACAAAAAACCGATATAAACTTTATGAAGTATTTCGGACATTTTTTATTAGATATATTTATTCATTACGATCAGGGTAAATTTAAAATAAAATTGCCGTCCAAAATTACATAATAACATATTTACGATTACAATATTTTACTATTTGGAGGTTTTATATACAAAAAAAATTTCAAAATAAAACCGACTCACCAGATATTCCATATATAGAGTTAATCAAGTTAAACTCTTATAAAATATGAGATTCATCAAATATTAACAACCTGAAAACAAAATTAACTCGTCCCAATCATCGGGCGCCTATGTTTACCAAATAATTATGCCAAAAATTGAATGATCTATCTTTTCGCTAAAGATCAGTACTTTAATTCCAAACACGATTTTGTGATAACTATCCGAATTCGTATATATTTAGTTATATATTTCTATATTAGATTATGAAAACATCAGATACCTTTTAGCAGAATCAAAACAAATAATTATAAAACCTTTAAAATGAATTGATTTTGAATGGGATTGCAATTAAATTTCATAAAATATATTTTACCAAAAACCTACTTTCTGATTTCGGATAGTCAATACTTAAATACGTAAAACGGATATTTTTTTTACAATTCCGGAGTGAAATAAATATAGGTAATTTTGTGATAAAATTTAAATGATTTCAGACAATAAGTACAAACTCTATCAATAATACTTAATATTGTAACAACTAAAAATTAATTAAAATGGAAATCGGATTCATCGGCCTCGGGAAAATGGGCGCCAACATGGTTCAGCGAATTTTAAAAGATAATCACCAGGTTGTGGTTTGGAACAGAAGTTCAGGCCCGGTTGCAGAAGCAAAAAGCAAAGGCGCCATTGGTTCTTCCTCTGTTGAAGACCTGGTTAAAAAACTTCCGGAAAGAAAAGTGGTTTGGATGATGGTTCCTTCGGGAAAAGCCGTTGATGAAAACCTCGAAATTCTTCTTGGATTTCTGAAAACTAATGATATAGTAATTGACGGTGGAAATTCCTATTGGAAAGATACCTGTGAACGCGGGAAAAAAGCTGCTGAAAAAGGCGTACTTTACCTTGATTGCGGAACAAGCGGAGGCGTTTGGGGTTTGAAAAACGGTTATTGCCTTATGTATGGAGGAAATAAAACTGCTGCAGATTATCTCGAACCGGTATTTAGAACGCTTGCACCTGAAAACGGTTATGTTTATTGCGGCGAATCAGGGGCAGGACATTTTGTTAAAATGGTTCACAACGGAATTGAATATGGTATGATGCAATCGTTTGCCGAAGGCTTTGAAATTATGGAGAAATCACCATTCAATATCAATCTTACAAAAGTAGCCGATGCCTGGCAATATGGAAGTGTCGTCCGGAGCTGGCTCCTCGAACTGGCTGTCAGTGCATTTAAAGATGATCCTAAACTGGAAAAGCTTGAAGATTATGTTCAGGATAGCGGTGAAGGAAGATGGACCGTGCAAACGGCTATGGACCTCGATGTTCCGGCACATGTGATCACCGCATCTCTTTTTACCCGTTTCCAGTCAAGGCAAAATGAATCCTTTGCCATGAAAGTATTGGCAGCGCTTCGAAATCAATTTGGCGGCCACGCAGTGAAAACAAAATGAAATTAATCCTCATGAGTAAACCGGAAAATCAAATACTAATCATTTTCGGCGCTTCGGGTGATTTAACAAAGCGCAAGCTAATCCCGGCACTTTATGCTTTGGAAATCCAGAATTTACTGCCGGAAAAATTTGCAATTATCGGTGCGAGCCGTACCGAAATGAGTGATGAAGACTTCAGGGTGGCTATGAAAGATGGATTGCAGAAGTATTCAAATGAAAAAGACAAGAGCAAGGTGGATGACTTCCAGAAGAAAATCTTTTATCAGGGTGTGAATGCGGATGAACCTGAAACCTATAAAAAGCTGGCAACAAAACTATCGGATTTGCAAAAGTTGCTTGGCATAGGCGGCAATTCGATTTATTATCTTTCTACACCACCAAGTCTGTATGGCGTTATTCCAAAGAATCTTGCCATAAATACCCTGAATGATCAAAGCAACGGATGGAAAAGGGTTATTGTTGAAAAACCATTCGGATACGACCTTCAAAGTGCCATTGAACTTAATTCGGACCTTGTAAAAGACTGGCTTGAGGATCAGATCTACAGAATTGATCATTATCTCGGGAAGGAAACGGTTCAGAACGTATTGGTAACAAGGTTCACCAATGGCATATTCGAACCTTTATGGAACAGAAACTATGTGGATCATGTTGAAATAACTTCGGCCGAAAGCATTGGAGTTGAGAACCGCGGCGGTTATTACGAAGGTTCGGGTGCATTGCGCGATATGATCCAGAATCATTTACTTCAGGTGGTCGGATTAATAGCTATGGAACCCCCGTCTTCGATGCAGCCTGATGCGATCAGGAATGAAACGGTAAAGGTATTTCAGTCGCTTCGGCCATTCAAAGAAGAAGAGATCAGCAAATCAACCATTCGCGGACAATATCTTTCAGCAACCATCAGGGGAGCTGTGGTGAAGGGTTACCGTGAAGAAGTGGGTGTTGACCCGAATTCGAAAACGGAAACATTCGCCGCACTTAAATTTTTCATTGATAACTGGCGATGGGGGGGGGTTCCTTTTTATGTAAGAAGCGGAAAACATTTGCCAACTCGTGTATCGGAAGCTGTCATACATTTTAAGCCGACACCGCATTATCTTTTTTCACGAAAAGCGGCACCTGAACCCTGTAATCAGTTGGTAATAAGAATTCAACCCGACGAAGGTATCCTGTTGAAGTTCGGAATGAAGACACCCGGTGCAGGATTTGATGTCCAGAATGTAAATATGGATTTTCATTACTCCGACCTGTCCAACCAGAGGATTCCGGAAGCCTATGAAAGATTGCTTCTCGATTGCATGACCGGTGATTCTACACTGTATGCAAGAAATGATGCTGTTATATCAACATGGAAATTTCTGGATCCAGTCTTAAAGGCCTGGAAAAATGATTCTGTCATTCCTGTTTACGGTTATCCCGCAGGAACCTGGGGGCCTGAACAGGCTGATGATTTGGTTAAAGAACATGGAACAACATGGCGATATCCCTGTAAAAACCTGTCCGACGACGGAATTTATTGTGAGTTGTAGGATGAAAAGGACCGTACTGATATTCGAATCCATCGAAAAGCTTTCAGCAGAATTTGCTAAAAGAATTTCTATTGATATTTCGGGAACTCCGGTAGGACAGTTCTATTCAATAGCTTTATCAGGAGGTTCGACCCCACAAGACATATTTAAATACATTTCAGAACATTACCCGCAGAAAATAAATTGGTCCGAAGTTCTCGTTTTTTGGGGTGATGAAAGATGCGTTCCTCCTTCGGATAATGAAAGCAACTACAAAATGGCCTGTGAAAGCCTGTTGAGCCATATAAAAATCCCGGATCAAAATATTTACAGAATCAGGGGGGAAAATAATCCGGCAAATGAAGCAAAAAGATATTCTGAGATTGTGAAAAATCTTCTACCCTCTGAAAATTCTATCCCGCAGTTCGACCTGTGCATGCTTGGCCTTGGTGAAGACGGCCACACGGCCTCCATTTTTCCCGATCAGGTTGCACTTTTTAATTCTGAAAAGATGTTTGAAGCAAGCCGGCATCCCGTTTCGAAGCAAAACAGGATCACAGCTACCGGAAGGCTGATCAACAATTCGAAAAAGGTCTGTTTAATAGTTACAGGCGAAAGTAAGGCTGAAAAAGTGGCTCAGATCATTGAAAAGAAAAAGGACTGGGAACTTTTGCCTGCATCATTGATAGATCCTACTGCCGGGGAACTGATATGGTTGCTTGATAAACCTGCCGGACAAATGCTAAGTGACCGGAATATCATGTAAATTCAAATACATTCCAAATTAAAAACCAAGCACGCAACTGAATGATAAACACGTATGCAGAGTTTTAAGGAACTTTTAGGAACAATCCCAATTAATCCAGTATTGTTTTATTCAGGTAAGGTTAACAAAAGTTTGCAATTGTGAAGAATATTTTTTGATGATTTTATTAAAAATGATCGTTAATTTTGTACCAGGTTAATCTGTTATCATAGTAAAGATAAATTGCAATCTGGAAATGCCGGCATGAATGATTATTATAAATAAAAAATGACTAAGCCATGAGTAACGAAGAACAGATGTTTACCGATGCTGAAATGCTTCGCAGAAAAGCCGAAGAAAAACTGAAAAAGAAGCAAAAAAAATTGAACCTTCAGGTTACGGAAACTGACATGAAAAAGCTCCTGCACGAACTGCAGGTACATCAGATAGAATTGGAAATGCAGAACGAGGAGTTACGCAGGGCAAATGAAACAGCAGAAACGGCTCTTAAAAAATACACCATGTTATACGATTTAGCCCCAATGGGCTATTTTACGCTCGATAGCGACGGCAGTATTTGCGATCTGAATTTCACTGGCGCCAACATGCTTGGCGATAGACGTTTTAGCTTGGTAAACAGCAACTTTAAGCTATTTGTATCCGAGTATTCAAAGCCCGAATTTAATAATTTTTTCAGTAAAGTTTATTCCAGTAATGCTAAGGAATCGTGCCAGGTGATACTTGGTTATGACAGCCGTTCTATACGTTTTGTTTATATGGAAGGAATAGTTACAGGCGAAGACCGGAAATGTCTTTTGTCGGTAGTTGATATTACAGACTTTAAAGAGAAGAATAATCCTTAAATAATGCCCCAACCGGCGTCAGTCCATCAGTCCAACCCAGCAGATAACAGGAGTTTATGAATTTAATTCATCAGTTTAAATAATTGTCCCTTGTTGCCAGGATACTTTTATAAAAAATGAAAGCTGCTGTTATAAGTCAACTCAAACAAGAATTGAAGAACCGTCCTTCAAATGAAATATTGGAGATCTGTTTAAGGTTGGCCCGTTTTAAAAAAGAAAATAAGGAGTTGCTGTCCTACCTGCTTTTTGATGTTCATGATGAACAAACCTACATTGAATCTGTCAAAAATGAAATAGACCGGCAATTTGAGGAAATTAATAAAATCAATATTTATTTTGCTAAAAAGAGCATTCGTAAAATTGTAAGAACGACTAATAAATTCATAAGGTATTCCGGACTTAAACAAACTGAAGTTGAATTGCTTTTGCATTTTTGTAAAAGATTGAATGATTCCGGCATACCAATGAATAAGAGCATTACACTTAACAATATCTATATCAGTCAAATTCAAAAAATAAAAAAAGACATAAGCACCCTACATGAAGATTTACAATATGATTACGGCGAGGAATTAAAATCATTTCTGTGAGAATTGCCTGCCGGCAGAAAGAAGTTGAGTTTGTTCCGATATATCTTTTGAAATTCAACAATACCACTTCGATATCTTGTTTCGCCAGAGGCAGGATTTAGTCTGATTAAAATTCTCCGCTATTTTAAGAATTTTTTCCTTTCATTGGAATCTTTTCCTTACTTTAATGGTCTAATGTTTATTCAATCATTAATATGACAGAAAATGAATTGCTGGAACATGCACGACAGGGCGATCACAGAGCATTTCAAAGCCTTGTTGAATGTTTCCAGCAACCCATTGCTACAGTTGTAAAAGGAATTTTGGGCGATTGTGCAGAAGCCGAAGATGTGGGACAGGAAGTTTTTATCAGGTTTTATAAATCCATGCATCAGTTCAATGGGAAATCAACCTTAAAAACGTATCTAACCTGCATCGCTATCAATTTATCGCTTAATGAATTAAAAAAAAAGAAATCGTTTCTCAGCATCAATAACGGTGAATTACAAAATACATTTATGGTACAACAGGCCGACAGCAGCAAATTTGAAGATCAGGAACTAATAGACAATGCCCTGAATTTGCTTCCGTATAAACAACGAAGCATTGTTGTTCTCCGCTTAATGCAGGGATATTCCGTTAAAGAAACTGCAATAATTCTAAAGATACCCGAAGGAACTGTTCTATCGCGTTTATCAAGAGCACAGGAAACATTGCAAAGAATTTTAAGACCTTTAATCACAGTAATGCTATGATAAAAAAACTAAAAAAATTGCTGATAAAGTTGTATGATAACAATCTTAGCCATAAAGACCAGGAAGAATTACCAAATGGCTTTGCCGCTTTTCCTGAACTTGCACAAGAGAAAGAAGAGTTATCATCACTTATACAGGTTCTGCAGAAAAGGAACTATTCTTTTCAGCCGGGATTTTCCGAAAAGATAATGCGTAAAATTGAATCCGTATCCTACTTTGCGATACCGGACCCCCGCGAATATTTTGAAGCTCAGCTAAATTTACTGTTTCGGTGGGTAGCTCCCGCCGGGGCGGCTGTCATCATCATATTTCTTATTTCACTTTATTTAACCCAGGGTTCAATTTCGGTTAACGCCATCACCGGAATTGATAACCTTACATTTAATGATGCCATTACTCTGTCTTTTTATAATTATTAATAAAGTTATATGCAAAAATTTAAGCCAGTACTAATCCTTGCCGGAACACTGATCATCGGTTTTGTCCTGGGATTCTTTGTTTCAGGCTCTGTTACCCATCATAAAATACAATCCTATATGCGGGTAACCGAAAAAGAAGGGTTTGTCAATATGATTTATGAACGTATTGATCCTTCTGACGAGCAGAAGGAGCAATTGTATCCCATATTGCAAAAATATTCGCAGAAAAGCAATACATGCCTTGAGAGGCATAAAGTAGTCATTGATTCATTGCGCACCGAATTGGAACCATTTCTTACTGACCAGCAAATGCAAAAGCTTGAGAAATGTATAGGATGCAGAGGAGAACGCTGTAAATCGTTAAGAAATAATTCTCAATTGGAATAAAAGATTCCCCGTGATTGTCTAATAGGTATTTAAAATAAAAGCAAGGCAAGGCTTGATCAATAATAATCCTTCTCTGTTTCCTTGCAGGCGGAGAAATAACAAAAAATATTTTATGAGAAAATTAATTTTATTGATCGCAATTATTGGATTTGTAATTACGCTTAGCGCTCAAACCACAAATGAGGTTAAAAAGGAAACAGTAAAAACTGAACAAACACCTTCTGATGAATCTGCTACCCAGGTAAGCGGCGGAAAAACCACAACATGCAGCCCTTCCCATAATCATGGTAAATCGTGCACCGCAGTTTGTAAAGAAAGTAAAGCTTGTACCAGCGTAAACAAAGATAACAAAACATGCACCTGTGTTTGCCAGAATGGCCAAACCTGTACCGGCGTATGCAAGGACGGCAAAACCTGCACTTGTGTTTGCAGGGAAGGCAAAAAATGTACAGGCGTATGCAATAATGGCAAAGCCTCACAAAGTTGTTGCCCCAAAAAGTAAAAGATAATAGCTTTTTATTTTGAAAAGACAAGGTGAGCGATAACCTGGATTATTGCCCGCCTTTTTTATTATTAAGTATCAGGTTCTGGATGGACGGTGACTTCACATCGCGGAATGCTCTTTCCGATCTCACTCTCTACCTTGTCGCAAATCTCATGAGCTTTTTCCAGTTCCAGATTGGGTTGCAGATGAATGTTTACTTTCACAAAAGTATCTGCCCCGGCAGTTCTGACTTTAACATCATGAAAGCTTTTAATTTCAGGAAAGTTTTTCAATATCTGTTCTATCATATTTATCGTATCACGGGGCGCTTTATCCAGTAAAACATCCACACTTCTTTTGCCAAGTCTGTAAGAAATAAAAAACACGATCAGGGCTACCACGAGAGCAGCTACCGGGTCAGCAAAATAAAGACCGAAGTGTGCACATACCAATCCCAGCAACACTACCGAGGAACTCCAGATATCCGTCGAAAAATGAAGAGCATCTGCTTCGAGCGCCTGGCTGTTGTATTTCTTTGCAACTTTATACAGCGCCCTCGAACGGGTTACATCAATGATGACGGAAGTGATTATGACGATATAACTCCAGGCATTGACCTCGATTACTGTTTTTCCTGTAATGAGTCTGTTCAACGCTTCATAGATGATCCAGATGCAGGTAACAAACAGGAGAATGGTTTCAACAAATGCTGAAAAGTTTTCAATCTTACCGTGTCCGTAATTATGTTCTTTATCAGGGGGCTTGTCGGATACCCTAACCGAAAAGTAGGTAATTACTGCTGCAACCAGATCAAGGCCTGAATGCAAAGCTTCGGAAAGCAAACCAAGGCTGCCCGTAAGGATAGCTATGACAAACTTAAACCCGGTTATAAAGATGGCTGCAAAGACCGATATACCGGCAACCCTTCTTTTTTCGTTAACCATATTTTAGTAATGAACTGTAAAGATTATTTGCAAAATTCATGAACCTGTATTTATATGGCCAAAAGAAAACTTAAGGCTAATTACAACTCAGAAAATTAATGAATTTGGGGGTTGCCAGATCACAAATGGTGTTTTGGCGGGCAAATCCTCCCGGTAATGGATTATTATTCCTGCCACAATGATCATTGGCTTTATATACCTGATCAACTGATTCGAAACAATATCGTCTTCATCGCAGGTACAGTCATGAAAATTACTCTGATCCTGTGTATAATTGTGTTGCTGTAAAACTACAGGTGCCCATGGCAAATGAAGACAAATGAGTACGTCATTATTCGCACTGAACAGAAGGAGAAAAAGCAGAAAAGTTATGTTTTTTAAAGTCACCATTTATGACAACAAATGTATTGAAAATATATTTTGTACAATACTTTCATTGCACCTTTTTATTTCCTGATAATCTATTTTCAAATTGCGGTCTGCCTGAATCAGATTACTGACCACCGACTTTTTGCAGCCACTTTTTGATTATTTGATATTAATTTGTTAAGATTGGTTTGGTTTTCGCAAAACATATTCGGCATGGGATATCCGGGGACTGATTGCTTTATTGACACCCCTCGCAGCGTTTGAAATGATGACGCTTAAAATACCGAAATAAAAGGACGAAAAAACCCGGATAGTCAATCCGGGCAATTAATCGAAGATGAAAATATTTAATGATACCTGAATTTATTATTGTCCTTGTCCCATCTGATATACTGAACCTGGTTATGGGTTGCAATAAATTCAAGGTACTTACGTGCAATTTCAGGTTTGGACGATTGGTATGACTCGTAAACCCTGCGTTTACCAGCATGATTGTAAATGATTTGCAAAGCCTTTTGTTCCCTTTTTGTAAGCAAATCCGTTCCAGTCCCTTGCTTAATTTTATCGGTTTCTTGCATGTTTAATTTTCCATGGAATAATACTTCCTGAATCTGGTTTAAGAAACTGTTTCCGACGAATGTTTGTGCTGTTGCTTTCATAATGGTATTTTTATAGAGTATTAAATTTTCGTGAATGTTAAATAGTCTGTCCCGCCGTTTCCTCCGCTTATATCCTCCAGCGTGATTACTGAAGAATTTTGTTCGAGTATATACCAGTCATCGTTCAGACTTTCGAAGAGCACAACAGCTCCGAAAGAAAGGTAAAGCTTTTGCCGGCTGTCGTCGGTACCGGTGCTCCATGTTCCGCTATGCGTGTTTGAGCCATTTGTAGCTGTAATTGTGCCACCGGCATTGAATTGGAAGGTGTACCCGTCGTACTTATAGGTTTCATCCTTACCTGAATTATTATAATAACTTACTTTCCATCCTCCCTGTGTCAGGATATTACCAACATTATCAGGAGAAGTTGAATCATCATTTTTATTTGAACACGACAACAAAACCAAAGTTAGAGCCGGTAAGATCAGGATTCTGTAATTTTTTATTGTTTTCATAATACATATTTTAAATAATTAAATATTGAATGTTCTTTATGATAGTAATTAGTCCCCGCTTTCCCGGCAATATTTTTCATCATTTTTATAGCTCTTTGTAACCGTTACGGGTAAATTCATTTTAGTTGTATTACTAACTTTTACCAAAATAAATAAGCCCTTTGTTTCCTGAAAAATTTAAAACGGTGAAAGGGGAAAAAGGAGCCACGAAAGGGGATTAAATCCTTGCCAGTACAGTACCATCCTGGAATTATTGATGGTCACTGGCAGTAAAATGGGTTTAGGTATTGCTATTTAATTTAAATTGAATAATTAATCGGGATTGCGCTCCAAAATTCTTAACAAGGAACTTTTAAGGTATATGGCAGTTTATCATCAGAAACCCAGAACTCGAAACTCGGAACCTGGAACCTCAAACTTGAAACCTGTCTTGCCTATGGCGAGATGAAACCTTGAACCTTGAACTAATACGTCTTCGTCATATCCGATGGTATGCAGATAATATAATCCGCCAGATGAAGCGATTCTTCCTTCAGATCGGTAATCGTATCCTGTTCTATGCACGTAATCGTCATGATCTTCAGATCAGGATTTCCCTGTTTCAGGTACCAAACAATACCCTCGAAATTATCGGAATGATAAGAACCGTTGAAGTGAACAAATGTTTTTCCCGGTTCCCAGTTTTCAAGAATAGAGCCGGCCATGGTGGCATCTTTTATCGCCTGTGCTTTCGGCAAATTCTGAGTGATATGTGCGTTTCCTTCCATCCCTTCCCCTTCGAGCATGGATTTATAGCCCTTTAATTCAGGGTCGTATTTCACAGGGAGGGAAGCCACCAGCTTTTTTGCTTCATTGCTAAGACTGTCCAGGCTTTCAAACCCCTTTTTATTTACAAGCGAAGCATATCTTCTTGGAATATTAGTGCCGATAAACCGAAGGTTCTTTTCTTTGGCAAATTCTACCAGCGGCTTGTAATCATTTTTATAGTTGGGCCAAAGCTTTGCTTCAGCTTCAAAATTTTTCTGAACGATTTGCCCTGAAATATATTCATCGAGCAATAACTGGTTATCCCTTTCAAACATCTCGGCTCCAAGAATGAGTGAAGATTGTTTCTCTGCATACAGGTCTTTGGTTATAGCGAGTTCAAGCCAATGACCGATCGAATTGTCGTGCAATTCGCCAAACATTATGATATCTGCTTTCACAGCATCTTTAATTATATCACTGTAATTTCCGCTTTTCCCTTCCTGGTCAAAAACATGGTAAGCCGTTTTATCGCCTTTCATTGCAACAAAGAGAAAGAATAAAAATACAAGACTCAGGTTTTTAAATGTTTTCATGAATTTAATTTTTTTAAAAGGTTAAACTTTACACAATCATCTATCGGTGAGGATTTACCTTGTTCATCTATTTTAACGAAGAGCATTTCGGTGGAACAAACACTTTCCTCAACATCATTTTTAAAATTGATCCGCTTGGCTTCTATGAGTATTTTTATTGAGCTTCTGCCAAGTTCAATGACCTGGCCGTATATTTTAATATGTTCCTTAACTTTTACCGGTTTTTTGAAAATGACTTCACTTACTTTAAGGGTGATCATATTCGGGGAACAACATTTGACGGCAGCAAACGAACCGCCGGCTTCATCCATCCATGAAAGCATGGTTCCTCCAAAAAGGTTATCGTTTACCCCGATATCGCTTGTTTTGCAGATTTTGGTTGAAATGAGTTCCATAATACTTTTTCAGGATTTTTTCTTTTTTAGTTGGTCGGCATGAAACATCAGCGGCAAAATATTTTTCACCCCTTCCACTATGATTATTTTCCCGTTTTCGCCACCCATGATCAACCGCATATTAGTATGAAACCTGTTTTCTGTTTCTGCCATTACCTG
>JAGVPB010000080.1 GCA_020052415.1 Bacteroidales bacterium | reverse complement strand
TTTTCCATACGATTCCATCATTAGAAGTTGCCATCCCAATGAACCAATTGGTATTTGATGTCAGATTATCTCCACCCGAATAATACATTAAATAACTACTTTCGTTTTGCTCCAGAACCGGACCTGTCTTAATGAAATCCGAATCCCACTCCCCCGGTTTTCCTGAAGTAAGTACAGGATTTTCACATTTATTCCATGGACCTCTGAGCAATTTGGAGGTAGCCCTTCCAAAAAAAGGTCCGGCAGAAAATCCGGCAAGTTCTCTTGCATTGAAATAAAGCACCCATAAGGAGTCATTTTTCAATACCTGCGCCTGTCCGACACCAAAAGCATCATAACCTTCCCCATCACCTGTCAGGATCGGATTTCCCTTGAATTTGTCAAAGTTATATCCATCTGCAGATGTGGCTAAACCCAGTCCCCTTCTTCCGCTTTTGCTGTCACCGGTATAAAAAAGATAAATGGTATCATCGTATTCAAGGACATCACAGCAGAAAACATATTGGTCATCCCAGGATCCCGGCTCCCCCGGAACCAAAATCGGGTTGTTTTCATATCCTTTGAATTTTAAAGGTGCAGGAAAATATTCATGCCTGCATGCAACGAGCAGCAGGCTAAGAAGAATAATTATACCGAAATGATATTTGCACATTGGAATCAAAGCTAAGTTCTACAAACGATTCAGGTATTTTTCAAGAAATGTATAGACCGAACAAACACGGATATTATGCCTAACCTGATAATCATCTGTTGAAGGACAAACGATAAAATTATTCTTTGTTTTAAGGTCTTCAATACAAATCTCGAAACCTTTTGGCACCCTTGGAGCCTCTGAAAATTTAATTTCGATACAACAGACAGGCTGAAGCCCTCTTGTTAAAAGCAAATCCGCCTCAGCACCATTATGAGTCCTGTAAAAATAGACGTCGAGATTGGATGGTTTCAGGCTGAAAATCTGGCTGATAACATAAGCTTCCCATGAGAATCCTGCTCCCGGAAATCCCAGAAGCTGTTCATAATGAGTTATTCTTAGCAACCGGTGAAGCACACCGGTATCGTTTATATATATCTTTGGAGTCTTTACGATTCTCTTTTTTACGTTGAAGGAATAGGGATAAATCCGCCTTAAAAGAAAAGCCTGTTCAAAAAACTCAATATACTGACTGATTGTGGGGTGAGTTAAACCGAGAGATTTCGCAATGGAAGACATATTTAACAGTCCGCCGTTTTGCCACGCAATCATCTCCCAGAATCTTCTCAGAACCTGGGGAGATGCGTTCAAACCCAGCAACCGCAAATCTCTTGATACATAGCTGTCAATCAGAAAATCAAGCCATAGAATTCCCTGTTCCAGTGAAGGAGCAGTCCATGCCAGAGGAAATCCACCCCGGAAATGATGCTGCTCCAACATTTTTAATGAATCTGCTTCAATTTCTAAAATATTCAAAGGGGTTAGCTCAATATAAGCTATCCGTCCGGCAAGTGATTCGGAAGATTGCCTGAGTAACCGTGGACTTGCGGAGCCCAGAATGATAAACCACCCTGGAATCCTGTGCTGGTCAATCATAGCACGCATTACTGGAAATATCTCCGGGCGGTTTTGTATTTCATCCAAAACAAGGCAATCATCCTCGTGCGATTGAAAATACCGTTCAGGTTGTTCGAGCAACTCTAATTTGGAGGGCTTTTCAAGATCCAGATAGATCGTTTCCCGGTTAAGTGTTTTAATGAATTCCTTAACAAGTGTTGTTTTACCTACCTGCCTCGGGCCAAGTATCGCAACCGCAGGATAAAATTCTGAAAGCTGTTTTAGTTGGTTGATAATTAATCTTTTGATCATTTTACCATGATATTTGTAAATTCAATCTTTAAATATCATTGCAAATTTAACAACATTTTTATAATGTATATGTTACGAAGATAATTCTGATCGCAAAATGAACAAATACCCATATTCCCTTTCTGTTTAAGCATTCACGGGGGTGACTTTAAGTCACCCCGTGAATTGAACTATTTCACCCTCGCCATTGCCACTCCGATTTTTCCGACAATTACGCCATAATCGTAATACATGTAGCACACTGTGTCCCGAAAAACAAGCCATGATCCTTCAATAACTGCATCTTTACGAATATTTGCCAGTAAAGGATCGTCTTCGACTCTGTAAACGGGATTATCCAGATATTTTGTCCAATGAATTCCATCCCCGCTTGAAGCAAACCCGATGGAGCTTTTGTCTAATCCCTTAATATAAGTTGTACCCGTGTAATACATATTAAAGCCTTTGGGAGTATTGTAAACAAAGGCCATCCAGGTCATGTGGCTATCCCATTCTTTATTATTTCCTGCAGGTAATACAGGATCGCTTTCAAAAAATGGATGCTGACCGGTGGCGGGATTATTATATTTTTTCCAGGTAATACCGTCATCTGAGCTTGCCAGTCCGGAATGGGTAATAACCTCTCCCTGAAAATCGCCTCCGCCTGTGTAGTACATCCGGTAGCTGCCATCATTCAGTTCAACAATCGAACCGGGAAATATAAATCCCGCATCCCATTCCCCCATACTTCCGGTCGTTAATAATGGCTTTTCATCTTTGATCCATGGGCCCATAATACATGATGAAGTTGCCCGGCTGATGGATTGACCCGGTCCGTACCTTGCCAGTTCCCCGGCACCAAAATACATCACCCACCCGGTGTCCTTCTGAAGCAAGATAGCATCAGCCACAAGGTATGCGTCATAGCCTTTGCCATCAGGGGCCAAAATCGGATTCCCATCATATTTTTCAAAATAAAAACCATCCTTTGAGGTCGCGAGGCCCACTCCCGCTTTGCCAATATTATTGCTGGCAGTATAGAAAAGATAAAATAAACTGTCGTGCCGGTAAACCTGTGGGGCCAGGAGCATCAATTCGTCCCAGGTTCCGGGTTCTCCGGGGCTTAAAACCGGATTGCGCTCATAGGCTTTGAATTTCAATGGGATTTGAGAATTGTCCGTGTTGCAAGCTGTTATTTGCAACAATAGCAGAATGAAATAAGCTAAAGATTTTTGCCTGTCCATAACAGCATGTTCAGAGTTATTTTTCCTGACTGAATATTAAAACATGTAATTTCAATTTTCTATTCTGGTCAATTGAAAAATCAAAAATAGACAATTTTTGGTCAATGAACTGATCATTTCATCGGATTCACGAGGCTGTCTCAAAAGGTTTGTGATCGTCATTGCGAACGAAGTGAAGCAATCTGCTGTTGTTGTAAATCAACAGATTGCTTCAGGCTCCGCCTTCGCAATGACGTTTTATTTTTGCTTTTGAGACAACCCCGTGAATAAGCAAAGCTTTTACTTCACAACAACTGGTATCCCAAATGTCACCATAGTCCCGCAGGCTTTACCCGCGTTGTCTTTCAGGTCGATGATTTCCATTTCTATTTTATTTTTTAGTTTCTTATTCAGCATGATTAATCGCTCTTGGGTAATGGATGTGGACATGGAGCGGTGAATTCTTTTCTGCTTTAACTCGATTTCAAGGGCTTTTTCACGCCCTACTCCATCATCTTCCACTTCAAACCGGATCAGGTTCCCCTCCAGTCTAAAACGGATTTCGATATGCCCGGGTGATTCCTTGTACTTGATCCCGTGCTCTATGGAATTTTCGATGAATGGCTGAGCAAGCATCGGTGGAATCATCAAGGTTTCTTCATCAATGACTTCATCAACCGATAAGTTGTATTCGAACTGCCCTGCATAGCGCACTTTTTGCAGTTCCAGGTAATTCCTTATTGTCTCAATTTCTTTCTGAAGGGGAACATTTTCATCCACTGAGCTGTCGAGTATGTTTCTGACAAGTTGAGAAAAACGTGCCAGATAAATACTGGCTTCGTTTGCCTTCTGGTTGATAACAAAGTTCTGGATACTGGCCAGCGAGTTAAATATAAAATGAGGGTTCATTTGCGACCGAAGGAGCTTTTGTTCAAGATTAACGGATTTCCGCTCTGCGTTCCATCTCTTTCGCTGAAAAAACATCAAAAGGAATAAACTGATTATGATCACACCTGCACCGGCTCCTATCATCGTAAACCGGGTTCGGGAAAGCTTCAGTTGATTCAGTTCATTTTCCTGTGCGAGAGATCTAATCTTTTGATCGGTTTTTTCTGCTTCTGCTTCTGTTATCAGCAATTCAAGCTGACGGCCTTCCTGTTCGGAACGGAATTCTTCGTTGGACTGATAGTTCATCTGCTGATATTCGACGGCTTTCCGAAATTCTCCCTTTGCCATCGCCAGGTTAAACCTTAGTTGGTAAAGCCGCGTTTTTTCACGACGCATCAGGTAATATTGAAATACCCGTTCAAAAGATTCATCAATAGTGCTTAACGTTTTGTTTTGAGAATAATCATTAAAATCCTTTAATCTTGATTCTGCCAGTTGAAGGTGAGTTTCAGCAAGCTTATAATTACCTCCCATCACAGCAATTTCAGCAAGTCCGTTCAGGCAAATAACCTGGAGGTAATTGCTACCGGCTTCTACTGCAGCTTCGTAACCTATCTGATTATGCAATTTCGACAAATAAAGGTTGCGAGAAGTATCTATATTCCTATAAATCAAATCCAGGTAATAATAACCAAGATTAAGGTTAATTACCGATATTCTCTCGTGATTCTTTATTGCATGGACTATAACCATGGCGGAATCGCTATACTGTAATCCAATATTACGCATTGAGAGCATGTCCGGGGCATTCAAATAAATCATTGCAATTACCAGAAAGGCATGGGCTTCCCCAAGCCGGTCACCGGTCTTCCTGGCATAATCAAGAGTTTTCCGAACATAAATCAGTGCGCTGTCAGATGGGTAGTTCTCAAGAAAATACATGGTCATATATATCCGGTAATCTACATCATTAATCGCTTTCTGATTTGAACTTTCCTTATAATTATTAATGGCATTTCTATAATAGGAAACAGCTTTTTCGGCACGCTGTACAAAAAAATTGATGTTACCCATCTGGATATAAATGGATGCTGTCAAGTCGTTCAAATGATTCTCCTCGCATATTCTGAGGGCTGAAAGGTAAGAAAGCATGGCATTTTTCATATCCAGTCTAAAATAGTAAGCATTTCCCGTATTAAGCCTTGCTACACCGATGCCAAGCGGATACCCGTAAACAGATCCAATCCTCACAGCCTGCGCTGAATACATTATGCTTGAGTCGAAATGGAATGGTGCATAGTGCGCAGCAAGGGTATTTAAAATATCCACCTGCTCCGTTGTGCCCAAACCGGTTAAAAGCTTTTGAAGACTGTCAATATTATTTGGTGAAACAATAGATTGAAGCTGTCCGGAGGCACTAATTTGTATAAAATAAATGGTTAGTATAAATAATTTACTCTTCATAAATTCCTATTGACAGTTCAGTGTTCTGAGTTCAGTGTTCTGAGTTCTGAGTTCAAATTTTTGGTATTATCCGACTTCAAATGTAGAAAAAATCTTCGATTATATGAAGATCATAAATTATTCCAATAAAAAATTGAGAGGTCGTATCGGATCAGGGATAGAAAATTAGCTTCTATTGCCCAACCCTGGCTATCTTTCTGTAAAGAACCAGATTCTTATGAATGATGTCAAACAGTTGCTGCTTATTATAAGGTTTGGAAATGTAATCGTCACAACCGCATGCAAGGCATTTATCCCGTTCGTCGGACATTGCATAGGCGGTTTGTGCAATAATGGGAACTGAATCGGATATTTTTTTGATTTCACGGGTAGCCGCATAACCATCCAAGCCCTGAATTTTAATATCCATTAATATCAGATCAATCAGATGTTGATTTTCTTTGAATTTTTCGATAGTTACTTCACCATCGGTAGTATGAATTATATTAATATTCCATTTGCTCAGGAAACTTTCGATCAGCAGAAAATTCGATATTTCATCTTCTACAACTAAAATAGTTTTTCCTGATAAATCGGAGGGATCCGAATCTGTTACCGGATTTATAAAAATCGTACGATCTGCCTCAACCGGGCGATAGGGCAGGGTAAAATAAAACACAGATCCTGAACCAGGCGTTGATTCAACCCACATTTCACCTCCCATCAATCCTGTAAGCTTTTTCGAAATGGCAAGTCCCAAACCAGTTCCTTCATAATTTCTCGTGTAGCTTTCTTCGACCTGGCGGAACCGAAGGAAAATTATTTCCTGTTTATCCTTAGGAATACCGATACCGGTGTCTTTTACATAAAACCTTATTTGTCGGGGCAATTTCAAATCATAACCGTATTCAATATATCCCGAATCGGTGAACTTAATGGCATTATTCACGAGGTTGGTTACAATCTGCTTCAATCGTATCGGATCAGTATGTACCTGCAGACCGGAACCATTGATTCCAGAGGCAATGCGTAATTCCACATTTGATTTATTCCTTTTCTTTAATTGCTCAAAAAAGGTTGGAAAGAGCTCTTTGATGATTGAATTAACATTACAGGCTTCTTCTGAAATCCTGAGCTGTCCGGCCTCTATCCTGGAAATATCAATAATGTCGTTGATCAGGTTCAGTAAGGTACTTCCTCCGGCTGTGATATGGTCAAGGTACAGTTTCCTCGTTTCAAGGTCAAGATCGGAATCTTTCAGCAAATCGGAAAATCCAATGATGGAATTTACCGGAGTCCTTATTTCGTGTGACATGTTTGCAAGAAAGGCGGTTTTAAGCTTATCAGCTTCCTCTGCTTTGATTTGGGCCTTTTTCCTTTCTTCCGCTTCTTTTTTAAGTTCGAGAGTTTTTAAGTCCACCAGCTTTTCTAACCTGATTTTCTGCGCTTTAATGGATCTGAGTCTCCACCGGAAAATAAGATAAACCGAACCGATGACAAAAACGATAATACCGGCCCGGAACCAGGCAGTTTGCCAGAACGGTGGAAATACCGTAAAGGAAAGAGTTGCCGGTTGCTCATCCCATATACCGTCATTGTTGGCAGCCATCACTTTAAAAATATAATCGCCGGGCGGAATATTGGTGTAAGTTGCAACTGTCGCCTGTGTCACTGGATTCCAGCCTTCATCGAAGTTTTCGAGCATATACCTGTAGGTCACCTTGTCGGAAGCCACATGGCTGATGCCGACATAGTTAAAGGTCAGATGGTTGCTCCGGTATTTGAGGTTCATGTGCACGGGCAGGCCGCTGAAATGATCTAAACTGTCGGAATATTTTGAATAATCCATGGAATTAAAGAATAACCTGATATCTTCGATTACCGTTACCGGAGGTACCGTATTTTTCTTGTCGAGTGAAGGATCGAACCGGATGAGGCCATTAATGGTTCCGAACCAGAGAATTCCATCCTTGTCTTTGAATATCGAGTTTTGATTATTTTCAATTCCGAGAAAACCATCGCTTTTTCCGTAATGCTTGAAGGTTTCCGAATCCGGGTCAAACCGGTCAATACCGGAGTTGGTTCCTATCCATACAAAATCATGATCATCGCAAACGATACTGAAAGGATTATCGGAGCTTAATCCGTCTTTGATCCCATAGTTTGTGAATTTTTCACCATCAAACTTGTAAACTCCATCCCCGATTGACCCGATCCAAATGTTGTTTTTGCTGTCGTTCGTAATGGCTCCCGGGCTTTGATTGTTAAGACCGTCTTTTTTACCGAAATTAACAAAAGTCTTCCCATCATATTTTGTAAGGCCTCCATCATCGCTGCCGAACCACAGGTTGCCCAAAAGATCCCTGTGTATGATCCAGAAACGGTTGCTGCAAAGGCCGTCTTCTTTAGTAAAAGATTGGAATTTTTCAGGCTTGCCATCTTTTGGGTAGGTATAGCGGAAAGGATGGTTAAATACAGATGCGAACCAAATATTTCCGTCAATATCTTCATTTATTGTGATGACCGAATGATCAGGTATCCCTTCAATCGTTGTAAATTTTCTCAGGGTCTTGTTCCCCGGATCATAACGCAACAGGGGATCATGATAAACATTACCCAGCCATATCATTCCGCGTGAATCTTCAAAAATGACGCTGACCGGATAAATATGCAAATCATACTTTTGGGAAAAATTGATGAATTTATCACATTCAAAAACGGAAATTCCCCCGTCCGTCGACACCCACAGGTTTCCTGATTTATCCTTAAGGACCGAACAAATCACATTATTCAGCAACCCGCTTTGCTCGTTGATAACAATAAATTTATCTCCTGAATATTTGAATACCCCGTGATTCATTGTACCTATCCATACATTATTGTCATAGTCCAGAAATACACAATTTGTTTGGTTATTGTTATATCCGGTTTCAGTGTAATCAAAATCATATTTCCCATCTGCAAATTTATAAATGCCATTATCATAACACCCCCAGATTGTTTTGGAGTTTTCCATTACTATGTTGTTTCCCAAACTGATTGGAATTGATCTTCCAAAGTCGTAAAAATTCAGAAGCTGCGGTTTATCTGGGTCAGATAGAGAAATCTGAGCCAGGCCGGTCACTCCCATTAGCCAATAAATATCGTTCGATTCCCTGGCGAAAGAGATAATTTCATTATAAGGCAACGGACTGTTATGAGTGTCAAAATTTTTCAGAGAAACGTTGGTCAAATCTTCTGAAGAATTGATTAAGGCTAATCCGGCAGTTGAACCGATGATTATTTTTCCTCCGGGTCCTTTTTGCATATTCATGATATAGGATTGAGGGAAATTGAGCAACACATCCATTCGTTTATAGTTAGTACGGATATTCTCATTGCTGGCTGGCAAAACGTAAAGGCCATTATTAACTGTCCCAATCCAAACATTGCCAAAATCATCTTCACAAATTGCAGAAATCTGGATATCTGTGAGATCTACCTGGCTGATTTGACTGCCATGCATTATGGTCAGCCCATTATATCTGTGCCCGAACCAGTAGGATCCTTTGCTGTCCTGCATAATGGCCGTAATGTGATTGTCGGCAAAGCCATTACGCGTATCAAAAGTCACAAATATATTGCCGTTATATTTCGATACACCACCCTGGGTACCAAACCACAAATTTCCCGATTGGTCCTGATAAATACACAGGACACTGGCCTGAGGCAGACCCTCATCAAGAGAATAACTGATCATGATCTTCTCTTGTGCTTCTGCAATCAAAAAGATGAAAATTCCTAGTATTGAAAATAAAAAAATGCGGACTATCACTTGCATGAAAACGAATTATCAAAAATTACATTTTTTATACGCTATTGCCAGGCAAGTGTTTCAATGTCGAGGCAGGCATTGACGAAAAGGGGTCGTGAAAAATCACGACCCCATGAGTAGAAATATTTTATAGAAATTCTATTTGGCTATTGTCAATTCATCAATGAGATTTTTTGCTCCTGCATATTTATCAATAATGAATAAAACATATCTAATATCAACACAGATTGTTCGCTGTAATTCGGGTTCAAATGCAATGTCACCGCTCATGGCTTCCCAGTTGCCGTCAAAGGCCAGCCCGATCAGTTCGCCGTTGCCATTTATTACCGGACTTCCGGAATTTCCGCCTGTAATATCATTGGTCGTTAAAAATCCGACAACCATCTTACCGTCCTGTCCGTACCTGCCGTAATCCTTACTTTCGTATAGTTCTTTCAATTTGGGGGAAACAATGAACTCATCGTTCGTAGGATCTTCCTTTTCCATTACACCCGACAGATAAGTGACATAATCGTAATGAACTGCATCCGCAGGAAAATAATCTTCAATTGAACCATAACTCAACCGCATGGTGGAGTTGGCATCAGGATAATATACTTTCTCCGGGTGCATTTCACGCAACCCTGCAATGAACAACCTGTTGTATTTGCTTAAATTTCCCTGAGCTTTTCTGTAGCCTCCGCTCATCTCCATTTGTTTTGCAGTCACCTGTCCTCCAAGAATATAAGCCGGATCTTTCGAAAGCTTCTTTGCACTGGGATTATCCAGGAATACATTCACTTTTTCCTCACTCGAAAAAATTGATTTTTCAAACACTTCAGCGGCGAATTTTTGAAAATCACCCTTGTACTTGCTATTAATCTCCTTAAAAAAATCAGGTTGCTGTTCCAAAGGAATATCTGCGGCATACATGGCATAAAGTCCGGCCATCAATTTCTGATCAGTAGGAGCATTATAGTTTTTAAAATGTTCTTTGGCAGATTCTTTTAATGCCTTGGCCGTTTCAACCGGTGCAGCCGGATTTTCTTTTATTTCCTTTAATTGTTGTTCGTAGGCTGCAAATTCCTGCGAATATTGAATTATATCAATTCCTGATAATCCTATGGCTAGATATATAAATGGAGAAAACTTTTCAGGCAAACCCTTGTAGGAAGCTTCAATATCCTTCAATAATGTTCCGTATTTTTTAATGCGTGATTCATCTGCATTCACCCAATCCTGGAATTCCTTTTCAAGTTCTTTTTTTCTTTCAACCACATTTAATTTTTTAACTCCGCGAACTTGTCCGATAAAGTTCTTCCAACTATTGGCTATTACCGCATAATTTGAAGCATATTTTATATTTACCTCCTTGTCGGAATCCATGTCTTCTTTCATGATTTCGAGGCTTTTGCCGAATAACTTTATAAGTAGCGGATCAAAGGTCCCGGTACTGAATTCTACACCGTAGGATGTTGAATATCTGTTGGTACCGCCGGGATATCCCCAGATCATAGCAAAATCATCCTTTTTGATTCCTTTTAATGAAACGGGTAAATGATATTTTGGCTTTAAAGGAATATTTTCTGTTGAGAATTTTGCCGGTGAACCATCGGGTGCGGTATAAACGCGGAAAATTGAGAAATCACCGGTATGACGCGGCCACATCCAGTTGTCGGTATCGCCGCCGAATTTCCCGATTGATGAAGGCGGAGCGCCGACCAGCCGTACATCTTCATAAACCTGGTAAACAAACCGGTAATATTCGTTGCCTCCAAAAAAACTGCTGACCACGACATTGTATTTGCCATCTTCAGCGACTGCTTTTTCAAGACGATCCATGATTTCAATCACCTTTGAGCGCCTGTCGCCTTCCGACATAGTATCGGACAGAAACGGGATGACACTGTCGGTCACATTATCCATCCACATAAGGAAGGATGCCGTGAGGGCTTCATTCGAAAGTTCTTCGCTCATGTTATAAGCCCAAAATCCATCGGTAAGGTAGTCATGTTCAACGGAACTATGCTGCTGGATCACATCATAACCGCAATGATGATTGGTAAATAAAAGTCCCTGATCGGAAACGATTTCTCCCGTACAGAAATAACCTCCTGGAGCAGGATCGTTGGACAATCCCACAACAGCATCTTTCAGACTGGAATGATTAATACTGTATATTTCATCCGCCGTCAGCTTCAGCCCCATTTTCTGCATATCAACATAATTCAGCCTTTCAACAAACATCGGCAACCACATTCCTTCATCCGGCGGATTAGATGAAAATACTGATAATCCCGATATCAGCAATCCACTCATTAGTAATGTAAACTTTCTCATTTTTTGTTAATTTAATTTATTTGATTATTGTGAAATATCACGATTTTCGAAAATCATGCCAGTCAGCTTAATAATTTGGTTCTAAAAGAATTGTTTATTTCAGAATCAGCGATGATCAGCAATTACTGTTCGCGAGCATTAATTATGATGTTCAAATATGAACATGATTTATTTCAGACCTAATTTCTCAGGGCCTTGTTCGAAAACAATATCCACCGGTATTCCGGAACCGGTAATTTTATCAAGTTCGGCCTGAAGGTCAGGTTTTACAATTCCTTTTTGCGAAACAAGCTTAACGGCTGCATTATAGTCGCCATCACCCTGAATTTTTAAAATCAGCTGGCCCAAACCTTCAGTCGCGACTTTCATCTTTTCAAAATTGACCACGTACTTGCCCTCAATGGTACGCGTAAATGCTCCGTTTTCACTGAAATAATTAAAAGTGATCATGTTTGCTTTCCCATGTGCGCTTGCAGCTCCAAACCGAACTGAGCGGAAAATGCCAGCCATAAATGTCACATAATTATCAATGAGTTCGGTATCGGTAAATTCTCCCATTTCATGAAGCCGGGTAACCAGGAAAAGGCCTAAAATATCTGCCTTGCATTCTTCCAGCGCCGAATACTGTTCTTTAATGGCCTGCCTCACGGTTCCCTTGCCATCAAGTGTATTCTTTATACCAAGGCCATGAGCCACTTCATGAAACATTGTATTTGAAAAGAAGGCGTCAAATGTGATATTTTTCTGCTGATCTCCGGGGATCAATTCCTTTGCAATAGGAACGAGGATATTTTCGAATTTGGCCTTCATTGCATTTTTTAACTGCAATTTCCGGGTTCCTTTTTTAAGCTGAACCTGCTCGTCGTTGGGAAGATTGATTGCAATGGTTTTTCCTGCCATATTACAATCTCCCGCATAATATACAACATCATAAGCATTCAGGTCGGCATCCATACCCGGAGTTTCCTGCTTATAAGCCGGATCAACCGGCAATTCCTTCTGTAACTGAGGTAAAAATGCAGCAAATTTTGAGAGCCTAGCACTCCACTCCTTGTCCTTAATGAGAATGAAAGCCTCATGGGCTGCTTTATATCCAAACAACTGATCGGTGTAACTCTCGATCGGACCGATGACCAGGTCAATATTATTGTCTTTTACATCGAGCCAGGCCAAATCACTGGGCTGATAGTTGTCGGTTAAAAGAGCTTCGGCCCTTAATTCGAGATAGTTCGAAAATGCCTCATCCTCTGCAAGCCGTGAAGCATTCCTGAGCAATTCAGCAACCATGGTTACCTGATTCTTAAAGGCATCATGATACCAAACTGTTTGCAATTCACCCTTTTCATTCCTTCTTATCAATGTGTAAAGGCTTGTTTTCAACGGATCATCAAAGGCTTCAAATTCTTCTTTCGGCATTTCATGAGGATAAAATTCAGCTCCGAGGGGTTTTTCTTCATAACCTTCAATGAAAGGTTTCAGGTTATCCATCTCGTTCCAGGGTCCGTAATTAATCAGAGCAAATTGTTTTGCATCCGGATCAGATATTGATCCAAGAAAAGATTCTTTATTCCCAATATTTTGCATCCAGAAAATATCATCCATTAATCCGGCTGCCTTGAATAATAGTAAAAGCATTTCCTTTTCATTTGTATTCAGATGAGAAATGTCCGCAGTTAGCGGAACCGAAGCATATTGCTGTACTTTTTTTTGCATAGGAGTTAATTCGGTATTGTTTTGAGCACCCGTTTTGAAACTCATAACCATTATTAGAACCAATGAAACCAATAACGGTTTGTAATGTATTCTTTCCATTGACTGAACGTTTAATTTTTATTGGGCGAAAGTAACGATATTTTAAAAAACATTTGGATTTAGAGACTATATAAAAATGAAAAATTATGTTTGAGATTCTTCGCTTCACTACGTTTCGCTCAGAATCATTAAAACGAAACTCTGTATCTGGAATACAAAATTTTCCATTTCTGGTAAAAACAATACTATTGAAAAAAATTTAACCAGTCTCTTTTTGTCTCCAGAATTACACCGCTTTTGAAATCCTGAAATTATTATTACAGCCACTATTTTTCGCGGAACAAGGAAATATTTTGTCACCTATTTCAAGTGCAACCATTCAAAGTACCTTATTGTCTTAGCAGCAGATTCAATTATTTGGATTTGTAACAAATTCATATAGCGTTCTTTGAGTATTTGGGAAAAAATCATGTGTAAATAAAATTGGTCGTTCTGAATTTAATTTGTACTTTTACCCGTTCGTTTGCAATGTGTTCATAAATAAACTATTACAGCAGTAATTTGTTGTAATATAATCTAACGGGTCAGTTCTGCAATTAAATGTATTCTGAAGAAGACTTAATTAAGCGTTGCTTAAACAGCGAAGCAAGAGCACATGAGGATTTTTACAAGCGCTTTGCACCAAAAATGTATGGTGTTTGCCTGCGTTTTGCTAAAAATCAAATGGAAGCCGACGACATTCTTCAGGAAGGATTCATCAAAGTTTTCAGCAATCTTAAAACCTTCAGGAATGAAGGCTCACTTGAAGGCTGGGTAAGACGAACCGTAGTAAATACAGCCATTAATCTTTATAAAAAGAATGTCAAGTATTTAAAAGATACGGGGCTTGAACAGGCTGAAATTATCCAGAATATGGAACAAGGCTCTCTCGACAGGATTTCTGTTGAAGAATTATTAAACCTAATCAGGGAGCTGCCAGCCGGATATCGTATGGTCTTTAACCTTAATATTATTGAAGGTTATACACATAAAGAAATCAGCGAATTGCTGGCCATTTCAGAAAATACTTCAAAATCCCAATTATCCAGGGCACGACAAGCGTTACAAAGAAAAATAAGTGAATTAAATACCGATTATTCTAAATGAACAGGAAATACTCAAATATTGATGATCTTTTCAGGGACAAGTTCAAAGACTTTGAATTCAATCCTCCTGATCATATTTGGGAAAACGTTAGGCAAAAAATTACCGGTGGCGGAAATAATAATCCGGGAAAACCATTTACAAAAGGTGGTATAGCCGGTATATCGGTCATAATTATTCTGATCGGCCTGTTTTCATTGTACCAGTTTCGCAATGATGCAAATCATTATCAAACCAAAGGACTTGCTGATTCGCAGGTAATGGCATATAACAGCAATTCGCCTGAACTGGTTGCCTTGGAATCAAGCGAATCAAATATGATCAGCCTTGACCAATCCGACACAAAAGGAAAATCTAAAAAGCAGGAAGTTAGTAAAAACCAAGTATCACGGTTCATCATTTCAACAGAAAAAGAGGTTGCAACGGGAAATTCGCTTGTAGTCCCGCAGGAAAATTTAGAAAAATCAGATGTTGAATTTGATGAAAAGAGTGAAGTAATACCCGTAAGTAACCGGCCTGTTATTGGAGATACTGGATTGACTGAAAATTCAGGGTTTGAAAATTCCGTCGGCCCCAGCCAGATTAACGAGTCTACTTCTGAAGAATCAGTTTTAGAAAAATTTGAAGGCAATGCAAAACAAACCCCGGAAGAATTGATGACAGAGCCGGTTCCAGAGGCGTTACCTGGAGTTCACGACGATTATGGCAAACCAGGTTCATGGTTGCTGGGATTGAGTTTTACTCCTGAACTTGTCAATTATCCCTCCGAAAACAGATTAAATACAAGAAACTATTCCCTTGATTTATATACAGCTTACAGGTTTTCCGGCTATTTAATCCAGACAGGAATCGGAGCTATGTGGTCGTCGGATAACGGAAAATATAAAATAGATTATAACCAATATCTTGGTTCGTATGAGGATGTTTATAACATAACCTTTGATACCACCGGAGGTGAAGCCATCCCGACCTACCATTCCGAAACGATACAGGTTTATGATACTCTTGACCATGTTGCTGTTTCACCGACGAAAAACAAATATACGTATCTGAACATCCCGGTTCTGTTCGGATACAGTAATGAAGGCAGGCATTTCGGCTGGTTCATTAAAGCAGGGCCATCTTTATCATTGCTCATAAATCAAAATATCGCAAATTACAATCAGTCGCTGAATCAAAATAAAATTATTAATGTTGAAAACGAAGTTCCTGCCCGTATTAAGACCAACTGGCAATTGATCATGTCAGGCGGGATTTCGCTTGGATTAAGTGAAAAGCTTAGCATTTCACTCGAACCCATTTTCAGGTATTATATTAAATCAAATTACGAACAAAACAATATTAACTCAAAGAATCCCTATTCGGTAGGTTTAAGAGCTGGATTACAGGTGAATTTTTAATGAATGAAATTATGAAATTTTACAATGTCAATATTCTTCCCGTGAGCATGAAGCTTCAAAATGGAGTGATCATTATGGCGTTTCTGATGTGCTGCTTCTCATTTTCCAATGCTCAGTTAGCCGGTAAGAAGAATACAATTTATTTGTATGGTCAGATAACCAATACCCTGAACGGTGGTCCAATTAAGTACCATCCTCTGTCGGTTGCTTCCGACTCAAGCTATAATCCTGCATTTTATTACTTCAGAGAATTGATGACTGATGCGGAAGGATATTTTTATGATACAATTTCTACCTATTTCAACAAGGGGGCATTAACGGTATCCACTATTGACTATTTAACAGGATATCACGACACAACAATTTATTTCAGATTTAACTGGAGTGAGGAAAATTACCTTTTTGCTGATTTTGTTCTGCCGGTTGAACCCCCTGCAATTATTTACCAGGCAAATTTTTATTATTTAAAAAATCCCAGTGGTTTAAATACCTCCGAATACCAATTTTTTGACATAACCAATTCAACGGATATTGCCTGGAGAGAATGGAATTTTGGAGATGGCTGCTTTTCTGATGAGGTCAATCCGGTTCATATTTATAATGAGCCTGGCGTTTACAGGGTTAAGCTGAAGGTAAGTATTCAACCGACCCCATACAGCATTCCATATTTCAGTGAAATTGTCAAAATAATTAACGTAAGTATTAAAAGTTATTTTACCCTTGGCGGTCACGTTAAGGCAGGATATTTCCCAATTGACATTGGTGAAGCTTATCTTTATAAAATTGAAAATAATGACATTGTAATGATTGACACTGCAGTGTTTAATGATGAGCTGGGGTATTACTATTTTTACCAGGTAATCGAAGGACAGTATCTGGTAAAAGCTGATTTAGGTCCTGAATCATCACTTTTTAACCAGTACATGAATACCTATTATGCGAATAAACCGGTTTGGACAGAAGCGGACACTATATTTCTTTTCAACGATAATTTTGAATGCGATATCGAATTGATTCCAATTACAGCCATGAATCAAGGACCCGGATTAATTGCCGGAAGTATTATCTTTGGCTATGATCCCGACAACGGTAAAGGAGTTCCGGCAGGCAATGTCGAGATTCTCCTGTTTAATGATAACAACGAACCTTTAATCTGTAGCCACTCTTCCGAAGAAGGAATTTTCAGTTTCAGTAACTTAGAATTAGGCTCATTTAAAATTCATGCAGAAGTTACTGGTAAATACACGTATCCTGTTCAGGTGACCCTCACAGCCAATAATCCCGAAGTTGACGAAATAACAATTACCATAGGCAATTATTCCGTGAGTGGTACCATCAATGTAAATGGTGTTGGTGAAAATTTATGGATTCATAATGCCGGGAATATTTATCCCAATCCTGCTTCTGATTTTGTCAACCTCGATGTTGCTTTTGCAGAAACCGGAGTTTCAGAAATAATATTGGTGGGCAGTAACGGCCAGGTAATAAAAGTCTGCAACCAAATCATAAATTCAGGCGTTAACAATCTTAATTTCGATATATCGTCTTTGCCCGCCGGTATTTATTATATAAATGTTAATTACCACAAAGAGGGAATCATTAAGAAATTTATTAAAAAATAATACAGATCGCTGATCCCATAAAGCTCCATCAAACGGGGCTTTTTTTTTGAATTTTAATTTTTGGTGATTGATATGCTACAGGCAACTATTCAAGTATTGGTTAGTCCATAAAACAGTAACGGCTTTTGATGACTGTTGACAAAAATATCATTGAAGGATGTATTGCAGGAAAGAGAAGTGCCCAGCACCAGCTTTATAACAAGTATTCACCGGGTATGCTTGGAGTTTGTCTAAGATATTGCAGAACACTTGAAGACGCAGAGGATGTGCTGCAGGATGGTTTTATTAAGGTGTTTAAATCTATAAAATCATACCGGGGAGAAGGTACCTTAGGCAGCTGGATCAAAAGAATAATGATCAATACTGCATTATCCCAGGTAAAAAAGAATTTAAATTTCACATTTGAAAAAGCCGGGTTAACTGAAATAAATGAACCGCAAGATCAAACAGAAGAAGAAATTGAATTTCATCCTGTAAGTCCTGAAGTATTAATTAAATTTATACAGGAAATGCCCGCAGGTTACAGAACGGTACTTAACCTCTATGTGTTCGAAGAATACAGTCATAAAGAGATTGCAGGATTGCTGAACATATCTGAAAACACATCGAAAACACAGTTGTTTAAAGCGCGAAAATTTCTGCGTAATAAATTGGAACCGGCAGGTAAAAAAAGTTTAAAACCTATTTTATGAAAGGGGAATTCGAAAATATTGACCAGTTTCTTCGCAATACCCTCTCGGATTATAAAAAAAATCCGGGCGAATCCGTTTGGAAGAGGCTGACCAACAGACTACCCGGCTCAGGTTTAACAGGGATGCTTACAACCAATTTGTTTTGGATGGTCATGGCTGTAATTATTATTGCCCCGGTTACCTGGATTTATTTCGGGACAAAAGAACCGGAGGTTGTGTCTGTTGATAAAACCAAAATTGAATTTCCAAATAATACTTCACCAGTTGAAATTGGAAATACTCAACATAAAGTAAATAATTCCACGCTGAAATCCGAAAAACATTCGGAAGAAATAAATTCCGATCGTAAAGATGTCCAGACCGGAATGGCCTCAAATATTTCTCAAGGTAACAATACTTCAGCCTATTCTGAACTTCAGCAGGTGGAAGCTGATGCAATAACCGGAGAGAATGCCGTTTTGGATGCATCATCACCCAAGCCTGTTGCATACAACCGTGATACATATCTGTTAAATGGTTATTTCCCATTTCTGATGAAGGGTACTTTTACCGGTAAAACTCCTGTTGTTGTATTTGTCAGCGATTTACCTTCATCTGTTCTGATGCGGCAGGCAACATACGGTTGGCCGGCCATTGACAACCGGATTCACACTAAGGATGATTATGGTAAAAAAGGAAACTGGATTTATGGATTCAGCGTTGTTCCTGAAGTCATTATTCCCGGAACTGAAAAGTCTCAAAAGGGGATCGCGGTTGAATTGACCGGAAGGCATACCATTGGTGAATTTTCGATCGAGGGCGGGTTCGGACTGAATGTTTCAGAAGATGACGGACGCTTTAAAATTGATTATGAACAATACGACAGCGTTGCATACTATTATAAAGTCACTTCCTTTGCGATAGATGAAGCTACAGGAAAACCAACCTTTAATACGGACATGGAAACCGTGTATGACACCGTAGGTTATACAACTTCCTCGAATCCAAAAAATTCATATACGTATTTATATTTCCCGTTTTATGCAGGATTGGAGGTCAGCCGGTTCAACCGTTTGTCACTTCATGTAAATGCCGGCCTCATTTATTCAGTAATGATAGGTAAAAACGAATCAGCGGTAACTTATCAAAATGATAAGGCAACAAGTATAATTATTGAAAATAATACACCGGCAAGAATAACATCGCAGATGCTGCTTGCAGGATCGCTTGGGCTTCATTATCAGATCAGCAATAATACTTTTCTGAACCTGGAACCCATTGTCAAATATTATTTTAAACCCTTATATGAAAACAGGTATAATCCGGGAACAACCTATTCAGTTGGATTGCGTACCGGATTGTATTTTAAATTTTAGAATCAATGAAATTCAGGTTTATACTAATAGTATTGATAATAATAGCAGTGGTCGCCCATAATAATTTGGCAGCCATCAACCTGGCTGTTGCTGAAAGGCCAGGAGATCAAATTGGATTAACTACCGGAAATTATTCATATTTCGACAGTTGTTCGAACTCATTTACCTATGAAACCTGGAATAGCCTCGATTTTACGTTTATGGGTGAATCCTGGCCGGTCCCTGCTAATGAATATTTCTGGGATTTTGGCGATGGCTCTTTCGGAAACGGCCAAACTGTTTTGCATACTTATGTCAGCCCTCCGGCACAAACTTTATATATTGTTACTCTTACTACCACAGTAATTGATTCCTTAACCGGCGATCCCTGCACAGCCTCTTCTTTTCAGGAAGTTTATGTTGGCAACGCCGGCGATTGCATTAACTGGTTCGAATACTCAACCAACGATGAATGGACATTTAGTTTTACAGGTAACGTTATTCCGGAGTATCCTACCATCTGGCAGTGGGATTTTGGAGATGGATCAACCGGTATCGGCCAGCAGGTAATTCATACTTATGAGCCGGGAGGAATTGCTTTTTACGAAGTTTGCCTGACTACTTACTCCACGGGAAATTTTTTTGATACCTGCGTTGCATTTTCCTGCGAAAATGTTTGGGTGGGTGGAATAGGTCCAGATTGTGAAAACTGGTTTTTGGTTGAACAAATCAGCAGCAATTCCTTTCAGTTTCATGGTGAATCAGCACCTGTGCCCGCCCAGGTTTATTTGTGGGATTTCGGAGATGGACAAACCGGTTCCGGACAGGATATAATCCACAATTTTCCTCCTGACATAAGTGATCTGTTTCATGTTTTTTTGACGACAATTTCATCCGACCCCGTATCAGGTGATTCCTGTGTAGCTTATTCCGATCAATGGATACAAACAGGCGGCATTTTGAATTGCGATGCGGATTTTATATTTGTTCCCGATGATCAGAATCAATTGAATTACTTTTTTTATGATAACTCGGGTGAAAACATTTCAAGCAGGTTCTGGGATTTTGGTGATGGAACCATTTCAACCGAAACCAATCCTGTTCATCTTTTCCCCGGACCGGGATTGTTTGATGTTTGCCTCACCATAACCCGCGACAGCCTGGGATTGTTTTGCACCGATATGTCGTGTACAACACTGAATATTGAATACACGCTTCTTGCCGATTTTGCAATGGTTCTCGATACAATTTCCGGTTTAACAAATAACTTTTATTTTACCGATAATTCCGTTGGCGACCCTGGCACCTGGTTATGGAATTTCGGAGACGGACAATTTTCAACCGACCAAAATCCTACGCATCAGTTCGATACTTCCGGTATTTTTGAAATTTGCCTTGAGGTTTCCAGATTTTTCCCGAATATGGGTACTTACACCGACCAGCATTGCAAGAATTTACAAACACCTTACTATTATGATCTCGGCGGACTGGCCTTTATTGGCGATATTCCGATCAACAACCCTTTTTCGACCGGCGATACTGGTGTTGCATATCTGTACAGAAAATATGACAATGCTGTTGTTCCGGCTGATACCAACGATTTTTACGAATTCGGTTATTACTGGTTCTCACAGGTCAGGGAAGGAAATTACATCATTAAAGCCGGGTTGACACCAAATTCGGAACATTTCAACGATTTTGCACCTGCTTATTATGAAGAAAGTCTTTACTGGGAACAGGCAGATATTCTTAACCTAACTGACAGCAGTTATTATTATGCGGATGTTCATTTGACTGAAATTCCGGGAGCGACTCAGGGAATAGGAATTATATCAGGAATTTTGGTCATTCATACCGATTCGGTGAAGGATTCATTTTCTGTATCATCCGTTCCTGTTTTTCTGCTCGATGAATCGGGAAGCCTGCTTACAATTTGCATTACAGGTGAAGACGGCAGTTTTTCATTCAATAACATCGCACTTGGAACCTACAGCCTTTATGCCGAAGCCACGGGATTGTTCACAAATTCATTAAATGTAAGTATTGATCTGTCAAATCCTGTGATCAATGATATAGAACTGGATCTTTATGAAGATGATATTTCCGGATTCGAAAATCCGGTGAATTCAGTATTCAGCTTAAGCCCTGTTTATCCTAATCCTGTGAATGATATCGTTTATGTGAATATTGAATCGGGAGTAGTATCAGAATGCAGTATATGTCTTTTTAATATTTCGGGACAAAGGATTTATTCTTATGATCTTTTGTTACAGAAAGGCAGGAATATTTTTTCCTGTTCTGCCTCTCATCTTTCAAACGGAATTTATTTTTTCACCTTTGTGAACCAAGAAAATTCAGTAGTTTTAACAAGGAAATTAATAAAGCAATAATAATTCAGACAACTTTTAACGGAAAGTTCAGTCTGATATATCGTACAGTTTTTCGATCGGAAAATCAGTTCAATTAACAGTCAACAGTCATCAATTTCGTTCAGGTAATTTATTAATTTAGTCACAATAAAAAATTTCAAAAATGAAAACACTTATAAGCACACTATGCTTGTTCTTTCTAACGATCTTTATTGCAGGAGCTCAGAACACAAATCTCAACCTAAGTGGACATGTAACGGAAGACAGTACAGGAATTCCGGTTCCCAACCATATTGTAACCGCCATGGTAACCGGTGGAGGATTTTTTCAAACCTTTGAAATGGTTACCAACAATCTGGGCTTTTACGAAATAATGATCCCGGTTATGGGAACTGGCGTTATTGCCGTATCAACAGCGAATTGCAATGGTACGATTTTATCATACGAAGAAAATTACGGGCCTGATAACATGACCTTTGTTTTTGATTTCAGTATCTGCACCAATTTTATACCGCCCGATTGCAGCAATTCATTCTGGTATGAAACATTTAATGGTTTTGATTTTGTCTTCACGGGCCTTTCGTTTCCGTATCCTGCCGATTCTTATTTCTGGGATTTCGGCGATGGCGAGACAGGAACAGGAGAGGTTGCACAACATACCTACTTTCCCCTTCCCAATATGCTTTACACGGTTACTCTCACAACCTTTATTACAAATCCAATGGGTGGAGACAGTTGTATGGCAACTTCCTCTCAGCAGGTATATGTCGGCGGTCCGGGAGGAAATTGTGTGAACTGGTTCGATTATTCCGGCGGAGATTATGTATTCCAGTTTACAGGCCATATTGACCCTGTTGTTCCAACAGAATACTTCTGGGATTTTGGCGATGGCTCTACCGGATCAGGTCAGGAGATTACACATATTTTCGAACCTTCGGGTGTAGCATATTTTTTGGTTTGTCTCACAACTTACAGCTTTGATAACGCCACCAATGATACCTGTGTCGCTTACTCCTGTCAGGAAGTATACGTCACCGGCCAGGGAGGCGATTGCATGAATTCATTCTGGTATGAAACCGGGAATAATATAGATTTTGCTTTCATAGGCGAGGCGGTTCCGCCGGCCAATTCTTACTTCTGGGATTTCGGTGACGGAACCTTTGGAGACGGGCAAACAGCCACTCATACCTATGGACCCAATTCCCCGGAATATGTCAATGTAAGCCTGACTACATGGGCACTTGATCCTGCCACAGGCGATTCATGTGTTGCCAACTCATCACAGTTAATCTGGATTGGAGGTTCGGGAAATAATTGCGAAAACTGGTTCTGGTATGAACCCGTTCCCGGTGGTGGTTTCAGTTTTAACGGAGAATCCTATCCAAATCCTGCCCAGTCATATTCATGGGATTTCGGCGACGGACAGACCGGCTCCGGCCAGCAGGTCATGCATATTTATGATCCAACCCAGGGTGATGTATTTTTAGTCACGCTCACAACACTTTCTTATACCCCTGATGGAGATTCATGCATAGCTGTTTCGACGCAGGAGGTATGGCTGAACAACCAGACCGGCTGTGAAAACTGGTTCTGGTATGAAAATTCTTTCGAAAACCATTTCGTATTTCATGGTGAATCCTATCCTTACCCGGCTTCAGAGTATATATGGAATTTCGGTGATGGCGGAACTGCTTTCGGGCAAGTGGCTGAACACGATTTCGAACCTAACGGTATGCAAGTCTATATTGTTACTCTTACAACTATTCTCAGCGATCCCGCGATAGGCGACAGTTGTGTAGCAACTTCTTCGCAGGAAGTCTGGATCAACGGACAAACAGGTGATTGCTCTAACTGGTTCTGGTACGAATCGCAATCGGCTTATGAATTTACTTTCCATGGAGTGGCTGAACCACCCGCCGAACTTTTTGTCTGGACGTTTGCGAACGGAACAGTCGAATATGGCCAGGAAATTACACATACCTTCGATCCAATGTCGGGAGATTTCCAGATTGTTTGTCTTACAACATATCATTACGGTGTAAACTTCCTCGACAGTTGCTCTTTCACTTCCTGCCAGGAAATTTTTCTTGGCGGACCCATGGGAGCTGAGGTATGGGGAAATATATTTGCCGGTGATGCACCTGCAGATTATGCCCTGGTCGGCTTGTTCGGCATGCTGCCCGACGGTGGCTTTACTTATGACTTTACAGTGACCCAGGGCGGAATGTATTTCTTCGAAAATGTACTGCCGGGTGATTATTACATTTTCGCGAGCCTTACGCCTCAGTCGCAGTATTTCTTCGATTATTTTCCGACCTATTACGGCGATGTAATGTTCTGGTCGGATGCAACGCTCATCACGCTGGGCGAACCTGCCAATCCTTATAATATCAATCTGATGCCGATCGAAGGGACGGTATCAGGCCCGGGAAGCATTTCGGGGCTGGTAACCGCAGGTGGAAGCAAGGCAGGACCTATCAGTAACATTACTGTGGTACTGATGGATCAGGATGAGAATGCTCTGGCTTACACTCAAAGCAACGAGGATGGAGAGTTTGAATTTGGCGGAGTGGCGCTTGCCACTTACAAGCTGAAGGTTGAAATCCCGGGCAAGCCCTGTGAAATTGCAACCATTTCTCTTACCGAAGAAAACCTTACGGGAAGCGTGACTTTCATTGTAAAAGACACCGAAGTGGTTTTAACTGTTAAAGGTTCACAGGAATTTGCAAACTATGCGGGAGAAATTTTCCCGAATCCGGTTGCTGATAATCCCAGCCTTGAGATCAGCCTCAAGCGGCCATCGAATCTGACGCTGAAGGTATTGAACCAGTTGGGACAGGAAGTACGATCATTTCATGTTTCATTAACCGGAGGCAACCAGTTGTTAAACATTGAAACTTCCGGTTTGAATAGTGGATTCTATACTCTGCAGATCACCGATAACAACGGCGGAATGCTGGTTAAAAAATTCATTAAATAACTCGTAAGCTCTCTATCAACAACAGTATTACGAACTGCCTGCCTCTTTGGCGGGCAGTTTTTTTTATTAATAATGTCCCGTTTTCAGTTTAATTTTGAAAACAAAAATTAGAGCGTTATGGATTCTTTGGATAAACTGACCGCCCTGGAATACATTGTAAAGAACAACAATCTCTGCAATGCCTGCAACCGGGCGGATATTAACGAGATTAGGGTAGCCGCCGGATTATACCTTGAGCTGGCCGATATTATCCTGAGCAATGAAAAATCTTTTACGATTGATGACCTGGCGAAACGGATTAAAAAGGCAGGTGCGTTTTAAACAAGAGCCATCTCAAATTGAAGATGGCAAATGTAAAAGGTAAAAGGTATGGGTAGATTGAGACTACCTGACGATCAGTTTTGTTCTCGTTTTCCAATCTTTTATAACTACCGCTACCATATACATCCCCTGTTTCAATCCCGAAACATCTACCGTATTATTCACGGGCTTTAAGGTAAGGACCTTGTGCCCGTGGTGGTTGTAGATGATGGTTTCTTCGATTAGATTACTGTCTTTAATATTAATGGTGATGAAATTGCATGAATATAAACAGGGAAAAATCAGTTATTTTTGTAAAAATTTTATCATCATGACTGGATTAATATTAACAGCCCCCGACAAAACAGATTTGAAATTAATTTCTGACCTGGCAAAGAAACTTGGAATAAAAGCTAAAACCATTTCTGATGAGGAACTATTGGATTTGGGACTGCTGAAGGCAATGGAAGAAGGAAGAAAATCAAAATTTGTTTCCAAAATAAATAACTAACCTTCCTTTTACTAAACCATTTTCATTCAACCAGAAGTACTTCTCTAATGGTTCTATTTTTAGTTACCACTTCTAGAATATAAATCCCCTGTTTCAATCCCGAAATATCCACCATATTATTCACAGGCTTTGCTGTGAAAACCTTTTGGCCAAGGTGGTTATAAATGATGGCTTCTTCAATTGGCATATCTCCCGGAACGGTGATAGTGATGAAGGAGGAGGCGGGGTTGGGGGAAAGGGTTATTTCTTCTTGTAGTACATTTTCTTTTACTGATGTAAGGCAGGCTTGCTGAACTTCTTCGGGGCTGTTGCAACCGGGGGCGTTATTATGGAAATCCATTTCTCCGCCGGGAGCGGCAAGGTATTCACAAATGCTTTGCACATCACATTCTGAAAGACTACTATTATTGTGGATTGCAAGGTATTCAATGGTATTTGCCTGTATATTCTCCAATCCATTCAGGCCGGGAAGGGTGTCGTTGTGTACAATCGCGATTGTTCCCCCGATGGAGGTTAAGTTCTCAAGTCCTGTCAAACTGGTTAAGACATCATTGAATTCAATTGCAAAGTCTTCACCAAGTGAGGTCAGGTTATCAAGTCCAGTAAGAGTGGTGAGGGCATCGTTATGTTGAATAATCATAGATCCTTCGATTGAGTTAAGATTTTCAAGACCAGTTAAGTTAATCAGGGATTGGTTATATGTAATTGAAAAAGCTCCGGTGATAAAGGATAGGTTCTGAAGACCCATTAAGTTGATAAGGACGCTGTTGTATCCAATTGAAAAATCTCCCGAGACAGTTGTGAGGTTTTCAAAACCAGACAAGCTTTGTAGTGAATCATTGTAATTGATTTGAAGACCAGCCCCTACAGTGATCAGGTTTTCAAAATCAGCAAGGGTCGTCAGGTAGGCGTTTCCTTCAATTCTAAATATTCCTCCAATAGAACTAATATTTCCAAGACCCTCAAGACTGGTTAGGGTATCATTTGAAAAAATCTTAAGAGTTCCCCCAATGGTTGTCAGGCTTTCTAAACCTCCAAAGCCATTGAGGTATTTGTTGTTTGAAATTATTAAGCTTCCCCCGATAGAAGTAACCGTATTCAATCCCTGAAGGTTCGTGATGTTGTTCACGATTCCATTATCGTCAATATAAACATCTCCTAAAATTTCAGTACAACCAGGAAAATTGGTTTGAAAATTATCTATCTGATACTGATAGGTAAAGGAAATTCCTTCGGGCAAACAGCCCTGCGAATTAGCCGTTAGCTGACTCAGAATCGCTAAAGCCGCAATAAGAATTAAAGTTTTCATAATCGTTGGTTTAAAATTGTAGAATTATTGTTTTATCAATTTCTGTCTGCTGTTAAAATCTTTGGTTTTCACTTCAATCATGTACATCCCTGCCTTCAATCCCGAAACATCCACCGTATTATTCTCCGGCTTTGCGGTGAGAAACTTTTGGCCGAGGTGGTTATAGATGATGACTTCTTCGACAGGCAAATCTCCGGGAGCGGTGAGGGTGATGAAGGAGGCGGCGGGGTTTGGGAAAATATTGATGAGGGATGAAATCTTTCTAATTTCATTAAAACCAGTAACAATTAAAGGTGTTCCCCATTCTTCTCCGTTTTTATTGTAATAAACCAGTTCATCCACATGGTACACCTGGGCGTACCAGGAAAAATAATAGTGATACGCAAGTCCACAACCCCGAACCCATAAATCAATGTACGATCCGTCATCGAATTCATCTAAGCGCCGGTTTATTGTGCGACCGTTATACAATAGTGGATCTGTATAAATACTGTCAATTTCGTAAGGATATTCCAATAAATGAGTTATGGGAATTGTATCCGTTAAAAAATGATTGTTCCAATAGGGTTCTTCCGACGTACTATCCATTTGAGAAACCGTAAGCACATAATAAACGGTGTCATTGTTAACCGAATAATATTTATTTATGATTTCAACATTTCTAATTTCAAAAAAATAGCTTCCGTAAAATTCCTGGTAGTGTTCGTTGTAATGAAACTGGTCTCCCGGCTCATAATCATACACTTCTCCAATAGTTAAAGTATCCTGACCTTTCGCCTGATAAATTACAAAGGCAATTAAAATCGCAGCAAAAAGTGTTTTCATAATCACTGGTTTTTAAATTATTGTTTTATCATTTTCTGTCTGCCGGTAAATTCCTTGGTTTTCACCTCAATCATATACATCCCCGCCTTTAATCCCGCAACATCCACCGTATTATTCTCCGGCTTTGCGGAGAGAACCTCTTGGCCGAGGTGATTGTAGATGATGGCTTCTTTGACAGGCACCTCTCCGGGAACGATAATGGTGATGAAGGAGGAGGCGGGGTTGGGGAAAAGGGTGATTTCTTCTTGTAGTATATTTTCTTTTACTGATGTAAGGCAGGCTTGCTGAACTTCTTCGGGGCTGTTGCAACCGGGAGCGTTGTCGTGGATTTCGATTGTTCCACCAGGAGCGGCAAGATATTCACAAATACCCTGAATATCGCATTCGGATAATAATGGATTCTCTGTAAGATAAAGACTATAAATAGAACCGGATTGGATATTTTGAAGTCCTGACAAATTGCTGAGGATTTGATTTCCATGTATGCTTAAAGCACTAATACTTGAATTGACGTTCAATAAACCCCCAATACTTGAAAGCTGGTTGTTATATATAATACCAATACTTTCAACAGAAATCAAATTCCCTAAATCGTCAAGGTTTGAAAGGAGAGGATTTCCCCAAATATAAAGTAACTCGCCAACACAAGTAATATTACTAAGCCCATTCAAATCATTCAACACAGGATTATTTTCGATCCATAAATCTTCGGGAACTGATGTTAAATTTTCAAGACCTGTAGTGCTGGTTAAAGCATAATTATTCATAATTTCAATATCAATACCTATACTTGATAAACTGTCCAAACCAGTTAAACTGGTTAAGTTCATATTCATCAAAATTTTTAGGCTTCCACCTATCGAGGTTATTACATTTAATCCATCGAGACCCGTAATATCTATGCCATTAATTATCACATTCCCTTCAATCTCCGTACACCCAGGATAATTCGACTGGAAATTATCAATTTGTTCCTGAGTTGTAAAGGTGATTCCTTCAGGTAAACAGGAATGCGTAAGACAGGCTTCCTCAACTTCTTCCGGACTGTTGCAACCCGATGCGTTATAACCAATAGATATAGTGCCATTTGGATTTGCGAGAAAATCACATATACATTGCACATCACATTCCGAAAGAACAGTATTATAATAAATAAATATATTTACAATTGAACTTGGCTGTATATTCTCTATACCCTCTATGTCGGTAAGTGAGTCGTTAAATCCAATCGTTAGGGCTTCTCCAATGAAGTTAAGGTTCTCAAGTCCTGTCAAGCTGTTCAGTGAAACATGCCCACAAATTTCAAGATTTCCACCAACAGATGTCAGGCTCACAAGACCCATCATGTCGGTAATTAGGCTATTCGCAATACTAGTTAGAGTACCCCCGACACTGACAAGGTTTTCAAGACCAGTCAGGCTGGTCATACCATAATTTCCACCTATAAAAAGGTTTCCTCCTATTGAGGTTATGTTTTCAAGTCCCGTTAGGTTTGTCAAGGCGTCATTATGGTCAATCCTAAGTTCCCCCCCGATATAGTTCAGGTTCTCAAGAGCAGTAAGATTAGTCAGGGCATCATTATTTCTAATCCTAAGGGCTCCACTTATTGAGGACAGATTTTCAAGTCCTATTAAATTGATGAGGACGTCGTTATAATCAATATTAAAGTAATTACCTATTGAAGACAGGTTTTCAAGACCCGATAAATTGGTAAGGGTATTGTTCTCAATCGACAGGTAACCCCCGATTGTGGTGACTACACTTAACCCATTCAAATTCGATATATTTGTTGAATCTGGATTATCCACTCCAATACACACATCCCCCTCAATTTCTGTGCATCCCGGATAATCCGTCTGGAAATTGTCAATTTGTTCCTGTGTTGTGAATGTTATCCCCTCCGGCAAACAGCCTTGCGAAAAAGTCGTTAGCTGGCTCAGGATCGCTATAGCCACAATAAGAATAAAAGTTTTCATAATCGCTGGTTTTAAATTATTGTTTTATCAATTTCTGTCTGCAAGTAAATTCTTTGGTTCTTACCTCTATCATATACATCCCCACCTTCAATCCCGAAACATCCACCACATTATTCACCAGCTTTGCTACCAGCACCTTTTGGCCTAAGTGGTTATAAATGACGACTTCTTCAATTGGCAAATCTCCGGGAGCTGTGAGGGTGATGAAGGAGGTGGAGGGGTTGGGAAAAATATTAATTAAATTATCCATTACGTTCTCATTTATTCCAATGTGAAAAATGGATGTATCACAAGGTATTTCTACAAACTTTATAAAAGTGGTACTATCTTCATAGCATCTTATTGGTCCTGTCCATGGATCAGCTGTTGGAAATTGCGGATAAAAACAAAAATAATCCCCGAGGTATCTGTATACTTTTCCTCCCCATTGCCAGTTTCCATAATCATCTGAATTCTTTACAGATTGAATCGGGATAGTATCATCTCCAATGATTTCATTGCCGATACCTACCACCTCGAATATCGTAGTGTCATAACTCCAGGACTCCCTTATGATGCATGTCCATGTTTCACCCGGCATGGCAGAGAAATCATATAGCATTGTAAATCCAACAACAGAATCGACATAATAGTAAACCTTATCGTCTTCGTAATACAAAAATTCTATACCCGGACTGAAGGAACCATCACACCCTCCAATAAATATCCTGCATGATTTCCCGCAGATAATGGTATCGCCTGTGCTCTCAATTGTTCTTGGCAGATTATAGTAGGGTAATCCGAACGAAATACCCGAATATGTCCATTTAGCTCCGATAGGTGCCCAAACCTGAGAAAAAATGATGCTGTGTCTGATGGCCGCCAATGCAAGTAAAAGAATTAATTTTTTCATCGAAGATCGTTTTTGAGAGGTTTGTTCATCTTGTTTTCATTTGGAATTTTTCTGGACAGCACAAATATACAAAAGTGATTTGAATGAATTGATTTAAAGAAAGCTTTTTATTTTTGCAATATGATAGATGAAACCCACGTCGGCATCTACGACCTTTTTATTTTTCTTGGCGTATTCCAGGGGATACTGCTGTCATGGTTTTTTATAAAGAACGGGCACAAGCACAAAAGAGCAAACCTGTACCAGGGTCTGGTAATACTTTTTTTATCACTTGCAATTTTTGAGGAGTTATTGAACAATACAGGCTATATTGTTAAGGTTTTGGCAATTTCTAATTATTCCGAACCGTTAAATTTTACCTTCACCCCCTTGTTTTATCTCTATGTAAGGAACAGTCTGAATCCCACGGAAAAGAAAAAAGTGTGGGTTCATTTTATTTTCTCATTTTTCTGGCTGCTTTACATGGTTTTCTATTTTGTTCAATCCAATGAATATAAATACAATAGCTACATAGAGACAAAGCATCCTGACTGGGAGTATCTTAATGCTTTTTATAAAATTTCTGAAGATCCGTTAGGAATCCGGGATTATACCAATGAGCTGACTGCCGTTCAACTGATCATTTATATGACGGCTTCTATCCTTATTTTGATGCGAAAATTCAGGTCAATGAACCAGTCTGTGTTTAACACAAACAATGAGCTGTTGAT
Source organism: Bacteroidales bacterium (assembly GCA_020052415.1). GTDB lineage: Bacteria > Bacteroidota > Bacteroidia > Bacteroidales > JAADJA01 > JAADJA01. Next base: position 59,939 of record JAGVPB010000080.1, on the reverse strand, counting down.
CGTCTTGCGTAATACGACATTTCATTTTCTCATGATTCTTGTAGTATTTCTGGCAACTAAAATTTATTATGGAATGAACAGCGATATTGGGGGTTACTTGATTGCTTCATACGTATCGCTGATGATTTACACTACCAGTTACCAGGTGCTGAATAAATCGGATTTTTTTAATCAGCCGCATTCATTTCTTGATTTCCCCATGCCCAAATATCAAAAATCCTCCCTGTCGGAAGAAAATAAAGAAATGATCTTATTAAAAATCAGGAAGGAGATGGAAGGAAATAAATATTTTACAAATAATTTAGCGTCGCTTTCAGGCCTTGCCAAACTGATCAATGAGTCTTCCCATCATGTATCGCAGGTTATCAACGAAAAACTGAATAAAAACTTTTTTGAATTATTGGCCGGCTACAGAGTAGAGCATGCACAAAAACTTATCCGCGAAGATAAAGACACAAAACTGACCGTCGAAGAGCTGGCTGACATGGTCGGATACAATTCGAAATCTTCCTTTAATACGGCATTTAAAAAAATTACATCCCTCACCCCTTCTGAATTCAGAAAATCAAAAGAAGAACTCTAAATTACTGACTCTCTTACTTTTAACAACGTCGAAATGTTCCTCCCGATAAGGACGGACATCGTTCCGATAGGCTAAGTCGTTGCAGTCGCTCAACCGATATTAGGTTTGCCCGAAATTCAAATTTTATTATCATGGCAACAGCAACAATTCAGAAAACAGATCAGAATTCAGAACGTCAGTATTACATTGACTGGTTACGCATCCTGCTTATTTTTAGTGTCTTTTTATTCCATATCGGAATGATCTTCAATTCATGGGACTGGCATGTAAAGAATGATGTTACCACCGGTTCGAAAAGTGTTTTATGGTATATTATGGTATTTATGCACGAGTGGCGCATGCCATTGTTGATCCTGATATCAGGAGCAGGTACTTATTTTGCTCTGGGCAAAAGGACATCATGGCAATACCTGGGTGAAAGGTTTAAACGACTTTTTATTCCCCTCGCGGTGGGAATATTCACGTTAGTTCCGGTACAGGTCTATATTGAAAAATCGGCGCAGTTTGATTCCCTGCTGGCATATTACCCCCACATGTTTGAAGGAATATATCCTGAAGGTAATTTTAGCTGGCATCACCTGTGGTTCATTGCATATTTATTTTTCATTGCACTTATCATAGCTCCGTTTTTAAATTTTTTCAGAAGCGGGCAATATGACCTTTTCATAGGTAAACTGGGAAAAGTCGTTTCCAAAAAATTCGGTGCAAACATCTTCCTGATTCCTATGATTTTATCACAGGCATTGCTCCGCCCTTATTATCCTGAGAACACCCATGCCTTAGTGGATGATTGGGCTGCCATTTCATACTATATCATTTTTTTCATGTCGGGTTTTATATTGTTATCAAGTAAAAACATGACTGAATCCATCAGGAAACAAAGGCGAATGTTCTTCATCGAATCGGTAATCGTTACAACAATGCTTTTAACGATACCTTATATGTTTACTGAACCATTTTACAGAAATATGACCTGGGATATTTTAGAACCATTTGTAGCATGGTCGGTTGGGATGACAGCCATCGGATATGCCAGACAATATTTAAATATGAACAACAAATTCAGAAAGCTGGCAAATGAAGCGATTTACCCTTTCTATTTATTGCATCAGCCGGTAATTGTGGTGATCGGATATTATATGGTAAAGTGGGATGTTTCAGTATTATCAAAAGTGTTGCTCATTACCCTCGCCTCCTTTTCCTTAACAGTGGCGATCTATTGGTATTTGATCAGGCCGTTTAATGCACTGAGGTTAATATTCGGGATGAAAATGACTCTGAAAACAAAGCCTGAGCCCATATCCGCATTGACTCCAAACCCTATTTCAGAAACAGAAAACAAATATTTATCAGATAAAGAATTACAGAATTTTAATTTATGTACCATAAAAAGTAAAACTATGAAGAAAGTAACAATGACAATAGTTGCCGGAATAATTTCGGCAATACTGTTTGCACAGGATTATACGCAAACGGTTAAAGGACAAATCACAGATGCAGATAACCAGGTTACGCTGCCCGGCGCGGCAATAATCCTTGTCGGGTCAGACCCACTGATAGGAACAACCTCGGACATGGAAGGTAATTTCAGGCTTGAAAAAGTGCCTGCGGGACGGCAAAGCTTTGAAGTTTCATATCTGGGATACGAAAAAGTTTATTTAAATGAGGTACTGGTCGGAACAGGCCGCGAAGTAGTGTTGAACATAGCAATGAAAGAATCGGTAACAAAACTTGCAGAAGTTATCGTTGTAGCAAATAAGGATAAAGGCGAAGCCATAAATCAAATGGCTACTGTCAGCGCAACGCAGCTCACCGTCGAGTCAACATCACGCATTGCGGCAGGCATAAATGATCCGGGAAGGACTGCTCAGTCGTTTGCCGGCGTATCATCGGCGGACGATGAAAACAATGAACTTGTCATCAGGGGAAATTCGCCCAGAGGTATGCTTTGGCGGATGGAAGGCATTGAAATACCGAATCCAAATCATTTCAGCAATGGCGAAGGCGGTTCAGGTGGCGGTGTTTGTGCTTTAAGCACCCAGGTTCTGGCAAACTCCGACTTTTTCACGGGCGCTTTTCCGGCTGAATACGGAAATGCCTTATCGGGTGTTTTCGATCTGAACCTGCGAAGGGGGAATTATGAAAAAAATGAATATGCCCTCCAGTTTGGAATTATGGGAGCACAGGCTTCAGCAGAGGGGCCTTTTAAAAGAGGATCAGAAGCATCTTATTTGTTTAATTACAGGTATTCGACTTTGGAATTATTAAATAAAGCAGGGATTGCCATCAGCGGAGGTGATATAGCTCCCGAATGGCAGGATTTATCATTTAAGGTATATATTCCTACTAAGAAGGCTGGATATCTGTCAATCTGGGGACTTGGCGGAATCAGCGCTGCAGGCTCCACTACCATAAGGGATACATCAGAATGGAAATACAGGTCGGATGCTTATGAGGATTCCGAAAAACATACCATTGGGATTACAGGTGTAACCCACAATTATCTGTTTAAAAACAGGAAGACTTATATAAAAACCGTTGCGGCCTACTCTTATACAAAAAACAACCTTTCAGAAGATTCTTTAAGTTATGATTTTGTACCCTCTTTAATCACAAATGAAGATTTTATTTACAATACTTTTAGTATTAGTTCATTTGTAAATCATAAGTTCAATGCTAAAAATGTGCTCAGGATAGGATTGATATATCACAATAAAAGTTTTGATTTCAAAATGCTGGATTATGACTATGAAACAGAAATCCTGGAGAAGCTGATTGACAATAACGGAAGTACAAACCTTTATGAATCTTACATTCAATGGCAGCATCGCATAAATGAGAATCTTGACATCAATTCGGGCTTACATTACACCTATATTGCATTAAATAATGACTATGCCGTTGAACCCCGTTTTGGCCTCAAATGGAAAATAAACGAAACCCACACGATAAATTTCGGTACAGGAATGCATAGCAAACCCGAGCCTGTTTCCATATATCTTGCGGAAAAACAATTAGATGACGGTTCAATCATAAATCCGAACAAGAATGTAAAAATTACAAAAGCTGTTCATGGAGTTTTAGGTTACAACTGGAATTTTGCCAAAGATTTCAGGCTGAAAGCCGAGATTTATTATCAATATTTATACGATGTACCTGTCAAGCCGGATGACACAACCAATGTACTTTGTTCTTTGAATTTTGGAAGTGGCTTTACGAACGAAAAATTTGTGAACGAAGGGACAGGACGCAATTATGGTTCGGAATTGACTTTGGAAAAATTCTTTTCAAAAAGCTGGTATATGCTTGCAACAGCCTCGGTGTTTGAATCAAAATATACCATGCCCGACGGGATTGAAAGAAACACTATGTTTAACAGCAAGTATATCTTTAATCTTGTTGGCGGAAAAGAATTTAAAGTGGGTAAGAGCAAACAAAATATAATCGGAACGAATATCCGCACGATGTGGCGCGGTGGATACCGGACAGTTCCGGTTGACCTTGCGGCATCGAAGGCGCAGAATGATGATATCAGGATCTATGAAAGGGCGTTTGAAACAAAAGCTCCGGATTATTTCAGGGTTGATATCGGCATCAGTTTCAGGAAGAACAATCCGACCTGGTCATGGGTTGTTTCACTGGATATTCAGAACCTTACAAACCGCTTAAACATTTGGGATGAGTATTACAATGCAGAAACCGGAGAAATGGTTCAGGTAAATATGGTCGGTATGATACCTGTGCTCAACTACAGAATTGAATTCTGATAATATGATTTGCCTGGCTGGAAGAATTCATTTTTGGATGGACGGTTACCTAAATCACGTCGGTATAATGTCCATTATCAGTACACGCTGTGAACGATAAAGTACAACTTCTTACTGTGATTCGGTCTGTAAGCCACTGAGTGTCAGGTTTCCTTTGGATGGTATTATTGTCCTGACTTCTGACGCTTTTTGAATTTTAGCCTGAACGACTTTTCAAGTAGCTGATTATTAGTGATATATAATTGACATTTTTGAGTTTTATCGCACTATCGGCTATTTTTATAGCATGTTTTCTATTTGAAAAGTCCATCAAACCTTATTTTATGTCTCTAACCTTAGTAACAGGGAGAAATCCTAAATTTGCACAACCTTATTACCTTATTTTTGTCAATATGAAAATTGAATATAACAACCTATACACTCATTTTGTACTGGTAACCGAAAAGCGGACAAAGTTGATAACTTCCACAAACCGTGAAAGGATTGAAAAGTACATTACCGGAATTGTAAACAATAATAATTGTAAGATGTATGCTATTTATGCCAATCCAGAGCATGTACATTTTTTGATTTCCCGCTCACCTGCTGTTTCTGAAGAATATATCGCATCGGTAATCGCTAATAGTTCTGAACGTTTTATTACTGAAAATAAACTTTGCCAGGGTAAGTTTGCATGGCAGCAGTCTGCCTCAGCGTTTTCAGTTTCAAAAAAGGATATTAATCACATTTGTCAGTATATCCTAAATCAACATGAACATCATCGAATAAAAACCTTTGAAGAAGAATACAATGAGTTTCTTCATGAATATCAGAAAACACTGAAACCCAAAATAAGGTAATAAGGTTTTAATCCTTATACAAACATATTCTACTAAGGTTTATAAAATAATAAGGTTTATTTTAGATTCACTGTGATCTGTTTCCAATCCGCAATGGCGGAGGCGGAAACTTAAACCGCACTAAACGTCAGAAGTCAGGAATAAATCACATCGGTATTATGTCCAATATCAGTACATGCTGTGTACGATAAAGTACAATTTCTCACTTTGATTCGGTCTGTAAGCCACTGGCAGTCATTATAATCCTTGGATGGTATTATTATTGAAAAGATAGAAAAGTTAATAATCGAAGATAAATTTAAAAACAAGAACAATGAAAACTATTTTAACTTGCTCAATTATGATTACCTTTCTGTTTACTCTCCAGGCTCAGACAACTGCCGATTCGCTTGCCATTGAGCAGGCTGCCCGCGATTATGTGGAAGGATGGCAGACCGGTAATGCCGATCGGGTTTTAAAGGCTGTCTCCCCTGAACTGGCCAAGCGGGTTGTCATGCACGATGAGTCTGGAAATTATTTTATTTCGGAAATGAGCGCTTCATTACTTGTGCAGGCAACAAGAAACAATACAAAAGGAGTCCGTATGCCGGACCAAACACCGGATTAGGCTTTTGTTTTGTATGTAAATATCCTCGACATTACCGGAAATGTGGCGAGCGTAAAAGCCTGGAACACCAAATATGGGTTTATGGATTATTGCCATCTGGCGCGGTTTGGTGATAAGTGGAAAATTGTGAATGTGTTGTGGGATTACCTTCCCAAAAAATGAAAAATAAAGAATCCGATCATTCACCTGACTTTAACTATAACTGGCAATATTTCAAATCACTTCATACAGAACCCTGATCAGCCTGTCAACTTCTTCAACCGTATTGTAATGTACCATGCTAACCCTAACCACGCCATCGTTTTCTGCCAATCCAAGATAGTCAATCAGCCGCTTTGCATAAAAATGTCCAAACCGGATTCCAATTTTATGAGGATCAACCAACAAGGGAATTTCACTGCTTTTACGGCCTTCGACTACAAAAGAAATAGTCGGGACCCTGATATTTTTATGCGCCGAGGTCTCACCTATGGTTCGAATATTTTTTTTAATTTTCAAAAATTCAAGCAATCTGGAAGCAAGGATTTGTTCATGGTCCGCTATCATCCTGTAAACCTCATTGATCTTTGACCGCAGATTTACATTCAACCCGTTAAAATGATGGTGATAAACACTATTGAAATAATCAATAATTCCGGGTGAGCCGAATGTCAATTCAAAATTTACATTTCCTGGCTGAAGCTTGTAGGGAATTTCATCTTCACCGATAAAAAAGTGGCCGATTCCCGGCATGATCTCCAGATGCTTTTGTTTCCCGTAAAGAAGGGAATAATGAGGGCCAAATACCTTGTACAAACTGAACACATAAAAATCAACATCCAGGTCGCTCACATCAGGCATCCGGTGAGGAGCACAGGCAACCCCGTCAACACAAACCAGCGCTCCATGCTCATGAATAATAGATGTAATTTCCTTAACCGGAATGATGGTTCCCAGAATATTCGACACATGGGAAAAGGCAACTAGTTTTGTTTTCCGGCTCATCAGGTGTTTCAACCGGTCAAGGTCAGGAAGCAGAGTGTCTTTATTTAATTCCCAAACCCTGATATGCATACCGCTTTTTTCCATATTCACCCAGGGGCCAATATTGGCTTCATGGTCGAAATTTGTTACAATGATTTCGTCACCCGGTTCAAAAAGCTGTCCCAGTGATCGCGAAAGATTTTGTAAAAGAACCGTGGTTGAAGGGCCGAATATCACTTCTGAGGGGTGTGCCGCATTGATCACCTCCGCCCAGGTTTTCTGTGATTCGGAAATCCTCTCTGCTGCCATCCCCGAAATTTCATAAGTCGCACCCAACTGAACATTGGTATGGTATAAATAATCCTGAATCCGTTCACCAACCTGCTGTGCCACCTGCGTACCACCTGCATTATCGAAATAGGTCCATTCGCCTGATAAAGCAGGAAACTGAGAACGAATGAATTGCATATCGGGATTAACCATAAAGAAAAATTTTCAGGATGCGAAAGTAAAATATTTCAATACAGAACAAAATAATTACAACTTGTTTTGTGTAAAAGGGAAAGATTTATTTCCTGAATTTAAGTTTTCACATTTTTGTGTACCTTCGTGTCTTTGAGTTTTTGTGGCAATAATTAAAAACTTTAGATTTGCTGAGTTGTTGAAATCATGAAAAATTAAAGTAATAAAAAACTTATGAAAAATTTAACTCTACTTACCAGCCTTTTCCTTTCGATGATAGTCATTTCAGCATCAGGACAAAATCCGGTACACAAACAAATCAAATCGGAAACCGATCCTGAAGCGGGTATTACAAAGAATATCCGGCAGGATTCGAAGACATCCGGGGTTCCGGTTCAAATAGTGCCGAATCAGGTAAAGGAAGTAGGCATTAACTGGCAGTTTACTGATGCTGCAGCCGTTGGTTCAAGAGTAAAAGTGTCATCACAAACAGGTCAGACATTTACCTCCTGGTGGCTCAATGACCAGCGGATATCAATGTATGGCAATAGTTCCAGTCCGTTATGGGAGCAATTTATTATAACTGATTGGGAATGGCCTATTGATATGACGGAAGACGGAGCATGGGTCGTAACCGGATTTGGAAATACCGTCCAGGTTTTTATGGAATCGTCGTCTGTGGTATTCTGGGAACTAACGGTAACAGGAAGTGTAATGGGAGTGAAGTTAAGCCCTGATGGTACTGTTTTATTTGTTGCCGACAATAACCATGACGGATTGGGAAATGCTTATGTATCCTCATATACTATAGGACAAAGCACACCCGTTTGGGAAGTTCCTTTCACCGGTGATGGTACGGTTTTTACAGCAAGCAGAGATGGATCGAGGCTGGTTTTCTGCCAATATACGGGTTTTAATAAAATGTGGGTGATTGATGGTGTCAGCGGTGATGTCCTTTTTGATGCATTTTATGCCAACCAGAACCCGCCGGCTTTGAGCAATGATGGAAGTGTAATCCTTAACGGGGATTATAGTGGCAATGCTTATTTGTACAAATACAATGAAACCTTAAATTCCTATGAGGAAAAATGGACATTTAAGGTTGCCGGCGGCGGAACTTCTGTGTGGGTAGTTGGAATGGGTGTTTCGGGCGACGGAACCACCGTGGCTGCCGGAAGCCTTGTTTTCATGGCCAACGGAACTTACGATGGGGAAATTTACCTGTTCAATTCATGGTCACCTGTTCCGTTGTGGGTTTTCTCAGGGACAGGCGACGAAGTCAGTGCCATCGACCTCAGCGAGGACGGATCATTGATAGCAGCTGCAAGCTGGGGACCACTTGCCCAAAATAAACCCGACTTTTTTCTCTTCAGGAAAGAAAGTGAAGTTCCCATCTTTACCATAAATACACCCGGATCCTTTGCTTCAGTTGACATTTCTGACGATGGGACCTTATGTGCTGTAACAGGAAAAGCAGTGCATATGCGTGAGTTTGGCAACGGTGGCTTTTTATATAATATAAATTCCGACCCGGGTGGAGGAATTGTGGCAGGTTTGGTTGACCTCGAAAATACAGCCGATGATGCAAATGCGAAAGTTGTAATTAATGAATTGGAAAAATATTTCAACCGGAGCAAAGCAGACGGAAGTTATGAAATTAAATACGTCCCTGAAGGCACTTACAGCGTCACCGCCAGCAAAATAGGATATTACCCGGTAACTGTAGAAAATGTAACCGTAAGCGAAGGACAAATCAGTACAGTAGATTTTAATCTTGAAGAAACCGGTAATCCTCCTTATGACCTGATCGCAACAAAAGGTGCCGGTCTGACTATTGATATGGTCTGGCATTGCAGCAATCCTGATGATTTGCTTGGATTCAACATTTACAGGAAAACCATTCCGGAAGATCTTTTCCCTGATGAACCTTTAGCTACAGTTTCGAACCAGGTTTTCATTTTCACCGACAATGATGTATTGCCACTCACAACTTATTATTATACCGTCACAGGAATTATTGAATCGGGGGTGGAAAGTCCGTATTCAAATGTTTCAGACGGCTGGATGTGCGACGGCTTCATTACGGACGAAGTTTCCAGTTATCCGGGCAGCATGCCGGTCATTGACGGAACCATCACTCCGGGTGAATGGGATGACGCTTATGTTGTGGATGCCTCTGATTTTCTTGGCAAATATGATAATACTGCGAACCCGGTCGGAAGCGTGACCATGTATTTCAAAAATAATGCGGCGATGACGGAACTTTATGTTGCAAGCATCAATGAGAACGATACGGTTCTTGAAGATCATGATGAGGTCGCTCTTTATATAGATGATAATAACGACGGCGTTTTTCCTGCTATCGGTGACTCAACGGAAGGTAATTACTGGGCAGCATACTATGCGAGCGGTAGTGTGATCCGGTTCAGACCGATATATAATAACGGAGGTGTGGGTTATACCTACCTCATTGAAAATCCGCAAATAGCCGTTTCAGATGCCACAGGGCATATCGTTTATGAATTTGTGATCCCCATAGGCACTGATGCGAACTGGAAGATCGCTCCCAATGCACAGGATCAAAGCGGTTTATTCATGTTTACTTTGGATGACCCGACTGCTTTTGATGGCTACTGGCCGTGCCTGAATCCCCAGATTTTTTCACCTATCGGTTACGGACAGATCACCTTCGACGCAGAAGATGCAGTACCACCACCACCTGATGAAATTAACATCTGGTGGACAGACGGTCCGCCCTTTTCGGTTTCAGTAGAATGGAGCCAGCCCGATATCAATGACTTTGATCATTTCAATGTATATTACTCAGTTCTCTCGGGGAACTGGGAGTTGCTTACGGAAACCATCGGCAGGCAAATCCAGTACATTTCAAACAACGGGGATTATACCGAATTCTATGTGACAACAGTGGATCATAGCCAGCAGGAATCGGCACAATCAGGAACTGTCGCATTTGATCTCACAGTAGGCACCGGGGAAAATGCCTCAGGTACCATCCGGAATGTCTTCCCGAACCCGGCGTCAGAATACATCAATATTTCTCTCGAAATTGAGCATCAAGGCATCTACGATATCACCATCCGCAACTTAACCGGTCAAACCATGCATCAGCTTTATCACGGTAATCTGACCAAAGGAACCAAAATCCTGCACTGGAACGGTATAGATGACAAGGGCCATCCTGTTCAAAATGGAATATACATTCTAATCGTCAGTGGACCGGGATTGATTGAAAGCTATAAAGTGGTAGTGATGAAAGAGTGAATTTAACGGGAATAGATAAAGATAAGCATACACGGGATTAAGCAGGACTTTTTATAAACCGAGTAGTAGTTAATTCGTAAAATTTGTCATTATATTGACAAAATTTAGCTAAAATTTGTCATTATGTTGACAAATTTAACGTTTTCGGAAAATGTTTTGGCAAGGCTTAAGCCCCGGTTTCCTGGAAGAACACCTATCCCGAAGCAGGGTTTAAGCATATTACAAAAGAGGATTTCCCTGATTGGGTGATATAAACATCTGCGGGATGAATGGATACAACGCCTGAAATAAAAAAATCCGTCTAAGGCTTTAACCAGGACGGATTCAGGTAGCCCCGATAGGAATCGAACCTATATTTAAAGTTTAGGAAACTTCCGTTCTATCCATTGAACTACGGGGCCAAAACTGCGGCAAAAATAATAAATTCCTAAGTTCGTCATTGTTATAAATTCATACCATGCCATTTGTTTGTCCCTTTTTTTTTAACATTTAAAAAGTAATGACAGACAATCGTCTTCCGTAAGGAGAAGCTGATGGCCATATGGGTCTGATGTGTCACTGATTAGTTGCTCCGTGGTTTTTAACTTCATATTGTAAAGATAAAGGTCATATTGTTTGTTAAGCTGTTTTGTCAGTCATTCTTACAATATCTTGATTTTTTAAATTGTATTTCTATTTCATTTGCTATATCTGTTGGGTTAGTCAACGGCATATTTTTGTCATATAAATCATATCCCAAAAGATCAGATTTTTTTATTTTTTCGATTTTAGGCAATTTGGCTCTATTAGTCGTTTCAATATGTTTCCCTTCGTTGTCAACAATAATGAGCTTTGGAAGGAATACCCCCGTTCTGCCAATAAATGCATCCATAATTTTAACACCAATTTCAAATTCTTCTTGCGAAGTTCTGCCAAGAGCTTCGTACCTGAACATTATTTTGCTATCCCATGTATTTATCGTTGCATAGCTTTCTGAAATTTTATCATCAATATTTGTTTTGTCATTCAAAGTGTCATGTCCGGATGGCATTAACAGAATTTTTCCACCACCACCCTCAATATTTGCAGCATATCGTGGAATTGTTACTCCCGAAATCCAACCTTGCAAATGTTTCATATAGATTTTCCCAATTTGAATAGGTGTAATAAAATGCACAATCCCTTTTTCTTTATGGCATTGTAATAAATAATAGGGATGAATACCAATCCAAAACATTCTTCTGAATGTTTCTGCCAGGGTTTTATAATAATCATTAACATGATTTAATAAGACAGTTTGATTTCTGATTGTAAAACCGTATTTACGGATTTTCTTCACAGCAACTTCTAAATCTTCCGTTATTTCATGATAGTGATTAATATGTGTCATAAAATAGACATATTTGTCAGTCCCATTGTTGAATTTGTTTGCTGAAATATTGATTAATTCCAACAATTCATCTGTTATACCCATTGGCAAGACAACAGGAACTCTGGTTGCAATTCTGATTACACGAAGGTGCTGAATTCTGCTTAATTCTTCCAATACATATTGCAAACGTGGTCTGCTTATCATAAGCGCATCACCCCCGGTAACAAGCACTTCGTTTATATTTTTATTGGATTCGATATAAAACAAACCTTTATTTATTTCATCCCTATTAACATCAACAGAGCCATCTAACGATTTTGCTCTTTGACAATGAACACAATATGAGGCACAACTTGTATTTTCAGCCACAAAAAGGGCAACTCTGTTAGGATACCGTTGATAGGCTGCACCATAACTTCGTGAACTTTCGTTCATTGCTCCTTCAAGCCCTGTGTCTGGAAATAATAGATTTGCAGGGGTTGGTACACTTTGCCAAAAAATAGGATCAAGTCGTTTTTTCGATTTCTCACCTGATAGCATTACAGGGTGAAATGGGTCTTCTTGCATAAGTGAAGCGTAATAGGGTGTTATCCGCAATGGTTCTTTTCCTTCGTTCTTTAATGCCATTAAAGTCCTTTTAATTTCATTTTCCTGAAACGCATTTAGTTTTATGACTTTTTTCAATTGTTCAACACTTCGTATCGAATTTTTTAACTGCCAATTCGCATCATTCCATTGCGTCTCTGTTACATTTTTCCACAATTCAATTGTGTTAAACTTTCTTGGTTTGTAGAATATGGCATTTTCTGAATTCATTATTACAGCTTTTATTTCGTGTGTTATTGTTCTTCGGTTTCCTGGTAATGTCTTTATACCTGTACCTCAAACTTCAAACAGTTTCTAATACTTCCATAACCGTAATATTTTATTTATATTATGGCATTTTAAATGGTAAATATTATTCCTGCTAAATTAAATAAAAGTTTTATAAATCGTCAAACAATGTCTTTGTTTTCAATAAACTTATAGCAAAAAGCATGAAGCCATATCTCCATGGTTTTGTTGCTCTTATGATCCGGTAATTCCTCGATTTGGATAAGGGAAAAACCAATTGATGATAACCGAACTATAACAGGGGTGCCTGCAAGGCTTATATCCAATGTGGATCATATCCAATGGATGATCGTCAGAAATATTCGCAGGTAAGAAGGATATAAAAAATTAATACACTCATACACAGCTCAAAAACATATTACTGTTCTGTACAGATTATGTAATCAATACAGGCCCATCCGGCGCCGCCTCCCACATTTTTCCAGGTAAAGGTATGAGTGCCCGGTGAAACTGTAATGCTATGCTGAGTCCAGTTTGGGTCACTGTAAACCTGGATTTCCACACCATCCAAATATAATGAAGTGGCACAGGTGGTCCCGTACCAACTGTCATATCCTCCCAGATAATAAAAGGAAACCTGACCAGGCAGGACAAATGATTTGGTAAAACTTATAGAATCCAACTCATCAGGCGCAACCAATGCATAATAACGTTCAAAAGCTTGAGATGACGTCAGCGACCACTCCCCCGTCCATCCGCCTGGAAAGCCACTTTCAAATCCTTCATAAAAACCATCTGAAGTAGTAAATGGCATATTTTCTCCGTAACTTGTACTAAAACTACTGGTCGCATAAGCTCTGACATGATAGTTTGTGTTTGGAACCAGAAGTGATAGAATAACATTGAACGATCCGGTTCCGCTTCCGCTCATAATTTTATTTCCGGTTATGGTCGGATCGGGTGATGTTCCCCAGCAAATACCCCTTTCTGTCACTGAACCTGAACCTTCATAAATGACAAATCCGGGAACAACTGCTGTTATGGCCGTTATGCCGGCAACATCACCTGTTATCACAGCCGGTGACTGTCCTGATGTCGTAAAATTTTTAAGTTCTCCATAGGTCGTCCCTGCACTGTTGGTAGCAAAGGCACGGACAAAATAGGTCGTATTGGGCTCTAATCCGGTAATTGTGCTGTTGAACGTTCCGGGTCCTGTCCCATCTTCGGTATGATTCCCGGAGATGGTTGGATTTATTCCGGTGTCCCAGCAAACACCTCTCGCTGTGATTTCGGGTCCGCTGTATAGTAAAACCGTATAACCACACACAGCCGTGTTGGAAGAAACCGCGGTAATCAAATTGGTCGTCACGACTGCATTATCGGTATTGGAAGCGCTGATACCAGGGATAATTACATAATTTCCGGGCATAAGAAATAAGGTATCGCCTGTTGCCGAAGTATTCAGATTCATATTGGTACTGATGATGTTTTCTTCGATCTGAATACCGGCTCCTGCTTCATAAGTGAACCCGGTCCTTTCGGAATACAACGCATAAGGTACGGAAAGAAGCTGGCTGATGCCCATTACATTTCCATCCAGTTCCACCTTTGTAAAGTAGGGTCCGTTTGCCCAATCGATAGCCGCAAAGGCTGCCGGATTAACGCTCCCGATCTGAAGATTAACCAAACCAAAATCGTTCGTAACCGTGGTAAACTCTTCGGTGCAAACTACTATACCGCCTGCACTCCCCTGCAGAATGCTTAGGGTAATGTTTACCTGCTGGTCTGCGATTATTTCACCGCTTGAATCTCTGACGACGGTTTGGTATTTAAAACTATTCGGACTTTGGCCGGTAGCTGTAACTAAGAATCCAACTACAGCTATTAATGTACTGATAATTGTTTTCATGTCTTTAAATATTTAGTGTTTTACAATCTTAAAAGTTTTGATTTCTGATTGACCGGATAAAATCCTGATAAAGTAATCGGATGGTTTCAGGTTGCTGAATGAGATTACTGTCTCCGATCCGTCAAATTGTTTTTTCTGCAACAGCTTTCCCATATTATCATAAAGCTCGTACGATAGATTTTCATTCCTTTGGCTATCGCATTTAATTCTTACATATTCTTTAGCAGGGTTGGGAAAAGCATTAACGGTATAATCCGCCTTTGGCAATTCAGTGATTGAAATAATTGAAAGCTTGCTTTGCTGGAAACCCTGGGTAATAATATTTTCGGTTCCGGCAAATGTTTCGCCAATTGGTTCGCCAAGGGTACTGCTGAGTGATCCGTTCGAATTGCTGAAATAATCGCCGCTTGCGGTTATTATTTCCTGCGCCTCCGAAGTCGCGTAAACGAACAGAAAGAAGGCAACCAGGATTTTTAATGTTATTTTCATAAATATTTGATTTACTAATAATAACAAGTTTGAATATCTTTTGTTTTTTTTGAATTTTATCCGGTATTTGTAATGAAACTTTAACCACCTGCCTGCCTCTTCTCAAGCCAATTAAAGCCGGCAGGTTTTTTCCCGAGGGTGATCCTCCGTAACACTCCGGTTACAGGGCAGTTTATAACTAAAATTAAATTTAGCCAAAGGATAAACAAAAAGAACTTATTTTTGGTCAACATAAATTATGATCCGCTGATTCAAATGTCTGTTTCACTTTTTTATAACTCAATCGTTATCTCTAATTTAAATTTACAATTTGAACCGGAAATTTCGCTTTATGATCATTACCTGAATAAGCATGCTTAATAATTATCTCTCCCGGCTTTATACAACAACTGAACGTGGTGACGCCCGCGAAGAAAGCTATTACCCGCTTTTCGAAAATTTTCTTTATGAATTTGCCCGCCGCATCGGCAAGACTAAAATCCAGGTTACCACTCTGCCCAAGCAGACCGAAGCCGGAAACCCCGATTTCAGGATCTGGGACGGCAAACAGAATATCGTCGGATACATCGAAGCCAAAAAACCCGGGGAGAACCTCGAAGTGATCGAAAACTCACCACAGTTAAAACGCTACCGGAAAACCTTTCCCAATCTCATCCTCACCGACTTTTATGAGTTCCGATTGTATCGCAATGGTGAGATCACCGATAAAACTTTTATTGCAAGACCGATGCTTGCTTTAAAAGGAATTAAACCACCGGTTGAGCATGAAGACAGGTTCAATGCCTTACTCGGCAAGTATTTCGCTTTCTCTTTGCCCAAAGTCACCACCGCCGGGCAATTGGCCAGGGAGCTTGCCCTTCGCACCCGCTTCCTGCGCGACGAAGTGATCAGCGTGGAAATGGAACAACAGCAGAAAGGCAAAGGCGAGCTGTATGGTTTTTATGAAACCTTCCGGAAGTTCCTCATCGCCAACCTGAAAGAGTCAGATTTTGCCGACCTGTTTTCGCAAACCATTACTTACGGATTATTCGCTGCACGCACACGAAGCGCCGACGGGTTTAACCGAAAGCTGGCTTATGATCTGATACCAAAAACCATTGGTATTTTGCGCAATGTATTCCGGTTCATTTCGCAGGGCGATCTGCCCCCACACATGGAAGTGATGGTTGACGACATTGCCGAAGTGCTGAATGCTGCCGATGTCAAAAACATCCTTCATCAGTACTACAAAGCAGGCAAGGGCGAAGATCCCATCGTCCATTTCTATGAAACGTTTCTGAACGAATACGATCCTGCCACCCGCGAAAAGCGCGGCGTTTATTACACTCCCGAGCCTGTTGTACGATATATTGTTCACAGCGTGCATGAACTTCTGAAAACCCATTTCGGGCTTAGCGACGGTTTGGCAAGCAAAGAGGTAACCCTGCTCGATCCGGCTGGAGGCACACTTACCTTTCCGGTGGAAGCCATCAAGATAGCGGTGAAGGAATACACTAGCAAATATGGCAGCGGCGGCGTGAACAAGCTCATCAGCGGGCAGATTTTAAAGAACTTTTATGCCTTCGAGCTGATGATGGCGCCTTATGCCATCGGACACATAAAGGTTAGTTTTCTCCTTGAGGAGTTGGGTTATACCATGAAGGACGATGAGCGCTTTAAGCTTTACCTCACTAACACCCTCGATATGGAAGACCTTGCCCAGACACAGATACCCGGCCTCGAAAGCCTGAGCGACGAAAGCCATGAAGCAGGTAAGATTAAAAGGAATGAACCCATTTTGGTTATTATTGGAAATCCTCCTTACAGCGGACATTCTGCCAACAAAAATAAGTGGACGGAGACTTTATTGAAAGATGATTTGGATGGAGCGCAAAGCTATTACAAAGTAGATGGCAAACCACTCAATGAAAAAAACTCTAAATGGTTGCAGGACGACTATGTAAAGTTCCTTCGGTTTGCACAATGGAAAATACACAAAGAAGGTCAAGGTATCGTTGGCATGATCACCAACCATAGTTATCTTGATAATCCAACTTTCCGGGGAATGCGTCAGAGCCTGATGAATACCTTCAATGAGATTTACATTCTCGACTTGCATGGCAACAGTTTGAAAAAAGAAACCGCTCCCGATGGCGGCAAAGATGAGAACGTGTTCGACATTCAGCAAGGTGTTAGCATTACAATTTTAGTAAAGGAAAAGGGAAAAAAGAAAGAATGTAAAATTTTCCACGCTGATTTATTTGGACTTCGCGAAGAAAAATATGATTGGCTGTCTGAAAATGAAATTGAAGAGACAACATGGAACCGCTTACATCCCCGTCCTGAATTTCATTTTTTCATTTCCAGAAATGAAAAATTAATGAGCCAATACGAGCATTATTTTAAAATTACAGAAATATTTGCTACAAACAGTGTAGGGATTGTTACTGCAAGAGATAGTTTTGCCATTGATGAAAAGAAAGATCCGCTTATAAGAAGAATTCAAATATTTAGAGATAAAAGACAAACAGATGAAATTATTGCACAAACATTTAATCTGAATGATACAGGTACATGGAAAATAAAAAATGCCAGAGAGAAAGTGATGAAAGAGATTGAGTATTTAGACTCAATATATCAAATATTGATTCACCCTTTTGACAAAAAGTGGATTTTCTATCATGATGCAGTTGTGGAAAGAGCACGACGAGACGTTATGCAACACATGTTTAAAGAAAATATAGCATTAATTGTTTCAAGACAAGTGAAAGGAAAATTTAATCATGCATTTTGTTCTGATCAAATAACAAACTTTAATTTACTTGACACTGCCGGAAGTTTTGGAAGTGGTTATTTATTTCCGCTTGTTATTTATAAACAAAAAGAAACCAAGAAAAAAAATCTAAAGTTTTCTCAAATGATGATGGTTTTTGAACCCGAAATAGAATATGAAGAAGATGATTACGAAATTGAATTAAATTACAATCCTGTTTTCAGAGCGTGGATCAAGGATGAATATATGAAACCAATTTCTGGTGAACAAGTTTTTTATTATATATATGCCGTTTTGTACAGCAACATTTATAGGGAAAAATATGCCGAATTCCTGAAAATAGATTTTCCACGCATACCCTTTACGTCCGATCATAAGCTGTTTTTGCAACTGGCGCAAGCTGGCGAAGAACTTACACAACTTCACCTGCTAAAAAGCAAAACGCTGGACCATCCTATTGCCCGCTACTGGGGCCAGGGCGACGACCTTATAGAAAAGCCGGAGTATGATGCGGCCACCCAGCGCGTTTCCATCAACCCGACCAAATACTTTGAGGGCATTACACCGGAAGTCTGGGAATACCATATCGGCGGTTACCAGGTGATGCAAAAATACCTGAAAGACCGCAAAGGCAGGCAAATGACCGACCCTGCAACCTATTGCAGGATAGCCACAGCCATTTCAGAAACGATAAAGATTCAATTGGCCATCGCTCCTCTATATCTCGAAGCAGAGAAAAGTGTATAGCTGCGTATTAATTAAAATATCTTTCGGATTGCAACAGGCTATTACCTGATTGAAGCAAATGAATTACAATGTGATTCAAACGCTATTTTTTATCCGATTTTTTATTTTCAACTCTGAACAGGAAGAATCAATTCGTACTTTTGAAAAAAAATTGAATGGGAATTAAAGAAGTAATGACACCGGAACAGAAAAAGGCTGCACGCTTTGCCAAAGCGCTCGGTCACCCGATCCGGATGTATATTCTCGAACTGCTCTCACACCAAAGTTGCTGTTACAGTGGCGACCTGAGTGAAGTGCTGCCCATCGCCAAATCCACCCTTTCGCAGCACCTGAAAGAACTTAAAAAAGCCGGGCTGATACAGGGAGAAACCGAACCTCCAAAAATCAAATACTGCATCAACAGGCAAAACTTTGAAGAAGCTAAGAAACTTTTTTCAGTTTTTTTTGGCAATTGATTTTTTTTCTTCACCTTTGTTCGCAATTTTACGAACAACGAACAAGTAATAAATAAAATGGAAATCAAAGTATTGGGAACGGGTTGCCCGAAATGCAAAACCCTGGAGAAGATGACCCGCGATACAGTGGCGGAATTAGGAATCGAAGCCAGTGTAACCAAGGAAGAGGACATCATGAAGATCATGGAATACGGGATCATGCGAACCCCCGGACTCGTGGTTGACGGAAAAGTGGTAATGAGCGGAAGAATACCCTCGGTGAGCGAATTAAAGGAACTTTTAACAAATAAATAAAAAAATGAAAACAGCTGTTATTGTTATTATCCTGGCTTTCATGGGTGTTGTATATTCCGGGATGGGTCAAACAACCGTCGAAAAGAATCAAACGATATCAGAGGATAAAATCGAGGTGTATTACTTTCATTATGAACGCCGGTGCGCTACCTGCATGGCCGTTGAAAATGAATCGAAAAAAGCGCTGGAAGAACTTTATCCTGAAAAGATGAAATCGGGTCAGATCATTTTCCTGTCTGTTAACATTGAAGAAGAATCGAATCAGCCATTGGCCGAGAAATACAAAGTGGATGGCCAGACCTTGCTTTTGGTGAAAGGCAGTAAACAGGAAAATCTGACCAATACTGCATTTTTGTATGCAGCCACAAAGCCTGAAAAACTGAAGAAAGCCATCGGCGACACCATCGAAAAAATGTAATCCTGAAATGGAATTTCTGACGACATTATTGGAAAGTTCATCCTTCCCATTATTTACAGCCTTTATTCTTGGTTTGATGACCGCCATCAGTCCCTGCCCGCTGGCAACCAATATTACTGCCGTCGGTTTTATCAGCAAGGATATTCAAAACAGGAACCGGGTATTTATCAATGGATTGGTTTACACACTTGGCCGTTCCTTGTCCTATACACTTCTTGCGGTCATTCTGGTTTACAGTGCCGACAAGTTTAACTTATCCGGGTTTTTTCAGAAGTACGGCGAGAAGATCATCGGACCTTTGCTCATACTCATCGGATTGTTCATGCTCGACATCATCAGGATCAACTTTCCGGGACTATCATCAATTACCGAGAGATTCTCTAAAAAGGGAACCGGGAATTACTGGGGTGTGTTGCTGCTTGGGATCATTTTTGCTTTGGCTTTTTGTCCTTACAGTGGGGTGCTGTATTTCGGAATGTTAATTCCGCTGACCATCAGCAGCAATGAAGGAATTCTGTTACCACTTGTTTTTGCAATCGCAACCGGAATTCCCGTCATCATTTTTGCATGGCTGATAGCCTATACCTTATCGGGAGTAGCTGGTTTCTATAAAAAATTAAAGACTTTTGAAATCTGGTTCAGAAGGGTTATTGCTGCTTTATTTATTGCCATCGGCATTTATTACATAATCATAATGTTTTTCTGATTTTTTTATCACAGATGTTCGTATTTCTGCGAACTTGAAGATTATGGAAACTAAAAAAGAACTAAAAATACTTGTTTGGATCGTGGTGATTTTTGGGGTTGCTTTTTTCCTTCCACTGGAGAGTGCGAGGTTTGCAACGGCATTAGATGCCACGTTTGACCTGGTGAAATGGTATGCGCGCGAACATGTGGTATTATGCCTGTTACCTGCATTTTTTATCGCCGGAGTAATCTCAGTCTTTGTGAGCCAGGGATCGGTGCTACGGTACTTCGGAGCCAATGCCAGAAAATGGCTGGCATATTCTGTTGCTGCCGTTTCCGGTACAATCCTGGCGGTTTGCTCCTGCACCATTTTACCTTTGTTTTCGAGCATTCACAAGCGGGGAGCCGGTTTGGGGCCAGCCATTGCATTCCTTTATTCAGGACCTGCCATTAACATTCTTGCAATCATTCTAACCGCACGAATTCTCGGTTTTGAAATGGGCGTTGCCCGTACGATCGGTGCTGTAGTTTTTAGTATTGTCATCGGAAGTGTCATGTCGCTCATCTATCGCAAAGAAGAAAAAGTTAAAAGGGAAGAGCAAATGAACATACCGCTTCAGCCTGAAAAAAGACCGATGTGGCAAACCTCGTTTCATTTTTTCGTACTTGTGCTGATCCTTGTATTTGCCAATTGGGGAGCACCCGCGGGTGATGACACTTCAAGTACCTGGTATTATATCTGGTTTTACAAGTGGTACATTACCGGATTTTTTGGGTTGATGATGGGATATTCTTTAATTTATATCCTTAAAATTAAGTGGCAATGGGTATTGGCAGCAGTTGTTGCAACTGCTATTTCTGCACTGCTTGCCAGTAGTTTTATTGATAATGCCAAACTGAGCCCTCTCGTTCCTATGCTTGTTGGTATTATTTCATTAAGTATAATCACTCTTAAAGATAAAAAGGATAATGACAATCGCGAGTGGATAATTGTAACCTGGGATTTTGCGAAGCAAATTCTGCCCTTGCTGGCAATTGGAGTTGTAACAGCCGGATTTCTACTGGGTTCGACTCATGATGGGCAATCCATTGCTGGAGTGATCCCAAATGAATGGATACAATGGCTGGTGGGTGGCAATTCATTTTTTTCTAATTTTTTCGCATCTGTAGTAGGCGCTTTCATGTACTTTGCGACACTCACTGAAGTACCTATACTGCAAGGACTTATTGCATCCGGTATGGGTAAAGGACCTGCGCTGGCTTTATTACTTGCCGGTCCCTCTTTGTCATTGCCCAATATGCTCGTTATAAGGGGGATCATAGGGATGCAGAAGACTGTGGTATATGTTTCCCTGGTAGTAATCATGGCAACGTTTACAGGATTAATTTATGGATGGTTGTTTTAATCAAAGCAAGAAACTTATCTGATGGAAAGAGCATCAGTTCATGAACCTCAGGAAATCATCCACATTTCGGGAGGAGATGCTATTCATCTCTTAAAAATGGGCACCGTTTTGCTGGATGTAAGACCCGATTATGAACTCAGTCGTCTTTTTGATGTGGAGAGGGTGATTTATTGCCCGTACAGTGAAATTGCAGACCATTTACAGGAATTACCACGGGATAAAGCGCTGATCATTGCCGATGCCGTTGGACTCAGAAGCAAAGAAGTCTGTCAGTTGCTGCTGGAAAGCGGATATCAGGAAGTCTATAACCTTGCAGGCGGAATTGTGGATTGGGATCGGATGGGATACCCTGTTTCGAAAGATAAATCAAGGATTTTAACCGGCTCGTGCATGTGCCAGTTAAGAATTAGAAATAAAAATTAATAATTTATTTAATGAAAATCTTTAGATCATTTTACGGATGCCTAATAGTTGTAGCTGTTATGGCAGCCTGCGAAAAGGAAAAAGACAAAAGCATACCTTCGGATAGCATCCATATTGACAGCCTGACGGCTACTTTTGATACCGTTAAAGCCTGGGATACAACGACCATTAACTGTTATGCTACCGGTAACAACCTGGAATATGAGTGGGAATGCGATCATGGCAATTTTAACGGAAGCGGAACACAGATCAAATATGCTGCAGGACAATGCTGCATCGGCACCAATACCATCACGTGCACCATCTCGGACAGCACAGGGTATGATGAAGAACAGATTCAGATCGTGGTTACATCCTATTATGATGGAAATAAATAAATTACCGTACGTTTACCTTTTCATAGTGTTCCTTGGTTTTGGATATTTTAAAACGATCAGTGCACAATGCTGTTCTGCCGGAAATCCATTTTTCTACAGCGAACAAGCGAATCTTGGATATAAAGAGCTGCAGATGGCTGTAGGTTACAAATACAGTGCATCGGATACGTATTACAAAGGCTCTGAGAAAATTGATATTAATGATATTGAAAAAGCCTGGTTCAATTATTTGAACCTTCAATTGGTTTATGGATTGACCCAGCGATTGAGTATTCAAACAGACCTGGGTTATTTCATCAATAAATCGGAAGAATACTTCAAAGAGGATTGGGCGACAAAAACAGGTTATGGTTTAGGCGATGCCACCCTTACTCTAAAATATCTTGCTTTTAAAAGTTTTACGCATAAATATTCAATCATTCCTTCCTTAGGGATGAAGTTTCCCATAGGTGTTTTCGATCAGGAAGTAGATAATGTAAAATTGCCAATTACCATACAGCCATCAAGCGGGAGTTTCCGCTACCTTCTTAATTTATTCGTTAATAAATCATTTAAAAACCCGAAATTGAACCTGGGTTTTTATGGGTCGTTTGAATACGCCCAACTGATTGATTCCGAAAATTTTTACTATAAATATGGCAATGTTTACCTGTTTTCAGTAATTGGGTCTTATAAAGTTTTTGATAAGATCAATCTTGGATTGGAGATCAGAAATGAAAACAGAGCCAAAGCCGGCAGGGAAAATGAACAGGTTGTCGAGTCTTCAGGTTATTCATTAGTTTATACAATTCTCCATTTGAGTTACAGTATTTCGCACAACTGGCTTTTGTCAGTTAATTCGGAGCTTCCGGTGAACAAATATTACAATGGAATACAATTAGGAAATAAGTTTGCCGTTGCTGCAAGCCTGTCGTATAAAATTTCTTTTAGCAAAATTGTTGTTGAAGAAATTGAAAAAAAATAATAACCAATTGACTTGAACATGCTGATAAGATTATTCTTTGATTTACTTTGCATCCGGAAAAATTTAACTTAATGGTCCTAAGCTATTGCGTATTATTAAAGGAAAATCTCAAACTCCTTTTAGTTGTTTTTTTGTTGGTTCAAACCACTCTGGCATTTACCCAAAAGAAAACAATAGTTTCTGGTGAAATAAAAGATAGCCAAACCCTGGAGTTGCTTCCTTATGCAACACTGCAAATATTTAGCGTTCCTGATTCGATTTTGATTGCCGGTGAAATAGCCGATGATAAAGGTCATTTTCAAATTGATGGAATTAAATCGGGAGAATACATTATCATGGCTTCTTACATGGGCTATCACCGGAAAATAATGAAGAGCGTCATACATGAAAATATCAATCAGTTCGAAATCCTGCTTATTTCAAAAAATGTGACGCTTGACGGGGTTGAAATTACCGGTGATAAAAGCCTCATTGAGAAAACCATTGAAAAAACGACCGTCAATATTTCGGAGAATACAACTTTGTCGGCCGGAAATGCCCTTGATGCCATTCAATCCTTACCGTCGGTGGATATTGACATGGATGGTAAAATTAATTACAGGGGAAGCGATAAAGTCATGATCCTGATCAATGGTGAAAAATCGGAACTGGTTAAATCGCTCAGTCAAATTCCTGCCGACCGGATCGAAAAGATCGAGTTGATCAATAATCCATCTGCGCGTTATGAAGCTGAAGGTATGTCGGGGATCATTAACATTGTGATGAAGTCGGGGAAAAGCAATACCAGCAAAACTACTTTTATGCTGAATACCGGTTACCCCGAAACTTTTGGCGGAAATGCAGGATATTCAGGAACACGCGGCAGGATGCAGTTCTATATCAATGGAGGAGCCAATCATAAAATCGGTTACCAGTCGAAGGAGCATTTCAGAGATAATTATGAAAACCCGGATGCTTTCGATTATTATCAGTTCGATGAGCAGGATGATAACCAGAACAACCTTTTTTTCAATACCGATCTTGATTTTAAGATCAATCAGAGACATCAGTTTGGAATTTCTGCTATGGCCACAAAGAAATTCAATACAGCCGACCGTGAAATAAATTACCTGACTTACGATAAAAGCGGCATTAAAACAGAGGAATCATTTAAAACAATTGCCATTGATCTCGATAATTATTCGGTTGACGGAAATGCAGATTACAGATACAATTTCGTTAAACGAGGTCAATACATAAAGACAGGCATTTATTATTCGGTTTTCAGTCAGTTGCAAAATCAGGAAAATCGGTACTTCCCGGACATGACGGAAATAAATCCGGAAATGCAGAATACGGCAGCCGAACAGCTTAATAAAGTTACTGATCTTTCCTGCGATTATGTTCATCCGTTAAGTGATTCACTTTTCTTCGAATCAGGATATAGCTACAATATGAAAGATCTTTTGAATGATTTTTCATCCGGGAGTTTTGAAACGGATCCGGGTGTCTGGACAAATGATACTGCGCTCGCCAGTCATTTCAATTATATCCAGCATATCCATGCAATGTATGTGAACTTCAATGCCAAACTTCGATTTATTGAAATTCAGGCGGGATTGAGAGGTGAATATACCCTTTCGGAGCAAAACAGGAATCACGGGCAGGACTACTATATGCTTTTCCCATCCGTGACCTTATCGAAAAAACTTGACAGCCACCATACGATATTTGCAGGATACAGCAGGCGAATTAACCGCCCTACCATTCAAATGCTGAATCCATACACTGAAGAATATGCCGATATCCTGAACATGCACAAAGGAAATCCTGACCTGCAACCGGAATATGTAAACTCTTTTGAGGCCGGGGACAGGTTTGTGTTTGATAAATGGTCCGCCATCGGGACATTCTATTACAGGAATATCAACAATGCTATTTCAAGAATAAAATCAGCGACCGACGACAGCGCGACAACGGTTACCTATATGAACCTTGCTAAAGCGGTATTGTACGGCGGTGATTTTTCATTGACGTATCAGCCGCTTAAATGGTGGACGATCAACCTTAACGGAAATATTTTCTATACTGGCCTTGACGGATCGTATGAAAATAATGAAGTTGACAACAGCAGAACTGCATGGAACGGGAGTCTTTCCACACAAATAAAGCTTCCGGCAAATGCAGGTATTCAGGTGGCTGCTTACTATCGCTCTAAACTGCCGTCTGTCACCGGGGTTTATCAGGAGCGCTATTATGTGGATGCCGCAGTGAATAAAAGTATTTTCAAGAAAAAAGGGCGGCTTGTATTCAGTATTTCAGATGTTTTCAATACATACAAATTCGGACTGGACCTGGATGCAGCCGATGCGAACAATTTCCGGTACAGCCAGACTAACCGCCGTAAAATCGAATCACGATACTTTATTCTAAGTTTTACTTACAATATCACTGGTAAAGAGCAGCAGAAGAAAACTCCGAAAGACAATTTTTACCTGGATGGATTTGATAAATAGTATCAAATTGTAATACAGAAATTTTGATATGCTTTAAATGTCAGGCAAATCTGTCCTTTACGGAAACTAAAAGTTTCAGGTAAATACCCCCTGGAGAAATTGTATTGACTTCCTATGGTATTCGGGTGAAAGACTAATATTTCAGAATACTATTCGGATTTAGCCATAACGGAAATGCAGGTCCGTTTGTGCAATATTGCTGAAAAGTGCACAACCTGATGTGCAAACCCAATGGAAAAAAATTTAATAAAAAATTAACGTAAATATACGTCAGATTAAAAATATTGACGTAATTTTACGCCGGTTTTTAAATTAATGATTATGCCTACTGCAAAAGTCGAACTCTTTGAAACTGACCTTCAGGAAAATGCGATCTTATTCAAAGCCTTAGGACATCCGGCCAGGCTGGCCATCCTAAATTTCCTGGCTTTGACGGCGAGTTGTTATACCGGAGATATTTCTCAGGAAATTCCGTTGGGCAGAACGACTGTCAATCAACATCTGGATGA
Source organism: Bacteroidales bacterium (assembly GCA_020052415.1). Lineage (GTDB taxonomy): Bacteria > Bacteroidota > Bacteroidia > Bacteroidales > JAADJA01 > JAADJA01. The sequence goes on along the minus strand of JAGVPB010000080.1, from coordinate 33,326 downwards.
ATTAAAAAAGGCCGGTTTAATTCAGGGTCACATTAACGGGATAAAAACCAATTACTGCATTAATACAGATGTAATGATTAAACTCAAATCGGCAATGGAAAAATTGATTAAAAACATGAATTGTTGCTAATCCAAAAAATAAATTCCATGAAAATTTTAGTTATTTGTACCGGAAACACCTGCCGGAGTCAGATGGCAGAAGGGTTTTTAAGGTCTTTTGACAGAGGGCTGGATATTCAATCAGCCGGAACCCATGCGGAGGAAAAGGTCAATCCCAATGCTGTAAAAGTCATGAAAGAAGCTGGCATTGACATTTCGGATCATAGACCAAAATCAGTGGATTTATTCCTGAATGACACTTTTGATTATGTGATCACTGTCTGCAATGAAGCGAATGAAGTTTGTCCATATTTTTCAGGAGATGTGAAAAAGAGGCTGCATATCGGATTTGAAGATCCTGCAGACGCGAAAGGAAATGAAGAGGAGGTGCTTGCTGTTTATCGTAATGTGAGAGATCAGATCAAAGAGGCATTTTATGAATTTTATCAATTAAATATTAAATAAAAGCCTGGTCATGCTGAGGTTCTCGAAGCGAACCAGGATATAAAAACGGTACACCCTTCGAGAGCCTCAGGGTGACCTCAATTCTAAATACAAATTATTATGAATGAAAGATTAACAGGAATTAAAGAGGTTGTCAGAACAAAGTACAACCTAATTGCTAAACAAAGCAGGGAACAGAACCAGACTTCATGCTGTGGCAGCACCGATTGCTGCACAGATATTGAGTACACACTTTTTAATGATGATTATTCAAAACTCAAAGGTTATAATCCGGATGCCGACCTCGGTTTGGGTTGCGGAATTCCAACAGAACACGCTGAAATCAGGAAAGGTGATACCGTTCTCGACCTGGGTTCCGGTGCCGGGAATGATGCTTTTGTTGCCCGCTCTTTAGTGGGTGAAGAAGGCAGGGTCATTGGGCTAGATTTTGCCGGAGCCATGCTGACCAAAGCAAAAAACAATGCCAGGAAACTTGGATTCACGAATGTTGAATTTATAAGTGGTGATATTGAAGAAATGCCACTGGAGGATTCTACCATTGATGTTGTGATCAGCAATTGTGTTCTGAACCTGGTTCCCGATAAAGAAAAAGCATTCACACAGATTTATCGGGTGCTTAAACCGACAGGCCATTTTTGCGTTTCTGATGTGGTGATTTCAGGTGACCTGCCGGAGCCATTAGTAAAAGATGCAGCGATGTATGCTGGCTGTGTTTCAGGAGCAATGAAAAAGGAGGAGTATCTTCAAGTTATTTCTTCTGCCGGGTTCAAAAATATTCAGATCAGGAAAGAAAAGGAAGTAAAACTACCTGATGAACTTTTACTAAAATACCTTAACGAAAATGAACTCCGGGATTTTAAAATGAATAAGGTTGGGATTTATAGCATAACGGTTTTTGCGAAAAAATGAAAATGGCCACGAATACTCGAATAAATTCTCATTCGCGCATTAGCGGCAAAAACAAATTTCTATGGAGAAATTAACCAAACGATTATCCTTCCTCGACCGCTATCTTACGGTCTGGATTTTCCTGGCTATGCTGGCCGGGGTTTTTTCAGGTTATTTATTTCCTGCAATTGCAGGCTTCTGGGACAACATGAGTTCAGGAACAACCAATATCCCGATCGCAATCGGGTTGATTGTAATGATGTACCCGCCTCTGGCAAAAGTGAAGTATGAAGAGCTTGGAGATGTTTTCAGGAACTGGAAAGTATTGACCCTTTCTCTTGTCCAAAACTGGTTCATAGGTCCCATCCTAATGTTTTTCTTAGCCATTCTTTTCCTTCATAATTATCCGGAATACATGACGGGACTGATCCTGATCGGACTTGCACGCTGCATTGCTATGGTAATCGTATGGAATGAACTGGCCAAAGGAGACCCGGAATATGCTGCCGGGCTTGTAGCATTCAACAGTATTTTCCAGGTATTGTTCTTTTCGTTTTATGCCTGGGTATTTATTACGGTTCTGCCCGGATGGTTCGGAATGACTTCATTTCAAGTAGATATTACCATCGGTGAAATTGTTAAAAGCGTCTTCATTTATCTTGGAATTCCGTTTCTGGCCGGGATGATCACACGGTTTGCATTGATCAGATTGAAAGGTAAGGAATGGTACCAGACAAAATTTATCCCTAAGATAAGCCCGCTGACCTTAGTTGCGCTGTTATTTACTATTTTCGTGATGTTTTCATTGAAGGGTGAATTCATTGTTCAACTTCCTCTGGATGTTGTTAGGATTGCGATACCGCTGGTCATTTATTTTATCATCATGTTCTTCATATCCTTTTTTATGGGAAAAAGGATCGGTGCCGATTATCCGAAGACCACAACGATTGCCTTCACAGCCGCCAGTAACAATTTCGAGCTGGCAATAGCAGTGGCGGTAGCTGTTTTCGGGATCAATTCGGGTGAGGCATTTGCAGCCGTGATTGGACCTTTGGTGGAAGTTCCGGTTTTGATTTCACTCGTGAATGTAGCGCTGAGGTTCAAAACCAGATATTTCGCCTCTAAACCGGGGTAATCAATAATTATAATTTAAAATCCGCTCTCCCAATGCTATAATAGGTGAATCCATAATCCTTCATTTCATCCGGATCATAAGCTTTTACAATCGCTCCCTGATTTAAAAGGTTGTCAATGATGGCCTGCGAAGGCGCTTCGCGCATACTGGAGAATCCTTAACGGATATTTGCTGTTTTTTGCTGTGCTGATCAATGCCTTCACATCTTTCGGGAAACAGGATACGCCATAACCGACACCCGGATAGATAAACCTGTTTCCGATTCTGCTGTCGCTGCCTATACCTTTTCTAACCAAATTGATATCGGCTCCGACAATTTCGCTCAGGTCGGCAATGTCGTTTATGAAGCTGATCCTGGTTGCCAGCATGGCATTGGCTGCGTATTTGGTAAGCTCGGCAGACGGAATGTTTATAAAAATCAAAGGATGGTCATTGAGCAGGAATGGTTTGTAAAGACGATTCTACAGGACAGACACTAATTAAACCTTTTCAGCATGAAGGATTGCTTGAAATGTACGGAAAATAATTGTGATGTCCTTCCGGAAGGTGTAAGCCCTGATATATTCATTGTTGAGCATGTTCCGTTCTTCCGTCAGCATTTTATATGCTTTATCTCTTTTTTCCACTTGCCAAAGTCCGGTTAGTCCTGTAGGAACATTAAATCCTTCAATCCAATGGTCAGTGGTAAGCAATTCAGCTTCTCCGAATGGAATCGGGCGGTTTCCGACTACAGACATATCCCCTTTCAGAACATTAATAAGCTGAGGTAATTCATCTATGCCTGTATTTCTGATAAAACGTCCTATCCTGGTAGTTCCCGGATCATCTTTGATCCCGGTAAATGAAATTTCCTTCTCTGCATGTTGGTTATTAATATTCCGGATTTTCGTTTCGTTTATAATTTTGTCCGGGTTGACATGTGTTGACCTGAAATTGTAAAAATCGAAAACCTTAAATCCGGTTCCGATACGTTTGGAAGCATAAAAAACAGAGCCTTTTGATTCGAGTTTAATGAGAGCTGCAATAATTATAAAGATGGGTGACAACAAAAAAAGTGCGCCACCTGCTATGATAATATCGAATAAACGTTTAGCTGCGGGTATTTTATAAATGAATTCATCGGCATTAACAAGTTCCGGTTCCCGACCATCCATAAGTTCGGCCAGTATTTCTACTCTTTTGCGAACCTGCCGGGGTTCGGCAGGAAATCTGTAAATATCATTTACACCCTGGACAAATAATCGGTTATAGTTGGTTTTATCATTTGCCCCGGCAAAAAGGATTATAATACATTTTCGGAGATCAATAACTTGTTTCAACCAAAGGAGATAAGGCTCTACATTGTGAGCACAGGCTGATGTTTCAAGAAAGACCAAATTTACATCTGTAGATTGGAAAAAATCAAGATTTTCCGTGCTGTCGGGGAAGACGGTGATATTAATGTCTTTCAGTTCACAGATTAAGCTTTCTGCAAAAGCAGTTTCATTGCCTATGTAAACTCCATTTTTCAGTTCCATAGAAAGGAATTTTAATTTTTTATTAATTTGTTAAGTTTGATTTTTAATTCTGCCGGGTTAAATGGTTTGACGATATATTCATCGGCGCCCAAATCAAGCAGTTTATTTCTCTCATCCGAATTATGAGTGTTCGACAGCATAATTACAGGAATATTTTGAAATACTCCAGATGTTTTGATCAACTTCAGGAACTTATACCCATCTATTTCAGGTATTTGGCTATCGGTGATTATGCCATCGGGGAGGTTCCCTGCCTGAAGCCAGTAAAAAGCGGTTCGTCCGTTTTCAAACGAAACAACGTTAAAGTCTTGGGACAGGAACAGGATAAGCAAACTCCTGATCACCTGAGTGTCATCTACGATCAATACCGTTTTTTTCATAAACAGGGAATTTTAAATTTAGTACTCAACCCTGAATCTCTTCAAACCACGATAAAGCCATTTTTACGGAGAAAAATCTGTATGGTTTCTTACATTCTGAAATAGTATTGAGGGAGGGTGAGATAAAAATTGTGATAGAGAATTAAAAAAAATCAAATATAAAAAAACTATCGTAATTTTGTACAGGTATATCATACGAAATGGAAACATTTTTAACCGATAAAGAAATACAAGTGCTAACCATTGAAAGAAAGCAATTAACTATTTAGCCAGATGAATTGTTGAGTAATATGAAAGGAAAAAGGGGACATAAAGAATCTGAACATATTATTCATCGGACTGATGGAAGTTGATATTGCCTACTGCCGCTGCAACTGCCCCTTATACCCTTATTCCCCTTATACCCATTATTCCCTTATTTCCCTTCCTTCCTCCTCCATCAACAGAACTCATTGAACAACCGGTTTTTTGATGATCACTTCCCGCACTTTCCTGTCATTCCATAAATCCATCATTTGCTTAAAGGCTTTGTATTCAGAAACAGGAATATTCGTGACGGATACTTTTAGCATTTTCTTGACAGTAATCTTTTTACCTTCCTGACTCATGAACAGGATGAGCTCCCCAAAATCAGTTTTCATCTCCGTAAGCTCGATGGGATTTACAAGTTGCATTTCATGCGGGAGATCAATGGTAAAACTGTACTGCTCATTTACCGGAAATGGAATTTCAAATGAAGTTACCCTTTCCGAACTCAAAGAACCGATATGCCAGCTATCCGATCCGTTTTTACACAATGGCAGATCGAAGAAATAATAGTTTGCCTGGTTACGTAATGGTTTTTTACCCTCGATCTCATAATTGATGTTCGATCGGGTCTGAGCCGCATTAATCAATTTAAATGATTTAATATCACCGGTTGACAGTCCGCCACCGATGAATTGTTTCACCGAAGTGCTATCGTTTTTCAGTTTGTAAAAAGGATTTGCCCTTTCGTAAATGGCTAACTCGGCAGTTCCTTTAAATTTCAAAGAATCATCAAATTTCAGATCCGCGCTCATAATGGCCATGTTTTCGAACTTTTCGTTTACACTTGTCCTTGCTGGTTTTTCGGGATTAAGAACCATCGTGGTTTTACCGTTCAGGGAGTAGATCAGGTTCTGTGAACCGGATTCAACCGGCGACAGTATCATCTGTTCCAGTTCACGGGGATTCGCCTGAACCAGGAAATCAACGGATATTAAACTTCCGATATTTTCATCAAATAATGCGGACGGCATCACTGCTATCGGTTCCGCATTGATTTTAGCTGTTCGTATAAGAGCCACCAAAAGAATACTTTTCTCCAGGGGTGTTCCGCCATTGCTTTTCCATACCTCAACCGGCGGCCGGAATGAGAAACCGGTAAATTCAAGGGGTACGGGATAAGTGTTGATCTCATTGGTCACCAGGTTTTGTAATTTCAAAATGAGGGAGCGGTCGTCATGGCTTTCAATTTTAATCTTTTTAACCGCTGCTTCCATGCTTTCATCGGCTTTATAATTAAATGCCGGCTGACCGGTCAGAATCTGCTGAGCTTCGTTCCAGTTGAGGGTGCTGAAAATCAACCGGGGCAGATGATCATTGGATTGCGGTTGGTTTGTTTCATGTGAGTTTTCTTTGATTCCCCGGAAAACAAAGTGGTATTCAGTCCCGCTTGCCGACTCATTGACTTCAGGTGCCGTCCTGATATTGAAGACCTTATAACTGATCGTCTTTCCTTTTGGGATTTTAATATTAATGATTTCTTCATTGACCAGTGAACCTGCCGTCAGGATTTCATCACCCATCAAACCCGGAAAATAATCTTTATCCGTATGAATGGAATAATCCAGCTCTATGACTGCATCCAACTCCACTCCGGCATGGGTTACGACCATTTCACGCAAATGGTTGAAGGCAGAAGCGTCGGCTGCAAAAGATGGAAGTACCTCATTGAATGCATTTACCGGTGATGAAACGATTTTACCATCTTTCTGCGTAACAACAGCCTTATTGATTTTAAGGGATTGATGCAATGGGTTGTAAACAATAAAAGTTTCTCCGTAAAGCCTGTTAAATGAATAGTGGGTGAGGAGCTTCAGTTTTTTGTAATAATGAAAATCCACACTGCCGTCATCGTTGAGGGTATATTCCTTAATTATTTTTTCAAAAACCGCATCGGATGCGGGTTGTGCCGTCAGATTGAATCCAATGGCAATACATATCAGGGATATAATAAAATATTTCATTTTGATTAAAGTTTTCAAGTTTTATCCTGGTTTATTTTTCAATTTTAAGGATCACCGGTTCATCGGCTATTTTGTTCTGACTTTCAACCGCTTGTTTAAAGGAACCCCAGTCTTCAGGGTCATAAACTCTTTTATTGAATTTCAGGTTTTCAGCAACAGTAAGCGAATTTTTTTCAACCGCAAAATTTCCCTTAAACGAAGCGCCTGAGCCGCTCATTAAATCAGCTGAAGGCAGATATATCACCGAAACATTATAGGGGAGGGTGACTGTTTCGCTCAACTGAACAGTTCTTGAACACCTGTCCCTGAATTGGTAATTCCGCTTTTCAATGCCGGTATCAACATACAGGTGCGACATAGCCCTTTTAAAAATGTTGGAAACAACCACGGGTGTGAAGATGATTTCCTGACCGGTGATGATGGCGTAATCAGGAATCCGGTATTTTATTTTTATTTTTAATGGCGCTGACAGATAATTATAAGGTTTCCCGAAATTCATCGAAATAATTTCTGCACGGGGATGAACGCTGATAAGTTCTTTTTCAAGGCTGGAATTCCATGTAGAGATGTCACCGCCTGTAAACATCCTTCTGATTGCGGCATCCGACTGTCCTTCGGCATCAAGAGTAAATTCTCCTGTGAGAGTGCCGTCTGATTTTAATGTCGAATTGCCATTGATTTTAAGATAGTGATTAACGGGTTCCGAAACCGGGGTAATCATCAGATCGGCGCCTTCAGGAACTCCCATCAGGTAGTTCTGCTGCTGTTCGAGGCTCGACCATAATTCCCTGACAAACGGAACCCAGGTTGGATCGAGAATATGATATTTTTTATCCTTAAGTTTGACAATAGTCACGCTATGATTGAACTGGTCGGCAGGAATATAGTCAATACGCGAACCGGCCATGGTCATTGCAGCGTACGATTCGAAGCCGGCAGCCCGCAGCATGGTGATCAGCATTCCGGCTTTATCCTTGCAAACACCACAACGATCGGAAAAAGTCATGTCGCCTTTATGTAAAGTAAATCCTTCACCGCAACCCATCGAAATCCCGGAGTACCTGATGTTGTCAGCAACCCAGTGCGTCAATAAGGAAATGGAATCCATTTCATCCTCTGCACCTTCTAAAATTTCATTCACTTTTTTATCAATATCAGGAGTGGATTCGAAACTTCCATAGTCTTCGTTTACACCATAAAACCAAACAGACTTTGCCATCCAGTCGGGACTTGTTGACAGCAATAACTTGGGAAATTCATCAGAAGATGCAACCATATTGGATTCATGTTCGGGTTCTGAAAACTTACTTTTTGAGAAAGTGTAAATCATGTTTTCACCGGCGGGTAAAACCGATGAACGGACTTCACCATTATAAACTTCATATTGAAGTGTTTTGTCTTTTGGGATAATTACCTGGTAAACTTTTTCAATGACCGGATTGTTGCTCCAGAATTCAACTATATCATAAAAATGCCCGCGCATGGGCGGAATGTATTTGTCATCTTCATCTGCCTGTTGCAGCAATGCATAGGTAAATCCTTTCCTGAAAAGGAAAACCTCGATGGCATCACCCGGCTCCAACCGACCGATCTCAATCATTTTTTCGCGTGCACCCCAGTAGATCATGCGTGCAGGAGCAGGATAATCAAGCACTTTGGATATATCCAGTGAAATCTCCTCACCGGACTTTTTAAAGACTTTTACTGATATGATGTCAACATAAGCCGAAAGCGGATCGTAGCCAATCTTAACCACCGCGTTTTGTTTGGCGCCTGCCGGGGTTAAAATTTTGACGAGCTTATGCATATTTACATAGCTTAACCCTGTTTCCATAACACTGACACGGGTACTGTCGAAAATAACCAGCTCCGGTTTTCCGGGATAATCTTTTGAATCACCCGATTTTGCAATCATTAACCTGATATCGGTACCTGCATTGACAGCGATGGCTAAGAACCCGATCAGAATAAAAATATATGCTCTTTTCATTGTAAATACATTTAATTCAAAAAAATGAAGTTGGTAAAACTAAGAAAATATTGACAAATTAATTTTCAAAAGTTTTCAACACACGGTTATAATTTCGATACTATGAATGTACATTTGTACCAGGAATTAATCAACGTAGTAACTTAATTTTATGAATTTATGAAAAAGGTCAGTGTATCTCGTCTGTTCTTCTCTGCTTCTTCATTATTAATCATTAGCAGTTGTGTCTCGACAAAACTTCCTGAATCCTATAAGGTTCAGCCTGAAGTTCTTGAGGCTAAAGGAGGAAATGTTGCTTTTACAATAGAAGGAACCATTCCTGAAAAATCATTTCACAAAATGGCCGTAGTTGAGTTTACACCTTACCTTAAGAATGCCAATGGCAATACCAAAGATCTCAATAAATTTATCTTAAAGGGCGAAAAATCTGAAGGAGAAGGCACTGTGATCAATTCAAAGACAGGTGGAAGCTTTAAATATTCAGCTACCTTTCCCTTTGAGGATGATATGAGGACATCCGAGCTTTTGGTAGATGCTAAAATTATGAAAGGTAAAAAAGTCAGTGAAATCAAGGATATTAAACTTGCAGACGGGGTGATTGATACCTATAAAAACATTGTTCATGATGAACACCTGATATATGCTCCTTCCGGTTATGAAAAGATTACGATGGCATCTAAAAATGCAACGCTTTACTTCCTTGTCAATAAATCGAATCTCGATATGAATTTTCCGCTGAATAAAAAGGAAAGTTCAAAAGCTGTGATGGCGGAACTAGATAATTTTATTCTGAAGGGATGGGAAATAAAAGATATCAGCATCAATGCATGGGCATCCCCGGAAGGAGAAATCAGTTTCAATAACAATCTCGCAGATGAAAGGGCTGCTGCAGCAAATGAATATATCGTAAAGAAACTCAAAAAGTTAAACGAGGAGAAAGCTAAAAACCTGAAGGTTGATGTAAAATCCCTTGAACAGCCAATATCATTTGCCGCTAAAGGAAATGGCGAGGACTGGGACGGCTTTATGAAATCTGTAAGCAATTCTGACCTGAAGGATAAAAATCAGATATTAAATGTAATCAACTCGCAAACCGACGTAAATAAGAGGGAAGATGAAATCAGGAATATGACAGTGATTTACAAGGAGATTGAGGATCAGATTTTACCGCCTTTAAGGAGGGCAGAAATAACCGTCAACTGTTTCGAGCCCAAGCGCAGCGATGAAGAAATTGCCGCTATGGCTATTAATCATCCGGATTCGCTAAAATATGATGAAATAATGCATGCAGCCACACTTACGAACGATCCAAAAGCAAGATTGGTAATTTATAAAAATGCCTTTACAAATAAAGACCGCGACTGGAAAGCCTATAACAATGCTGCAGCTGAAGCCATGGTGCTTGGTCAATTGGGTGAGGCTGAGAATCTCCTGAACCAGGCGGCTCAATTGTCGGATAAAAACGGTAAGATTGAAAATAATATTGGCGTTCTCGAATGCAGGAAAAATCAATTTGATTTGGCTGAACAGCATTTTCTTAAAGCCAATACATTCGGTGAAAATGTTAATTACAACCTTGGGGTTGTTAATATTCAGAAGGGAGATTATTCTAAAGCGCTGAATTATTTCAAAGAAATAAAATGCAATCAGAATCTGGCTTTGGCTCATTTACTTTCGGGTAATATGAATGAGGCACTGATGAATCTGAAATGCTCGCCTCAGAGCCCTGAAACGTTTTATATGCTTGCTGTTTATGGTGCCAGGACGAACGATCCAAACATGGTTTACGAATACCTTGGAAAAGCTGTAAATGCAAATCCGTCTCTCAAGGAAAAGGCTGCCACCGACAGGGAATTCCTGAAGTATTTCAATGAACAGGACTTTAAAAATATTGTTAAGTAATAAAGCCTGTACTGAATTTTTAATAAGCCCCGGAAAGAACTTTCGGGGTTTTTTGTAGTGGATGACACCTATTTTTGATTAAACGATGTCTTTATTGCGCTCAATAACCTGGGCAAACTTAAAGGGATCTTTGACCGTGATGAGAATAATCAATGGGTTAAAATAAATTGATTATTTTAATATACTTTTACAAACTGTAAAGATCATTTTTGTTATAAACGCTATGAAAATAAAGGGATCACTGGTAATAATATTTTTGATGCTGTTCTTTCCCGGCTTTTGCCAGTACTTGTTTAATCCCTCTCTTGAAGGCCAGATATTGATGATTGGCCCTCCGCCGGGTTGGGCAATCTGTATCCCAGGAAGTACACCAAATGTTCAGCCGGGAAAATATGCGGTTTATCTGCCACCTTCCGATGGTAATACTTACGTCGGCTTGCTAACCAGAAGTAACTTTACCTGGGAAGATATGCATTCCACGCTCGAAGTCCCGCTTTCCAAAGATTCCTGTTATATATTTAAAATTGATCTTGCATTTTGGGAAAATCTTTCATTTACTATAGTTGATCCGTGTATACTAAGGATATATGGAGCAAATACGGATTGTCAAAAAAATAATCTTATCTGGCAATCTCCGGCTATTGCAAACACCGATTGGCTTACTTACGAGTTTATGATTCACAACGAAAATTATGATATCAATGATTTGGTATTGGAAGCATATTTTGTTGGCTCTGTTCCATACTATGGTTATGTTTTACTGGATAACATCAGGATTACCCCAACACCTAAATTTGAACTGGGTAACGATACAACTCTCGCTCTCTGTGAAAATGATTCTCTTATACTTGATCCGGGTTCAGGATTTGCAGCTTACCTTTGGCAGGATGGCTCTACTGAGCAAACTTATGCTGTGAACACTGAGGGACTTTACTGGGTGCAGGCCTTTAATGCCGAAGGATGTTCATGGACGGATTCAATTTATGTGACGATACCGGATTATGTGCCTATGGGAACTGAAATGTTCGATTCCACAATGGTTTGCGAGGGGCAAGAGGTGATTGTAATGGTAACCGTCGTCAACGGAATTCCGCCTTATACTTTTGAATGGTCCGATTTGCCTGATTCAACCGGTATTGCTGTGATCACTGCCGATACCAGCAGGTATTATGTTGTTACGATAACCGATCACTGTGGTTATACTATACAGGACTCAATAAAACTGATAGTGAAGACAGGGCCTGATATTGATCTTGGTCCTGACACGCTGATCTGTCAAGACGGAGGTTTTGTATTGCATGCAGGCCCGGGATATCCCGGGTATTTATGGCAGGATGGTTCAGCTGACAGCGTTCTTATGATAGAGGAACCGGGACTTTATTGGGTAACCGTTACCAACATTTTTGGCTGTTCAACCACCGACAGCATAAATATCTCTTTATTTCCCGCTGTTCCGCTTGATCTTGGAAATGATACTACCGCATGCGAAGGAGATTCTGTTATACTTTTCGCTGGGGAGGGATTTGTAAATTATTACTGGCAGGATAATTCTACTCAATCGGAATTCATTGTAACTACAGATGGAACCTATTGGGTGACAGTAACGGATATCAATGGATGCACAGCCACCGATTCTATTTTAATCTTATTTCTCCCCCTTCCTGATATTGAGCTGGGAGAGGATTTTACACTTTGCGATGGCGACGAACAACTAATTACCCCCGGTCCCGGCTTTATGAGCTATCTCTGGCAGGATGGCACAACCAACCAGTTTTATACGGTGACCGAGTCAGGAACTTATTGGGTAATAGTAAACAATGGCTGCGGGCAGGATATTGATTCGGTTTATGTGGAAGTATATCCGCTTCCCGAACCTGATCTTGGACCTGACACAACAATTTGCAGCGGTGAAAGTATAATTCTCGATCCGGGCAATATGTTTATGAGCTACCTGTGGCAGGATAATTCTACGCAGCCTTCCTATGAAGTTACTACTTCCGGCACTTATTCCGTTGAAGTAGAAAATAACTTCGGATGTACGGCAACTGATGAAATCTATGTAGCTATTTCCAGTCCACAGGTAAACCTCGGACAGGACAGCCATATCTGCGAAGGCGACAGTCTTATCCTCGATGCCGGAGTCGGATTTATATCCTACCTGTGGCAGGATAATACAACCTCGCAAACACAGATTGTTAATTCTGCCGGCACTTATGGCGTAACTGTAATGGATGAATTCGGATGTCCAGGAAGTGATGAAATTGAAATTGCTTTTTTCCCATATCCTTCAGCGGACCTAGGAGAGGATATAGAAATCTGCGAAGGTGATACTCTTGTTCTTACAGCACCTGACGGAGATTATATTTATTACTGGAACGGACAGCCCGGTGATCAGAATTTCATGGTTACAGGTTCAGGTAATTACACACTCGCGGTAGTTAATCCCTGCGACAGTGTAACGGATAACCTCTATGTAACTGAAGTCCCAATTCCCGAAGTATATCTCGGTGAGGATGAAGTCCTGATTCCTGGGCAAACTATTGAACTTGATGCCGGAGAAGGCCATGATACTTACCTTTGGCAGGACGGATCGGGTGGGCAATTTTATATAGTGACCGAGAACAACTTCGACTCTCTCAATCCTTATTATTATGTGGAAGTGGCCGAGGGCCTTTGCAAAAGTTCGGATACGATCATGATAGAATTGTTGGAGGTTGGAGTTCCGAAAGTACTGACACCAAATGGCGATATGGAAAACGACCTTTTCAGACCGATTCCTGAAAAGTGGCAGGGAATTAACAGACACAGCATGTTGGTCTTTAACCGTTGGGGTCAGCAGGTTTGGGAATCAGAAGATTTTCCATCAGGTTGGGATGGAAAGCAGAACGGTCGCTATGTGGCGGAGGGAACCTATTACTGGATTCTGGATGTCTATTATGGCTCTAAAGATATTAAGCAAACCCTGAAAGGCAGCCTGACAGTATTGGGAACCGGGCAATAGCTGACATTTGCACATATCACGAAGGCAAATGTGCTCAGATAAATGCATCGGTTAGTAATCCATTCAGTTTACATTAATTTAGATTATTAATAGTGAATTTTGCTGTAAAAGGAAGGTGTGAATACCTAAGTGTAATATGACATTTTAAAAATATACTTAAGCAACTAATCAAAAAACATATTTGTCTTGATCACATTATATACAGGAGGTCGGAGTTTAAAATTGTTTAATTTAAAATATCACCATTTTACAATAAATTTTACCATCATTAAAAGGAGGTCTTTATGTTCAAAAATTATTTTATAGTTTTTTTCTTATCCATATTAATTCCTTTCGAAATAATGGCTGAATGGGTGCCGCTGGATAAAAACAAAACCAGGGGTACTGCTCCGGAAGTAACAATAATCAGCGAGAATGACAACGGCATCGTGATAAGGGTTGAAATAGCAGGATTCGAAGTAGATGATTTAAATACCGCAAACAAAACATATCAGACAATAGATTTATTATCCGAAGCAATTACTTTATATCCCGGCTTTCCTGAAGTGCCCTACATTGCTAAAGTACTGGCCATTCCTGACCAAACCGGTATTTCGGTTGAAGTGATTGAAACGAGTGAGGTTCAAACCTTCGGAAACTTGTATTTACCACCGGCACGATCAAGCTGGATCGAAGGCCAGCCGGAATCGCCTTATATAGAAAATTCTGATGTATATCAGGCTAATGAAATTTATCCAAAAGATTATGCAATGGTTGAACCTCCAGCCATATTCCGTGATTTTCGTATTGCCCGTTTATCTGTTTTCCCGGTGCGCTATAATGCTGCTCTTAAGGAATTGGAGGTAGTTTCGTCCATTACTGTAAGGATTAATTATGGGAAAGGTGAAGTGGTAAATCCCAAAACAACCCCTAAAAAAGCAATTGCTCCTTCCTTTGGAAAACTATATCGCAGCTTCATTTTTAATTATCAGGAGATGCTGAATAAGATTTATGGAGGCAAGGAAGAGCAAAACGAACTGATGCTATGTATCATGCCGGATGACTTTGTGGCAAGTTTTCAAATTTATGCTGACTGGAAACGTCAGAGCGGAACAGACATTCATGTTACAAAATTCAGCGATATTGGCGCAAACGCAACCAACCCTGACATTATTAAGAACCATATCGCCGATGCCTATTTTAACTGGGAAATTCCGCCTACTTATGTTTTACTTGTAGGAGATGATGGCGTTTTTCCTAAAAAGATAGTTGCATATCCTGATTATTCATTTCCGAATGAGGATTTTTTTGTGGAGGTCGAAGGCAATGATTATTTCCCCGAAATGATGGTCGGACGGTTTACCAATGAAGGCGATTACCGGATGCAGGTGATGATCAATAAATTCCTGCTTTATGAGAAAACTCCTTACACTGCTGAAACCGCCTGGTTCAGAAAAGCAACAATGTGTGCAAACAATGAATACGTGTCAGCAGTTGAAACCAAACGATTTGTTGCCGGGCTTATGCTTGATGATGGCAATTTCACTTCAGTAGATACACTGATGAGTGACGGAAACTCATGGGGATATGGCTGTACGGTTGATTTAAATGATGTCATTACTGCGCTCAACAATGGAAGGAGCTATTTGAACTATCGCGGTGAGGGATGGGATGACGGCTGGCATGCAACCTGCTATGATTTCTCCGTTACGGATGTATCAGGCCTTGCCAATGGCCAGAAATTTACATTTATTACAAGTATTGGATGCGGGGTTGCGATGTTTAACTCTTCCTACGGCAATTGCTTCGGCGAAGCATGGGTTGAGCTTGGTTCATTGACTAGCCCCAGAGGTGGTGTTGCTTTCATCGGACCTACGTCAAACACGCATACTACCAATAATAATAAAATAGACAAAGGAATTTACGTCGGTATGTTCAGGGAAGGAATGGACACTCCGGGTCAGGCATTGCTCAGGGGAAAGCTCTATATGTATCATGTATTTGGAAATGAGTATTATGTGGAATATCATTATAAAATTTATTGTGTTTTAGGCGATCCAAGCATACATATCTGGAAGGACGTTCCATTGGCGATAAATGTTGACCACGTTTCGGCCATATCCTTCGGACTGAATCAGCTTGAGTTTACGGTGACCAGTGATGCTTCGGGACAACCGGTTCCAGATGCCGAACTTTGCCTGTCAGGAAACGACATCTTTATTAAAGGTATCAGCGGTTCGGACGGCAAAATAAACCTCGAAATTACACCTTTACAACTGGAAACTCTGACCGTAACTGTTCGCGGAGGTAATGTGATTCCATATCAGGGAACCATATCGGTTAATCAGGGACTGCAGACAGTAGAACCTACCGGGGATCCAGCATTCACGGAACTGACGGGAAATATGGATGGACTAACCAATCCTAATGAGAATTTCAATGCCGTCGTAACCTTGAAAAACTGGGGAAGCCAGACCGCGAACAACGTCATGGTCACACTTTCAACCACAACTCCCGATTTATTGCAGGTGATAACTACCACTCCTGTCAGTTTCGGGAACATTGCTCCGGGCGGAACATTTACGGGAAACCCGCTCCAGTTTTACATTAAACCGGAATGTCCGATAGGGGGGGCCGGAATTCTGAAATTTCATATTGCAAGCGCATCCAGTTCCTGGGATTATTTTTATCATTTTGATGTAGTGGGATGTGTTTTAACATATAAACATTTTCTGGTGAATGATTTAGGATTACCGAATGAAAATTTCCACATTGAAGCAGGAGAATATGCGAGATTGATCTTTACAATCGAAAATGGCGGTTTGGATGCGGCTCCTAATGTTATGGGAATTTTATCCTCGACTGACCCTTATATTACGGTTGAAGATTCGATTGGGACGTTTGGTAATATTGCAACAGGTTCACAGGCAACAAACTATGAGAATAATTTTGAAGTATCTGTAAGTTCTTCATGCCCGGCTCAGCATCTTGCAAATTGTTCGCTTAAATTAGTTACGCAAAATGGAAATTATCCGTATGAGACAGTCTCTTCACTTCAAATTCCCGTTTCCCTGCCCGTCCCGACCGATTACTCCGGACCCGATGCTTATGGTTATTATGCATATTCAAGCTCGGATCCTTATTTCGATCAGTCACCGGTTTATAACTGGTTTGAACTCGACGGTATAGGAACAGCAATCAATTTCCCTGATACCAGCGATTATACACTAACTGTAAACTTACCTTTTAATTTTAAATATTACGGAACCAATTACAGTACCTTGCGGATAAGTACGGATGGATGGATAGCGCCGGGAAGCGGCTCACAGGTGAATCCCATAAATAATGTTTTACCTTTCAATGATAACGTTAGCAGCATGATAGCGCCATTCTGGTCTGATTTACTGCACGGAGAAGCTCTTGCCGGTGAAATCTATTATTATAATGATGCCGCAAATCACAGATTTATTATTGAATGGGATAGCATTGGGCATAACCTCGCACCGGTTGAAGAGTACAGAGAGAATTTCCAGGTCATCTTGTTGGATCCTGTATATCATCCTACACCGACAGGGGATGGGAAAATTATTTTTCAGTATAAAGTTGTGGAAGCTACTGAAATCCTGACCATTGGTATTGAGAACCAGGCGCAGAATGTCGGACTTCAATATGTTTATAACATGGGTTTCAATCCAACAGCTTCGGAAATAAGCAATAATTATGCGATAAAATTTACTACTGAACCACCGACCGTAAGTTCAATCATTACAGGCTTGCCGGACGAAAATAACAATGATCTTCAAGGAAACGGGAATTTCAGGTTAGCACAGAATCATCCCAATCCTTTCAGCAAATCAACTTTGATAAGCTATACCTTGCCGGTGAAAGGCCAGGTAAAGTTAGAAGTTTATAATATCAATGGCGAGCTGGTGCGAACACTGCAGGATCAACAGCAATCTGCCGGTACCTATAACATTGAGTGGAATGGTTTGAATAATAACGGAAATCAGGTAACTTCGGGCGCATATTTCTACCGGCTTCACACCGACCGCTTTATTCAAACACGAAAAATGTTTATGCTTAAATAAGCATTATCTGTTGTTGAAACGGAAAAAAGAATTTCGGTTGAGGGGTAGATATTCATGTGATACTTCTTTTGGGCATGATTTAAACCTTGAAAGCAATGCAATAAATGATGTAAGTGCAAATGAGACTAAATATGCTGGTGGTTTCCGGTAATAAATAAAGTTTTTAAGAACAGGAGGAATGTATAGTTTTTACATCTTACTAAGCCTTGTAATAATTGCAGCCGTTGCAGGCCTGATAGAATATTACCTTCATCAAAAGCGGATCTATTCTATTCCAATAAGGATTCACATCAACGGAACCCGAGGTAAATCTAGCGTTACCCGCCTGATAGGCGCTGGCTTAAGAGCGGGAGGAATTTCAAACATTACAAAGGTAACAGGTACATTCCCGCGTCTGATCATCGAAGACGGAACAGAAACTTTCATTCACAGGAAATCATCAGCTAATATAATTGAGCAACTGGCCATCGTTAAATTCGCTGCAGAACGCAAGGTAAAAGCCCTGGTTATGGAATGCATGGCCCTGCAGCCGCAGTATCAGACCATAACGGAGCATCACATGATCCATTCCAACATCAATGTGATGACCAATATCCGGATGGATCATATGGATGTCATGGGTCACACGCTGATGGAAATTGCTGAAACGCTTGGGCGCACAATACCAGACAACGAGCACGTTTTTACCTCTGAGAATACCATTCCGGAAACTCTGAAAAACATGGCGGACAAGAAGAATACAATAACTCACTTTATAAATCCTGATTCCGTTTCGAGAGAAGAAATGCAAAGATTCCGGTATATCGAACACCGTGAAAATGTAGCTTTGGCTTTAGCCGTTTGTAATCATCTGCATATCGAACGCGAAACCGCCCTGTCGGGTATGTATAAAGCAGTGCCGGATGCCGGGGTTTTATGGTGTCACAGGGTTCAGGTTTCCGATAAAAAAATGGTTTTCTATAATGCCTTTGCTGCAAACGATCCGGATTCCACTTTAGTGGTCTGGCAAAAGATCCGGGATGAAATCGGTTTTGAAGGATTGCGGATCGTGTTGCTGAATACAAGACAGGACCGGCTATATCGGGCTCGTCAACTGGCTGAAATGGTTGCCAGTAAACTCAGGAATGAAGTTGATTATCTGTTGCTGATGGGGCAATCCACAGATGTTGTTGAGCACATGGCTATCGGTTATGGAATACCGAAAAAGAAAGTTGTTTGCATTGGGTGGACTACACCTGAAAAAGTTTTTGAAAAAGTTTTATCGGTAACAAATAAGACTTCAACAATCGTGGCAATCGGTAATATGGGTGGCATGGGAGCCGGAACAGTAGAATATTTTGAACAAAGGGTGAATAAATTATGATTGAATTAGCGATTACTCTGGGACTCATATTAAGTCTTCTATCGTACGAGGTTTTCGGATTGGCTGCCGGGGGTATTGTGGTTCCCGGCTATATTGCGCTTCAGCTTTCGCATCCCGACAGGCTTGCCGGGTTGGTGGGAATCAGCCTCATCACCTATATGATTGTTAAAATATTGGGAAATTATACGTTTCTTTACGGCCGGAGGCAAATGGTGCTAAGTTTATTATTGGGATGCTTGCTGGCTAATTTCTCAAGATATTTCCTGACGATCAATCTGGAAAGCACAACCCTCGAACTTCAGGCTGTTGGATGGGTAATTCCGGGGCTTATCGCCCACTGGTTCGCAAAACAGGGAATTTTTAAGACTATCAGCGTGTTGTTTGTTTCATCTGTTTTAGTCCGGTTGATACTTATTTTGTTTTTCGCGGGTGCATTACTGCCCGAATAATTTGATTTTTAATGTTAAATTTCAGAGCAACATCCAAAGTAGTATTAGGCATTCTGACGATCTTATCGTTTGCAGCCTTATTTTGGGTTGAAAAGAGCAAGTTAGATGTTAAGCAGGACTGGTACAGCGAAAAACTTGAAGCGGCCCAGCTTTCGCAAAGAGCTGCCGAACATCTGAAAAATTACCGCCTGGAAAAAGGAGTTTTTATTGACGTAATTAACGATCCCAATGAAACAGCTCTGATCGGACAGGAATACACCCTCATAACTACAGACCAGGGTTTTATTGATGCCAAGCTTTCAGCAACCAATCCGAATTTTGCTGCCCTGATTGTACAATTACTGAAGGATGCCGGTTTAAACGAAAACGATAATGTGGCTATTGCCTTCTCCGGTTCCTTTCCGGGACTTAATGTTTCAGTAATTGCTGCGACAGAGACTCTCAAATTAAGATCCATAATCATTACGTCAGTAGGGGCTTCAAATTTCGGAGCCAATGATCCTTATTTTACATGGCTCGATATGGAATCAGAATTATATCAGTCTGGTATTTTTCACAATAAATCAGTGGCAGCCTCTATTGGCGGCGGAAATGACCTTGGCCGCGGATTAAGTCCCGAGGGCCGGGATTTGATTGAGAGAGCCATCGAAAGAAACAAAATCAAATACATTAACGAAAAACATCTCGAAAAAAACATTGCCAAAAGGCTTGAGGTTTACGAAGAATATTGTGAAGGCAATCCAATCAAAGCTTATATTAATGTTGGCGGTGGAATTGCCAGCCTTGGAAATACGGCCAATGGTAAGATTATTCCCTCCGGGCTTACTGAACACCTGCCTATGGGTAATTTCCCTGTTCACGGGGTTATGATTCAAATGGCAAAAAAAGGAATACCGATAATCCACCTTTTGAATATTAACCAGTTACTTGCTGAGTATAATTTACCTGCGAGTCCTGACCCGCTGCCCGAACCGGGCGAGGGCGGTATTTTTATTCAAAAAAAATACAATTTGCTGATTACATCGGTTTCTACTTTAATATTGGTGATCGTAATTGTTGTGGTTTATCTGGCTGAGAGGAAACATCATCGTTTAGGCACTGATGTCGTAGCACTGCCTGATTATCAAACTGAAAAATTTGAAAAGGCCGAAGATATACCGGTTATATAATAAAATTTAAAAAGCAAAAGTTGATATCTGAAGCATCATGTTGAAATTTGCAGAAATGAAAAAAATACTGTTAGCCCTGCTGGTGATCATGTCATTTAATTATATGACAATTGCCCAATCCGTTTCCAAATCCAGAAGCCTGAAACCAACGAACTATGTAAAAAGCATAGCAACATTAATTTCCGGGAATTCAAGAAAATATTATTCATTGAGTGCCACCACCGCCTCTGTAATTACTGTACAGGGACCAGGCAAACTGATCGTCAATACACGCGGAAGATATGCACCCGCTCAAAAAGATATGATAAACTATGAAATTCTTTATACCCTTGACGGTGTGAACCAAAAAAGCAAACCCTTTACAGCTATCGGCCGCTCAAAAGATGCAACGTATGTGAATGGTGCCCTAGGCGTACCCGGAGCCCTGAAAGCTTTCGAAATTAACCTCGGACGGGGAAGCCATACCATAGAATTTAAGTTGAAGGACGAGAAGATACCGGTTGCTGTCCGTTATGTTTTCAAACCTGTCAAGGATAAAAAACAGGAATGGATTGCATTTTCACCCCTTACACCTTCTGAACCGGTAGAATTGATCGCAGGGGAATCCACTACAAACTACTACCGCTTTTCGGCTGCCAAACCGCTGAAAGTTACCATTATTGGTCCAACCGAACTGCGTATTCTGACCCGTGCTGAAAATCATGTCGGAATGAAAGGAAGAATCCACTACCGGATACAGGTAAAAGAAGCCAATAATGTTCTCAGTACTTTTCAATTGAGCAGTAATCGTTCAGAAACTGCCTATTATAAAGAAAATAAATCCCTGGTTCCCGGAAAAGCATGTGAGGTTGATATAATTGTTCCAACCGGAAGCCACACCTATACAATCATTCCTTTGGACGAAGATAAAAACACGGTGTTGGGACGCCTCTTAATCCCGAAAAAGGATGTTAAACTGAAATAAAAGTCATCGAAAATTTCATTCAAATCGTATCATTAAAACAGAAATGATGTTACCTGTTGTTTTAAAATATTTATGTCGCATGGCAAAGCCCGGATTAATTGTCTTTATTGCCACCCTGCTCATTTTAAGTCACAGTTCAGTGGCTCAGGATAAGAAGAAGAAAAAGAAGGAAAAACATTTTGAAGCTAATGTTGGCCTGGGATCATTTTATGATGACAACATCTTAAAATACTCGGATAAATATCTCGAAAGGTTTATGAATAATGAAGACCAGGGGCGGTTTCATATCAAAACTTATGATGACCTGATACTAAACTCTTCCCTGTCACTTTCGTATGGATTTACGTTATTTGGAAAGCAAAAATCGAAGATCAGCGCAAATTACAGCTTCAGCAATTACATTGTAAATGACGTTAAAAACTGGCAATCATTCAGCATCGGATATCAGCAATTTGTTTATAAAAAAGCGAGTTTCAGGTTATCCTATAGTTATATTCCCGATTTTTACGTCCGCCATTTCAGAGATGCCGACCTGGTGGAATTTTTGGGCTATGTTCCCGAAACATTTGTACCCTACAGCTTTTCAAAGGATAATTATGGAATTTGGATTCAAAACACATTTTTTAAAAATGCCCGGGTAAGGTTATCGCTTAATTATGCCTTATATTTTCATAACGAGCACTATGCAGAATATAACTGCGAAAATTTTACTTACGGGTTTTCTGTATTGCAGAAAGTCTATAAAAAGGTGAGCGTCGAGGCCGGCTATGAGTATTCAACTTCCGATGCCAAAGGCTACGACGGATACCAGCCAGGCGAACATAAAGGCTTTTCGGATGATGCCAATGCCACTTACGAAGAAGATGCGTTCGCACTGTCATGTACCTGGCAATTGCCGAAAGTTTTAAAACTAAATCATGAAATTGATGCCGGAATAGGTTATGAATTGAGATATTATACCACGACCGATTTTATCCATGCCGAAGAGGGTCTCGAGATGGATGAGGAGCATGCCGGAAGAGTGGACAACAATTTAAACCTGGTTCTTGCCTACAATGTTCAGTTGAAGAAAAATCTCGATCTTTCCCTTTTTTATAAATATTATTGGAGAGACTCAAGGACCACTTCCGAACTGAACAGCGAGTATGTTTCGGAAGAAAAGGATTACCTACAAAATCAGGTTGGTCTTAAAATAAGCTATACTTTGAAGTTTTAAGCTGAAATATGCAAACACAAAAATTAACTGAAAATTTAATTAAAAAAGATATAGAAATGAAAATAATGAGAATTTTTACTTTATGGCTTTCATGCGTGATTTTACTTGCAGGTTGCGGAAAACCTGTTGATCCTGAAACTCTACCCACTGAGCCTGATAATTCAGGAGGTTATAAGAGAGTGGATACCATTCCTGCCTCCGGATATGCACAGGATGTCGTGAAAAGGGACAATCTGCTTTATATAGCGCAGGGCGAAGGAGGATTGATGATAGTAGATGTTTCTGGTTCGGTGCCGCAAACATTATCGGTAACCACTGAAAATATTGAGGGTTATTCTTATGAACTAACCCTCAAGGACAGCCTGGTTTATATGGCAGCGGGATCTAACGGAATTTTTGTTGTTAATATAATAAATCCCGAGGAGCCTCATTGGATCCCGATAACACTTACGTCAAATGTAAACGTAAAGAATGTTTACGTGAAAGGTAACTTCTTGTTTAATTCGATAGGCGAACATGGTGTTTCCATTTACAAAGTTGCCGACCCGCTTGATCCTATTTATCTTGGAGACATCCAGACACCCGGCTTTGGTCATGATGTAGAGGTCACTGCCGACACCAGTTTATTGATTGTGGCTTGCGGCGAACTGGGACTTTCAATGTATAATATTTCTGAATTCCAGCAGGGAAATACAAGCTTTATCGGTTCATGCGATACTCCCGGTTACGCCGAAGAAGTTGCTTTGTCTTCAGATGAATCATTCGCTTTTCTTGCCTGTGGCACAAGTGGCTTACAAATCATGGATATTTCTGATACCACGGAAATTCACATTGTAGGAAGCTATGACGGAGGAGGATATGCAAAGTCTTTAAAATTAAAAGGCAACCTGATTTATATGGCTGCGGAACTAAGCGGTTTGCAGGTTATTGATGTTAGTAATGTCACTAGTCCGGTTTTGGCAGGAACCATAGACACGGAGTTTGCAGTAGGCCTTGAGATAGACGATAATTATGTTTACGTTACCGACGAAACCGAAGGTCTTTTAATGATTTCAATCCCTGACTGAAAATATCAGATGAAGTTTTTTAAAAACAGACGGAAGGGCTTTTCATCTCCGGCAGGTAAAACTGAAATGATTGGCTCTCCTAAAGAGAAAGAACGCTTTCTCTATATTGACCAGTTTCGTGGTTTGATTGTCGTTCTTATGCTGGTTGATCATTGTTCCTACTACTTTAATTCGATATGGCAACAGATTGACCCGCTTGATCCGCTTGTTGACACCTGGGGTCAATTTGCCATCCGTTATGTGAGTTACCTGTGTGCTCCGGGATTTCTTATGATGTTTGGAGCCATGGCCTGGTGGTCATATCAACGCCGGTTGCTAAAAGGAACTCCCGACCGGATTGCCCGCTGGCAACTTATCAAGAGAGGCATTTTTCTTATCGTTCTTCAGATGACCTGGGTGAATTCCTCCTGGGGCGGTTTCAGGGAATTTCAACCCTGGCATATCGGGATCATTGCCTGTATCGGCATTTCGATGATTCTGATGACTTTGATCATTAATATGAATTGGATGATCCGGCTTTTTATCGGATTGGCCATCCTGATTATCCACCCGTTTCTGCTTAAGATTCCGTACGATCCTGAAGCAACCTTATCCAGGATTATAATGCAGACATTCGTGGATGCAGGAGATTTTAACAAATATCCGGTTTTGCCGTGGTTTGCTCTGGCGATTTTAGGATCTGTCATGGCAAAAGGGTGGCTCGAAACCTGGAAGACAGATAAAATTCGAATTTATGCGAGTGCCGGAATAGCTGCAATTGCATTGCTGATTTCAATAGCAGTCAGGATGGGTCGCGGTTTTGGCAACATTTTTCCTTATTCCGATTTCGGGTCCTATTCTTTTTACTTCGACCAGAAATATCCGCCAAGTCTGTCCATGAGCCTGTGGTTCTTTGCATGGGTGCTTTTAATAATTAGTGTCTTTATCGTATTGGGTAAAGTGGCACCGAAACTATTAGTGATTTTCAGCCTTCCGGGGAAAGTACCATTATTCTTTTATGGGATGCACATTGCTATCATGGGCGTCTTTGTAAAACGCCTGGGACTGTTTTATCGGGAGGGCGGGGTTCTTGAAACTCTCATCGGAGTGGCAATAATGATGGTAATTATGCTTCCGTTATGCAAATGGTTTTATGGTGTGAAAATCCGCAGCAAAAATTTTATTATCCGTATGATTTAAAACAGGAGTCACAGAGGAATGAAACAACTGAAACTATTGACATCATTACTGATTCTGATAGCACTCCTGCAACTTGTAATTTCAGGATGCTCGAGCCGAGATGAGATTCCTGTTTTAACACCGGACTCAACAATTGTTTATCCGGCGAAGAAAACCGACGGTATCAGTGCAAGGATAATACTTTGTAAGAATTTAAATAAAAAGACCGGAAAACGTATCGGAGCCGGAACAACATTTACACTTGGAGAAAAAGAAAACGTCCGCGCATTCGCAGACCTTGAAAATGTTTTTAAAGAGAATAACAGGGATTTGATGTTCCACCTGGTATGGATAAGTCCGGATGGAAATTCTTTTTACACCAAACGCATTGATCTTACACCTGCTGATACATCTTCAACAATTAATAGTTCCATCGCGATCTCACCGGATAAACGACAGCCTGGAAATTACCTCCTTCAACTATACCTTTACAGGGAACTGATCGCTGAAAAGAGATTCATACTCCGTCCGGAATACAAGATTACCGCATCCGATATAGATAATATCTCAGCAAGTATAACACTTTGCAGGACTATTGACAAGGAAACAGGAAACTTGATAGGAGTGGACTCCGTATTCATTATCAGGGAAAAAGCAAAAGTCCGTGCATTTGTTGATATGGTTAATCCGGGTATTTTATCATACCAGGAATTTAAGTTTTACTTCGACTGGACAGACTCAAGCGGAATTTCATTTTACAGAAAAGACATTGAACTCCTGCCAGACGATTCCACGTCGTCTTTAACCAGTTTTATTCCCATCTCTCCCGAGGTACAGAAGCCGGGGAAATATGCCGTACGTGCATATCTCTCTGATATGCTTATTGCTGAAAAGAAATTTGAACTGCAAAATGAAGTCAGGAATGTTGTTTCCAAACAAAAGCGAATGAAAGCTTCTATTGTATTATGCAGTAGTATTGACAAGGAAACCGGCAAGCCTATCATAACGGAACCCATTTTTACCATCAGTAAAAGTGGAAAGGTCCGTGCATTCATAGAATTGGAGAATCGTAAAGATTTTGGCGAGCGGTTGCTCAAATTCCACCTCAACTGGATCGGACCGGACAACAAGTCTTTTTACAGAAAACAGATCGAACTTACCCCCGGTGATTCAACATCATCTCTTAATAGTTCCATTTCCATTACACCTGATAAACGACAGCCTGGAAAATGTTCCTTGCAGGTGTATCTCTTTAACGAACTGATTGCGGAGAAAGATTTTGAACTCATCATGGAATAAAAACCTGCAAAGTCAAATCAGGATTATACTTCATGCTTCTATAAGCGATATTTTAACTCTGGTGAAAATTGATATGGAGTTTTCAATTAATTAGTGGGTGGTAAGAGATTTGAACTCTTGACCTCTTGCGTGTGAGGCAAGCGCTCTGAACCAACTGAGCTAACCACCCGCAGGAATAAATTTACTTTCACAAAAATAGATATTATTCCAGATACCTGCCAAAACAATAATACCTTTCTGAAAATTATAAGTAGAACGGCATAATACCGCGCAGTGTAAAAAGGAATAAGGTATAGGGGAAATACGGGAAATGAAAATAATCAGACCTTATAACCCTTTCATCCACTATATCCCATTTTAGGGAATAGATTCTAAATTCGGTTCAACACTTTTTTATTGAGTTCACCATCTATAGGTTTCATTTCACGTTCCTGAAAATGAACTTCACAGCTTTTTGATTTCTTTCGCTTTACCGGGGATGTACTTTTGGTTCGTAATTAATATTGTTTAACACTTTAAATTTTGAAATCATGAAAACATTAATTTTAACAACAGCCCTGGTAGTTTTGACTGCCGTAACGTATGCACAGAAAGTTTCTCAAAATGAACAAGAAAAAAAATCAGAAGTTGCCAAAGTAAAGGTTGCCGTATATTCCAATGTCAATGACCAGGTAACCGTAATTGTAATGAAACAGCCCGAGGATAAATTAAACCTCAAAATCAGGGATGATGAAGGTTCCCTGGTATATGAAAAGAGCTTACGGAAGCCGGAAAACAGAAAGATCACCTTCGACATAAAGAGCCTTCCTGAAGGAAAATATACCTTCGAAGTATCAAAAGGCAGGGAAATCCTCTATACCAACACTATGTTAAAGGGAAGCGGTTCAATAGCATTGTCGAAGTAAGAGGTCAGAGTTTGAAAGGAAATTTAATAATTCGTTCTTTGAAATCTTTATCATAAACCTCAGCTTAATTTGTAAATTTGGCCTTTCGTTCAGGTAAAACATTGAGTAAGAAAATACGAATTGATAAACCTTGTTAAGAACAATAAATGGATCAGATGGAGCAGCATCATCCCGATGGCAATTGCCTTCAGATTTCTGCTGGATGTTGTTTATAGCCTGATTTACCGTCAGTATCCATTGTTTCAAACATTCAGGATATACTTGTATGCAATCTTGCTTGTTGGGTTGGTTTTTGAAAGTATTAACCAGCTAACCCGAAAATATGACAAAAAGTTTAAATGGTCAGACAATCCCCGGAAGCGATTTTTCTTACAATGGCTGACGAGCCTGGGAATTGGC
Organism: Bacteroidales bacterium; assembly: GCA_020052415.1. GTDB lineage: Bacteria > Bacteroidota > Bacteroidia > Bacteroidales > JAADJA01 > JAADJA01. The sequence goes on along the minus strand of JAGVPB010000080.1, from coordinate 5,623 downwards.
TTTTTCTTCATCGAAGGGGTCAGGTGGTTAGTAGTGATCATTTTCATGGAAGTCAGTTATGTCAGGTTGCTGGATGAAGTCATTATCATGGTCTATATTTTTATTGTTTCCACCACCCTGGTACTGATAGACCTGAGCATGTTTTTACAGGAAAAATGGAGATTCTCGCTGGCAGAGCTGGAAAGGTTCAAAAAAGAAAATGCGGAGTTCAGATTCGAGTCACTGCGGTCTCAGTTGAATCCGCATTTCCTGTTCAACAGCCTTAATACCCTGTCATCGCTTGTTTATGAGAATCAGGACAAAGCTGAAAAATTTATCCGTGAACTGGCTGATGTTTACAGGTATATCCTTGAATTCAGGGATCATGAGCTGGTAAAGGTGAGCAGAGAGCTTGAAATGGTGGGATCGTACATTTATCTGGTTCAGTTGCGTTTTGACCAGAACCTCGAAATGGCAGTGAACATCGGAACCGCATCGGGTGAACGAATGATTGCACCCATGACCCTTCAAATGCTGATCGAAAATGCGATAAAGCATAATGTGATCTCGAAAAAAAAGCCCCTGACCATCAGAATTTATGATGAGGATTCATATCTCGTTGTGGAAAACAACATTCAGAAAAAAGAAACAAAAGAGTACTCGAGCAATGTTGGGCTTAAGAATATCCAAAGCAGGTACGGCTTTTTAAGCTCCGGGAAAATTGAAGTAATTGAAAACGAACAGGTATTTAAAGTGAGGATTCCGTTAATTTGAAGTTTATGAAAGTTCTGATCATTGAAGATGAGCCTTTCGCGCAAAATGAACTGAAGCGTCTGCTGGATAAAACAGATAAGGCTATCATTGTCCTTAATTGCATTGACAGTGTGGAAGACAGCGTTGAATGGCTGACCGGCAATCCTGCACCTGATTTGATCTTTATGGATATTCAATTGTCGGATGGCCTCAGCTTTGAAATTTTTAAGCTGACGGAAGTAAAAACTCCGGTTATTTTCACTACGGCCTATGATGAATATGCCATTCAGGCTTTCAAAGTTAACAGCATTGATTACCTGCTCAAACCGGTGAAGCAAACTGAACTTGAAAATGCATTAATAAAATTTAAAACGCTTCATGAAAAGCCTGAACAGCAACCTCATGCAATCAGTTTTCATCAGATTGAACAATTGCTGAGCGCCGGAATTCCGAAATATAAGTCACGGTTTATCGCAAAAGTTGGTGATCAGTTAAAACACATTGGAGTTGCTGATATAGCATACTTTAAAGCTGAGGACAATGAAGTAGTCCTGGTCACAAAAAATAACAACAGGTATATTATTGACTACACCCTTGATCAGCTTGGAGGATTGATGGATCCAATCAATTTTTTCAGGCTGAACCGGAGCTACCTGATTACCATTGGTTCAATTGGTAAGATAAATAAGTATTTCAACAGCAGACTGCATATTGACCTTTTACCGGCAACAAACGATACGGTTTTGATAAGCAGGGTGAGGGTTCCCGATTTTTTAAAATGGATGGATAAGTGATGGAAAGTTCAAATCGTCATAAAATATTTATAGTTTCAACGGCGCTGCTGCTTTTTGCTTCTTGTCACCGGGCAGTGATAAAGGTGGATGACATACCTGCCAATACACCGAAAGGACAACCCCTCTTTGTTGCGGGTAATTTTAATAACTGGGATCCGGGTGACCAGTCTTATCAGATGACACTGAATCAGGATAGCTCATACACTTATCAACTTCCTCCGGGTTTCGGTTCGGTTGAGTACAAGATAACCCGCGGCGACTGGACTACCGTCGAAACTGATGTATGCGGCTATGAAATCGGGAATCGTATAATGGTGCTTGGCAATGAGGATACTACGACCATCAGTGTCGAAAGCTGGAATGATCTTGATCCATTGAACTGCCCGAGGCTTACCGTAGTCCTGAAAAATATTCCTGAAAATACTCCGGAGAATGAAGCCCTGAGCCTCGCAGGCAGTTTTAATTCCTGGAATCCGGATCAGTCATCGGTTTTACAGAAAGACAGTTCGGGGAAATATTCTATAACAATACCCCGTCCTCCCAAAGGAAAAGATGTGGAGTTTAAAGTTACCCGTGGTGATCTTTCTACTTCTGAATCCGACGAATTTGGTAACGTGCGCCCTAACCGGCTTGCTTCTTTTGGTAAAAAAGATACCCTTGAATTATCCGTTGAAGGATGGGTTGATTTACCGGTTTCGAAACAAAACAAAGTGGAATTTATTTGTAAGAATATCCCCCGCAATACTCCTGAAGGAGACAACATCATCCTGGTAAGCAATCTGAATAACTGGGATCCCTATGACAGGGAATTCGTTATGAGGAAAACAGGTAAAAATTTTTACACCTTTTCCATGCCGAAAAGAAATTATACACTGGAATACAAGTTTACGCGGGGTGGATGGCATACCGTCGAAACCGATCCTTATGGATATGATATTTCAAACCGGGTTACCGACCTGAATGGTTCAGATACGGTTTTCATAGATATTCAGGGATGGAAGGATCTCCCCGGATCACTTGATAAAAATGTGACCATTATTTTATCGGAACTGCCACCAAATACACCTGAAGAAGACAGGTTATACCTTGCCGGAAATTTTAATGGATTTGATCCCAACAGGGCAAGGTTCAGGTTCGAAAAAACCACGGGCGGGAAATATGTGCTCAATATTCCCCGCGAGAATCACTACATGGAATTCAAAGTAACACGGGGAAGCTGGAAAACTATAGAGGTAGATCAATCAGGTTCGGAAATGCCAAACAGGAATTATTTGTATAAGGATTATGATACGCTTTACATTAAAGTTGCCAACTGGAAAGACAAACCAGCCGGTTACAATGAAAGAACAACCATAGTAATTGATGCACTGCCTGAAAACACACCGCCTTCTTCCATAATTTATATTGCCGGAACATTTAACGACTGGGATCCGGGCAACAGGGATATGACTTTTAAAAAGCTGGCCGACGGTAAATCATACATAACTTTACACCTTAACGGAGATTATGTGGAATTCAAAATCACCCGAGGCGGATGGTATAATTGTGAAGTAGATCTGAATGGATGGGACATTTCAAACCGGGGATTGAATCTCGGCTTTGCAGATACTGTCCATATCAGCGTAGCACGATGGCGCGACAGGTAGGGGAAAATGGTTCAAGGTTTCAGGTTCCATTCCCCCTTTGAAGGGGGCTGGGGGATGTAAACATGTTCAAGGTTTCAGGTTTTGCCGATTTTTATTCTGAATACTGCTTCTATTAAGCAGGCAGGGTTTGAACAAAGTGCCTTGCTTTTTCAATCCAAAGTTTGTATTCCTTCGGCAACAGTGTATTGCCCGTCATCAATGCCCAGCCTTTCATAGGCCTCCCAGTGATATCGAAAAGATGAAAACCCGGATGGTTTTTGATCTCTTCAAAATCCGTCTCATTTAAACGCAGGATCAAACTCTCTTTATAAACCGCGGCAAGCATATTTCCATGCAAAAGAAATCCAACACCTCCGAACATCCTCTTTGCTTCTATTCCCGGCCAGTCTTTAACAACATCTTTGATCTGGTTCTCGATGTTAATATCGTATGCCATAATTAATCGTTAAGTTAATTTTAGGTCCAGGGATTTGAGTTCAGTGTTCTGAGTTCTGAGTTCCGTGTTTTTCCTATCCCAATAAAAAACAATCTCCTAATGCCTCACAATCCGAACAACCATTTCAATATCTTCCCTGAGGTGGCGCTTCACAGCGCAAAGGCTGGCAGTTTGAATCACGGCATTTTCGTATTTTTCAGGAAAGTCGGTTGGAACATGAATATTTATTTCCACATGATCTATGATCTTTTTAAGAGAATTGAACTGTTCCTTTGTTGTAAGCCGGATATTTTCTGCCGGAATTCCACGCTGGTCGCAAAAACTTTTGACATAAATTCCGGCACAGGTTCCCAATGATGCGAGGAACATTGTAAATGGTTCAGGATATTCGGCATCTCCTCCCGAACGGACAGCCTGATCAGTTTTAACAGTAAAGCCGTTTATTTCGGCAATGACTTTCTTTTTTCCTTCAAAGTAAATTTCCATAGTTTGTATTTAATATCTGTTTTTCCTTTTAAGCGTAAACCAAGTTTGTTTTATCTTTTTTGTTTAAAATAGCTGGTCATCAACCCGCTGCACTCCTTTTCAAGAATCCCTGATACGATTTTCGTTTTCGGATGCAAAACCTTTCCCCTGATGTTTGTGAATCCCCTCTTTTCGTCTGGAGCACCATATACAATTTTTCCAATCCTGGTCCAATATGCTGCCCCGGCGCACATCGTACAGGGTTCAATAGTTACAAACAAAGTGCAATCATCAAGGAATTTAGAGCCCAGAAAATTCGAGGCGGCAGTAAAAGCCTGCATTTCTGCGTGAGCTGTAACATCATTCAATTGCTCCGTCAGGTTATGACCCTTTGCAATGATCCTGTTGTTGCAAACCACAACAGCGCCCACCGGAACCTCATCCAGCTCAAGAGCTTTTTGAGCTTCGTTTAAAGCCTGAGTCATGTAAAATTCATCCGAAAAAACCGTAAAGACCACTTTAAAATTTTTGCCAAAATTACATTTTACATCCTTTCCAATGATGATTTTAAATCAAATATATTTCGGTTTGCAATATGTTCGGTTTAATCCTTATTTTTGCATGATATAAACTTAAATATTCAATTTTATGAGACAGAGGTTGTACTTCCCGGTGATTTTTGGTTATATCTTCGGATCAATTGTATTTTCGGCAAAGTCAGAGCCGGTGGATTATTCCGATGCACGCACGGCAGCAATTAACAAGATTGTTTATCTCCAGAAATCTTCCGGGTTAAAGGTTATAGATCATGAAAACCGTTTTACCGGTTCAAATGGAAATACATTGTTTTTTATGTTTGAACTGGAACCGTCCGGTTATATCGTGATTACTGCCGATACAGATTTACCGCCTGTCATTGTCTATTCTTTTACGAATAATGCCGGCGAACTGGATGCAGAGGATAATGCCCTGATCAGAATGCTTAAGGCAGATATAAATAACAGGATCTATAATATTGCCAAACTCCCTACAGATGTTCTTCAGCAGCGATGGGATGAATGGGACGAATTGCTGGCCGGAAATTTCGATAATAAACTTTTTCAGCAATGGCCACCTGAAGGTACGACGTCCACCGGTGGCTGGCTCGAAACCAACTGGACCCAATCGCCGCCATACAATAATTTTTGTCCCTGGGATCCGGTGACAAACCAGCGCAGTGTGGCAGGTTGCCCAGCTACAGCTATGGCCCAGATTCTGAATTATTACGAAACCATCAATACCACTTACTTTACCGATGAAGATGATTATCATCATAATTATGCCGGCAGAAACTACTGGATAGATGATGACCATACGGAAATTGATTTTCCTTCGTTTCCCGTCCTGAATGCCCACCTTGATACGATTACTATATGTTATACCAACAACGAGCTTCTCAAAGAGGACGGAAAGGCCGCCCTTACTTTTGCCTGCGGTGTGGCAGCGCACCAGGTTTATACTTCCCAGGTTTCAGGGACATTTGGAGTTGAGCAGGCGCTTCAGGCTTACCT
>JAGVPB010000041.1 GCA_020052415.1 Bacteroidales bacterium | reverse complement strand
TATTACTTAACGATTCGATAATTCAAGTAGTTTTACCGTATAATCGACCATAAAAAGCGGAATATTGATCAGTTCGTTCTCGTGCCGGAGATTGCGAAGTGAATATCGTATGCTTCGTATAGGATGGTATGCCTTACGGTAAAAAGTAAGGCTTGATTTAAATTGAAGGTTCATTCAAATGTTCAAGTACTAAATATCAAGAGTCTTAATGTCCTGTGTGGACCTGAAATTAAAATGTAATCACATAGCTTATCCAGATATTACTATCCAGAATGAAAACTTCATTTTGCATTCCGTTTATTTCTGAATGCTGATACTTCAGTTACCACATCTTCCATGGTGAGATCATTTTTCTTTATTCTTTTGGACAATTTTTTCGCCTTATAGACAAGTGTCTCCTTTTCCAATTCCTTTTCCAATCTCACTTTATCCCCGTCCCACCGGCGGCCGGTATCGGTAATATAAAAAATCTTATTAAAAAATTGTCCCAAACTTAAACCTCAACATTTTGAGTTCTGCCAGCCCGAATGAACGACTGCAGTCGTTCGGGTGGGGATTCTGACTGCTGACCGCCTTATCACGCTTCACGTCTCAATTCACTAATAGCATACAAAGGCAAATTGGTAAGCCAGTCTTGTCTGCGAAAATCAGACATTGAAGTACGAACAGAAACCTTTGGGTTGAATTTTTCCGTATAAACTTTTAAGCTTTTTGCCTGAAGATTTTCTTCTGCTTTAACTTCTAAAGGGACAACCAACCCATCATACTGGACTACGAAATCAACTTCTGAAGTTGAACGTTCAGCCGACCAATAATAAATCACATACTTATTAGTACTATTAAGTTGCTGTAAAACATACTGTTCAGTTAAAGATCCTTTAAATTCGGAGAATATCGCGTTTCCTTCAAGAAGGGTTTTAGCATCAATATCTCCCATTGCAGCTAACAATCCAATATCCACCAGAAACAATTTAAAGGCGCTTCTATCTTCATAAGCTTTCAAAGGTATAGCAGGTTTAGTTACCCGGCACACTTTATGAACCTGCCCGCAATCAATTAACCATGATATCGCTAATTCATAATCTTTTGCCCTCGAACCTTCTTTAATTATTCCATAAATAAACTTACGGTTCTCTTTTGCTAATTGTGCAGGTATTGAATTCCATATCATACGAATACGTGGAATAATTTCTATAGGAGCATGCTTCGAAAAATCCTGCTCATAAGCATCTAAGATTTGTTTTTGAATGTCACGTACCTCTTTAAAATTATTATTCTCGCTAAATTTCAGAACAGCTTCGGGCATACCACCAACATAATAATACTGCCTGAGCCGTTCAATATACTTTGATTTATAGGCCGTTATCAATTTCCAGTCGGCACTTGCAAGCATTTTCACAAGCGCATTTTCACCGATAGCATCAAGAAATTCCAGATAAGTCAGTGGGTACAGGTCCATGAATTCAACTTTACCTACCGGGAATGAGATATTGGCATGTAAAGCAACGCCTAATAATGAACCTGCTGCCACAATGTGATAGCCAGGGGCATCTTCATGGAAATATTTCAAGGCAGTAATTGCCTCAGGCATGGATTGTATTTCATCAAAAATTAATAACGTATTTTCAGGGTGAATTGTCAGGCCCGACTCCGCCTGTAAGGCCACGATGACCCTGTCGACGTCGAAATCGTCGGCAAAAAGAGTTTTCAGCCGTTTATTTTTTTCGAAATTAACATAAACCGTCTGATCATATTGGGTATCACCAAATTCCTTCATTAACCAGGTTTTACCGACCTGTCTTGCTCCTCTGATGATTAATGGTTTACGAGCAGACGAGTTTTTCCAGGTAATTAGTTCTGCCAGTTTAGTTCTTCTCATCTTTGTTTTTTTGCACAAATATACACAAATACAAATGACATTTTGTGATTTATTACATTTTTACAAATGACATTAAGACTGTAAGAAAAAATTCTGAAAATCACTCCAACTTATCAATTGAGAAAATATTTCTCTTCAACCGGAAAAGACTATGATAATTCAAATATTTCCATTGCTAATTCAAAAGACAACTGAAATACCCGGAGATCTTTATGCGTTCGAATCTTTTCCATAATGAACGTTTTTATTCAAGTCTCTCCCTCTCCAAGTCTCTCCCTCTCCATATCTCTCCCTCCCCAAATCGCCCTGTCTCTCAATTCAAACCTGACCATTCATGAAAAGGTGTCACCACAATGGTTTTTCCTCTCATATCAAAGCGATCAGACTGGTTAAAAGTAATGATCTCAGCAGTTTGAATATTAAAAAAATCCATTGCTTCAAGCAGTCCATTTAGTTCGCGATCCGTATTATTCTGGTCTAATTGCCAGCATACCTGGTAGAGCCATTTTAATTTTCCACGGACAAAAATCACAAAATCACACTCCTTCTTTTCGAAAAAATAATAGATTTCAGCTGTTTTACGGCGCAGTTGCATGAAAACCATATTTTCCAATAGCCTCCCGTGATCCTCGCTGAAAGAAACGGAGTTGGTTTCTATGAAACCGTTGTCAATGCAGTACACTTTTTTTGGATTAACCAGTTGGACTTTCTGCGAATAGCTGAATTTAGGTACAAAAAAGAAGAGGTAAGCATCAGCAAAGAAAGCCAGGTAATCCATGATGCTGGAAGAAGAGCTGATCCCGAATATTTTTTTCAGGCTGTTGCCGGTGACAGGCTTGCCGGTATTTGAAACCAACCAAACTGCTAATTGCTGCAATGCCATGACATTTTTTATGCTATGGCGAACGGCAATGTCGCGAATAAGGATATCATTGAAAACATTCATCAGCACTTCGGGTGCTTCTGTTTTGATATACTCTGGAAAACCGCCACTTTCCAGGTATTTTTCTGTTGAAAATGTTCCGGCTTCCAATCCTTTGAATGAGATGAATTCATTGTAGGAAAACGGAAACAATTCATTGTTGATATGTCTTCCGGTAAGTCTGGAACCAAGTTCTTTGCTAAGCAATGATGCATTTGATCCGGTAATAAAAACCCGGTAGTTTTCGTCGAGCCTGAACCGAACAAATTTTTCCCAGTTTACAATATTTTGTATTTCATCAAAAAAGAAGGTCATCACGCCTGAATCCAGGGCTAATTCATGCAGGCGGTTAAGGTCGCCCAGATCAAAACCTGCCAATCTGGGGTCTTCAAAATTGAGATATATTGAAGGTTCTTCTGCCTTCCGGTGGATCTGTTGCAGCCATGTACTCTTCCCGCAACGCCGGATCCCCGATACGATCAGGGCATGGGAAGGATGCGTGCTGTAGCCTGCAAAATGGCGGGGCAGGCCTGTATCCATTGATTTAAGCCGCTCCTCCTGCGAGCCTATGACCCGTTCAATGACTAATTTTGAAAGCATAATAAGAAAGTTTTCGTTTACAAAGGTAACGTTTGTTCGTTAACAGCGAAAACTATTCCTTAATTCTTTTTGCCATTGAGACGCGTCGGTTATTTTCAGGAATAAATCGGAACTTGCCTGCGCAACAAGGATCATTTTAATCTTTGAGTATTGTTTTTCGGAATCATGGATACCCACCCGGTCAATTTTTTCAACCTTCTCTACAAATGACAATCTCTTTAACATGCGATAAAGAAGATTGGCATCACGCTTATTTTTAACAGACACACTGATTGTTGTCATTTCAGGCTTCTTTTTATTTTGTTGTGCTGTTATTAAAATAATTCTTATTTTTAATTCATTAATTCTTATTTTCGCAAGAGAAGAATTTGTTAGCCCGTAGGGCTTCAATATCAATAGAATAAATAATCAAATGAATTTAATTGTCCGTAGGACATCAACAAAAACTGAATTTTTAAGTTATTTTTCCCGATGAAGTGCAGAACCCTCATTAAAACAGACTTCATAATACACCAGGATAAAAGGCCGACGGTATTTCGTAGATGAAACCAAACCCCTTTCATGTTCACTCATTCTTTGTTCAAGATTCGATGTAAAGCCAATATAAAAATGGTTATCCTTCAAACTTTTAAGTACATAATTGTAGAAGGTATTCATTTTATGAAGATATTATTACACAGGGCTGGCTGCTTCACCTTCTGCATCGCTTAGCTTTGCAACAAATGATTTGGGGTATCTTCTTTTTCTAAAAGCTTCGGAAATATTTGCCGGAACAGATCGCGAGCTTCTTCTTATACCGCTTGCACATTCAATATAGTCCAATTTCGTCTACGC
>JAGVPB010000053.1 GCA_020052415.1 Bacteroidales bacterium | reverse complement strand
GGATGCTTCTCACTCCCATAATACCAAACCCAGACTGTCATTTCGAAGCGAAGCGAGGAATCCATTAGCAGTGTCCATTACTACATATTATATTTAAGCAATCGTTTGTTCAAGGGCGAAGAGGAATCTATTCGAGGTGTCCATTATTCTTTTTAATTATGCTCCAGTCAATTTTCTCATAACAATACAAATCATTCCACTTGGGATTTAAGGAGTTTATAAGAGCGTCCTTTTTTATCCGTGAGTACCCTTTTATCTGTTTTTCTCTCTTGATGGCCAAATCAATAAAATCAAATAATTCAAAATATACTAATTTGTCAACATTGTATTTGGAAGTGAATCCTTGTATGATTTTTTTCTTATGTTCGAAAACTCTTCTCACTAAATCATTTGTAACCCCTGTATAAAGTACCGTATTGTTAACATTGGTTAGAATGTATATATAATATTGATGAAGTTTCATGATCAAAAATTAACAAGCCGGCAATAAACCTGATTTCATTCGATATTTGTTGATAATCATTTTAAGTATCACACTATAAGTCAATTTTTTCCGATTAATTTATTTCTTTAACCTGTGATCATTATTTTTCATAAATAATCTTTGAATCCCTACCTTCGGCAGGCAGGTGTGGAAGCTCTTTTCAATATTCAGTGAGAATTATCTCTCTGTTTCCATAAAACTGCGGCGACTGTATCCCCCGAATTTTTACTGAAGTTTCCTTTACCTGAACGGAAATATAATCCTGCAATTCACCTGCTGTTATCTGATTATCTGTATTTGCATCTGCTTTCCCTTGCAATCCTGCACACAGGTAATATGTAAATAAACCTGTTTCAGAAGGATCGAATCCCAGGGATGTTTCATTGAAATCAGAAGAATTAAACACAGTGAAATTCGGATCGGTTATCCAGGGCTGAACCACCTTTGCCTTTATCTTTACGCCTTTCATTGCAACAAGGTTTTTCGGTTCAATTTGTTCGCTTGCCCTTGAATCACCGGTAAAACAAGCATCCATAAAGACTGTTACCGATTTAGCTCCAAGTGCTTCCAGGTTGTTGTATAGTTTATTCAGGTCGTATCCCTGACGGTCAAGTGCTTCTATACGACCATCGGAAGGGAACAGATAAATAGTTGAACCATCCTTGGATGGCATTCCATGACCGGAATAGAAAACAAACAGATCGGTTTGCCCTTTCACAATTGCCTTTTGAAGCTCACCGAAATTGGGATCGAAATTGTTGTCAAAGAAAAAACCGGTCACATTATCATTGGTGTAGGTATAGACTTTCTGTATGCCCAATACATTCCTGAAATATTCCTTCATCACTACAGCATCATTGGCTGCATAAGGTGCAGGTGCAAAATATTCGTACTTTTCAATCCCGATGATGATCGCGACAGCATCCGGGCGACGGATTTTGGATGGCGGAACCTGCCGGATATCTATGGTATTTCCCACATTCGCTGTGATCTTATTGGAGGTATATTCAAACCGGGCAACCTGTTGCTTTAAACTTTCAATATCGGGTTTTACTTCAACAATGGAAGGTTCGGGAGGTTTCTGATTTAGTGAAATAGGAAGTTGAAATTCTTTCAAGTTACCCCTGTTATAATCGTTTGTGACTGTAAGGTAAACAGGTAATTTCCCCTGAGTGGTTACACGTTTATTTGGGCTAAGAGAAATCCATAGTTCTTTTACCTCACCTATGGAAACATCACCCAATGTTCCCTGTCCATCGGAAATGTAAATATTGTTGTCGGTTGATTCAATCTTGTATATCGTGTTTTTGGCGATATTCTGACCGATATTCTGAACAACCAGCTTCACTTTAACCATTTCACCGGCCTGCAACTCCCCGTCTTCTTCAATTGCACCTGTTCCCTGACCCATGTCCACAATATCGAGTCCTGAAAATACCAATTCGGGTTCCTGAAATTTCAGTGTGCTTAAAATCAGATAAGCGGGATCCATGTCATAACCAAAATGTTCAGAGACTGAAATTTCAAATTTATGTTCTGCTGACTTAATTAGGAATCCAGCTTTAATTGAAATGTTGACCTCAACTTTCTGGTCGGGATAAATAAAAACGATTTCTTTACCATCCTCAATGATCAATTCTTTATCGAAAATATTGTCGCTTACTTTCACCAATAAACCCTGAGCAGGACCTTTTCCTTTATTAGAGATTTCGATGCTCAGATTGGCAGATTCATTCGCCTCCAGAATACCATTGCTGTTATTGTCCTGAAACTCGTATTTGACAAATAAATTCGGAGGTATTCCTCTTTCAAAATTCGGAGTTAGTTTTACCGGTGTAACCTGACTTTTGCCGGAAATAATTTTTTGACCAAATAAAAAGGAGATGCTTATCAAGAGTGAAAAAAGAAAAACTATTGTTTTCATAATATAGCGCAGTTGGAATCGCAGCCAAATATATTGATTAATTTGGAAATGAATAAAAGGTTGAAATGAATTAGCCTGAAGCAGATAAAACTTATCCCTGTTTCTACCTCCCCATCGCCAGCCACATCCCGCCGAAATACGGTATCAGCCAAACCAACCAGACGATCAGGCTATAGCGGTGAAAATGTTTGCGTAGCTTTTCCTGCTTTTTTCTGATCACATAGGTCGCCCAGACGGAATGGACCAGCATCAGCCAAAGGGCAACTTGTCCGGTGAGTGTGTGAGGTTCCATAATGTTGAAAGGTTTGGTAGAAATAAAATGCATTTGCAAGGTGCCCAGCATATCAAAGGCAAATCCGATCCAAAACATAACCACATGCCAGTTCTTCAGGTATCTTGCCACCCTCTCCGACCATATGCCGGTTGAATAAAACACCAGCGCTAACGAAATAAATATGCCTGATAAAATAATCATGACTAAAGTTTAATTTTACAAATTCCAAAAACCAATTCAGCAGATCGCTTCGTCGTACCTCCCCGCGATGACGGCATTCCCAATCACCCAATTAACTTAATTAACCTAATTAACTCAATTAATCCATTTAACCCATTTAACCACTCTCCCTACACCGGATCCACATCCACCACCACCCTGATGCCTTTGTATCGCCCATCACCCTTGAACCGGCTAATGGTTTCAAGAATTACCTGTTTTTGATCTTTCAGGCTTTCGTTCTTCTCAAGCTTCACCAGGATATTTTTAATGTAAAGATTTTTAATTCTTGAGATCAGGGGATATTCCGGTCCCAGTACCCGGTTTTGCAGCCGGTCGCGGAGGAGTATCGCCAGCTCGCGGGCGGCCTCATTCAGCAGGCGGGCATCCTTGTGCTTAAGGCTCAGGCTTATGAGGCGGTAGAATGGAGGGTACTTAAAGTTTCTGCGTTCCAATATCTGGCTCTGGTACATCGAAAGATAGTTATGTTCGGTCACATCCCTGATCACCGAATGGTAGGGATTGTAAGCCTGTATAATTACCCTGCCTCGCTTGTTCTTTCTCCCTGCCCTGCCGCTCACCTGTGCCATCAACTGATAGCTCCGTTCATACGACCTGAAATCAGGAAAACTGATCATGTTGTCGGCATTCAGAATTCCCACCAGGCTCACATTATCGAAGTCGAGTCCTTTGGTCACCATTTGAGTTCCTACAAGGATGTCAATTCTGCGTTCTTCAAAGTCACTGATAATGCTCTGGTAAGCATGTTTCGAGCGGGTTGAATCGAGATCCATTCGTCGTATCCGGGCATCAGGGTAGAGAATGGCGAGTTCATCTTCCACTTTTTCCGTTCCGAAGCCTTTCATTTGCAGGTGAGTGCTTCCGCAGGAATCGCATTTTTCGGGAACCCGCCGCGAATAGCCGCAGTAATGGCATTTAAGCTGGTTATTATGTTTGTGGTAAATAAGGGTAACATCGCAGTTTTTGCATTCAGGCATCCAGTTGCAGGTATCGCATTCGAGCCGTAATGAAAACCCGCGCCGGTTCTGAAACAGGATTACCTGCTCATTGCTTTTTAATGCTTCATTCATAAAATCGATCAAAAAGGAAGAAAAATGCGACTTCATGGTCTTTTGCCTTGTTTCAGTTTTGATATCGGCCACAAGTATCTCCGGCATTTGCAAATCTCCGAAACGGGTATGCAATTCTACCAGGGAATATTTACCCGATTTGGCATTGAAATAACTTTCAACAGAAGGAGTTGCGGAACCCAGCAAAACATTTGCATTGTGCAATCCGGCGAGGTAAACAGCCCCATCGCGTGCATTATAGCGGGGCGCCGGGTCATATTGTTTGTAAGAATAATCATGTTCTTCATCTACGATCACCAGTCCCAGGTTGCTGTATGGCAGGAACAATGCGGAGCGCGGACCCAATATGATCTGAAATTTGATTTTCTGAGTTTGATTTTCCAAAACATTATTCCAAATTTCGACCCGTTCATTTTCATTGTATTTGGAATGATAAACACCAACTGTATTCCCGAAATATTTTCTCAGGCGATTAATGATCTGTGTTGTAAGGGCAATTTCAGGAAGCAGATAAAGAACCTGATTTCCTTTTTCGACAGCCTCGCTGATGAGCTTGATATAGATTTCGGTCTTGCCGCTCGAAGTCACACCATGAAGAAGTGCTGTTTTATTAGCCACAAATGAAGCCTGAATTTCATTCAGCGCTTTTTGCTGATCGTCGTTCAGGGTAATATCTCCGGGAAGCGAAGATGAACCAAAATCATCGAGGCGGCTGGTCGTTTGTTTGTAGGTTTCAAAGATTCCTTTTGTCACCAGCGCATTGACAGGCGCATTGGAATTGGGGATATGTTTTGCGATTTCGGAAAGTTTTACTTCCTTTTGATTTTTAGATCCAAAACCCGAAATCTGGATGAATTTCATCAGGACTTCGAGCTGTTTAAATGCCTTTTTTTCAAGCTGGTCATAAACTTCTTTCAGTCTGGGTTCATCTTTGAAAGCTTCTGTGATCCGGATAAAAGTTTCGACTTTCGGTTTATAACGTTCCTGAAGTTCTTCCTCGATGAGTATTACCCCTTTTTCGATGAGAGTTTTGATCAAAGGAATGATCCTTACCCTGCCGGCAATATTTTCAACTTCCGATATGGTCAGCTTCTTTTGAATGTCAAGAGCTTCGGCAACAAGGTATTCATGTTCCTTAAGAGAATCATAACTACCGGTAAAATCCGGGTTTAAGATAAGCCGGGATTCGCTTGCCAGTTTTAATGCCGAAGGAATGGCAACATTCATTACCTCTCCCGGTTCACACATATAATATCCGGCGATCCATTGCCAGAACCGGTATTGAATGGCATTCATCACAGGCGATTGATCGAGGATGGAAAGGATGTATTTTACTGTATAGTTTTTAGGTGGAACCTCATGGATGTTAATCACCACGGCCGTATAAATCTTCTTTTTCCCGAACTGAACTACTACCCGCTTCCACTGTGCAATGGTATCATTCATTTCGAACGGAACTCTATAGGTAAATAATCCGGGAACCGGTAGTGGCAAAATGACATCTGCAAAGAGGGTGGTGCGTTCCATTGATAAAACAACGATTATTATTGTAAAAAAAATTGATTATTGGTTTGAAAAAATATGCCTTTCTATCTCTTCAATAAAGGCTTTCATATCATTTAGATTTTTATTCAGATCTTCATTATCAAACTGAATAAATGCAATGTAATCACCTTCAGTCCTTAACTCAAATGCTGAATTAATAATTTTTCCAAATTTTTTTTCAATCAAATTTTCTTTAATAAAAACTCTGTTAAACCATCCAATGAGTTGAGTGTGTTTGGATGTTTTAAAATGGTATTTAATAGCGAGGGCAAGTAAAGCGTAAAACATGCCAAAATAAATCCGGTTTGTAGCTGCTCTGAACATTTTATTTGCTATTAGCAATTCAGCTTCCTGAATAGATTCAAAAGCCTGGTTAAGTCTTAATTTTATCAGTGTTTCTTCTCTCTCGTCTTTAATGTTCATGCGTATAATCCGTCTTTTAAGGCATCTTTGAACAAAGGTTCCACACCGCGCAGGGAATTTTTTATTTCATTACCGGAAATGATATGGCAATCAATAAAGATGTCCTTATCAAGTTCAAAATCATAAATCGAATCAAATATCTTTCTTCTGTACTTCCAGTCGTAATCATTTTTAAGAACAACCACAACATCATAATCAGAGTGTTCTTTGGCAGTACCATTTAGTTGCGATCCGAATAATACAACCTCAGTAATATCATTGCCGAAACTTCCCATAAGGTGTTTTTTAAGGTCTTTTATTATTTCGACTCTGTCATTCATTTTTGATGATTTGATATTACAAAGATAATCAAAGGGTATTTATTACGAAGATAGAATCCTCGCCATCTTCAGCATTTCCTGATTGATTTCTTTATGGTGCTTTATGGCCTTATCGAACGGTGTATAAACCACCTTTTTGTTCACCATTCCGACCATTTCACCCCGTCTGCCTGCCAGCAGTGCATTCACAGCCATGAAGCCCAGGGTGCTGGCCAGTATCCTGTCGTATGAAGAGGGTGAGCCTCCCCGCTGAATATGCCCTAAAATGGTTACTCTTGTGTCAAAGTAAGGCATTTTGTCTTTCACTTTTTTTGCAACTTCAATTGCACCTCCCAAATCATCACCCTCGGCAACGATGATGATACCGGATTGTTTGTTTTTGCGAAAACCTGTTTCAAGCATTTCGATTAGTTCATCAATATAGGTTATCGTTTCCGGAATCAGGATGGCTTCGGCACCTCCGGCAATTCCGCTTCTCAGGGCAATGAATCCAGCATCCCGCCCCATCACTTCAATAAAAAACAGGCGGTTGTGTGAATCGGCAGTATCGCGGATTTTATCTACAGCTTCCATCACAGTGTTCAGAGCAGTATCATAACCGATGGTCATATCTGTTCCATAGAGGTCATTGTCAATCGTGCCGGGAGTGCCCATGATTGGGAAATCAAATTCATGTATAAATAAATCAGCACCGGTAAATGTTCCGTTGCCGCCTATTACCACGAGCCCGTCCAATCCATGCCTCTTTAGATTTTCATAAGCTTTTTTTCGTCCATCGTATTCCATGAATTCCATGCTGCGGGCAGTCTTCAGGATGGTTCCTCCCCGCTGGATAATATTGGAAACGGAATGACTTTCAAGGGCTATAAATTCATCATGTATTAAACCATTATAGCCTCTTTTAATCCCGTAAACTTCAAGTCCGTTAAAGATCCCGGTTCGAACCACCGCCCTGATGCAGGCATTCATTCCCGGAGAATCGCCACCGGATGTCAGGACTCCGATCCTTTTAATTTCTTTCATTTCGTACTTCTGATATTTTGAATTAGAATTTATTTCAAAAACAGGAACTACTTCACAATTCTTTTTCTTTTTCCTGTTTTTTTAATGGGTTCCTCAATTACCTCCGGCTCAACATTATTCTCAGCATACATTTGCTTTTTACTGCCTTCATATATCTCGAACCTGGAATATTTGCATTCAAGCTGGCCATTATTTAAAGCAATATTCCGGGTTGGATGCAAGCCCACAAACTTCAAAGCTTCTATGTTTGCACTGATGATCCAGGCATGGTAGCCTGCAAACCGGCGCTTAAGAGTATCGCCAATGCTTTTATAAAGGTCAACGATATCTTCCGTTTTCATTCTTTCGTTGTAAGGCGGGTTCATTACCAGTATTCCCTCCCCTTCCGGCGGCTGCAGGTCAGCGAAAAAGCTTGTCCGTAATGTTATCACATTCTGAAGTCCGGCGGATTCTACATTTTCTTTTGTGATGGTCAGGATTCTGCCGGAACGGTCGGAGCCGACAATCGCACCCTTAAAATCAACAATTGCATCCTTTGCATCACTTACAACCGACTCCCATAATTCTTTGTCAAAGTCGCTCCAGTGCATGAAACAGTAATCATTCCTGAAATAGCCTGCAGGAATATTACGGGCGATCAACCCGGCTTCAATCGGAATGGTTCCCGAACCGCACATGGGATCAATAAAGTTGCTATTTTTATCCCAGCCGGTCAGCAAGACCATGCCGGCAGCCAGAACTTCGCTGATGGGAGCCGGGCCGGTAGCTTTTCGATATCCCCGTTTATGCAGAGATTCTCCTGAACTGTCAATCGAAACCGTACATTCATTCCTGAATATCCTCACATTAACCACCAGGTCGGCATTTTCGAGTTCCACATTCGGACGCCTGCCGAATTTGTTGCGGAACTGGTCAACGATTGCATCCTTGGTTTTAAGCGCCAGAAATTTGGAATGGGTAATATTTGAGTAGGTTGTAACTCCATCCACAGAGAAAGTTCCGTCAACATCGAGAAATTCACTCCAGTTTATCTTTCCGATCTCATAATAAAGCTGCTGCTCGTTTTCGGCCGTGAAAATGGCAATAGGCTTTAAAATGCGAAGCGCAGTCCGCGATAAATAATTTGCCCTGTACAACAGTCTTTTATCTCCGAAAAATTCGACGCCTCTTTTAACCAGCTTTACCCCGGAAGCCCCCAGATCAGTCAACTCTTTTGCAAGCACTTCTTCCAGGCCTGCGATGGTCTTGGCGATCATCCGAAACCGGTTTGATTTTTCGTCCATGATTAATTTTTATGCTGCAAAAATAGGAATATTTGAACCAGTAATTTTTGGATATTTGTGTTCTTAAATTTACAACTATGACAATCAGCGAAGCTCAGCAACGTGTTGATGAATGGATAAGATCCACAGGGGTCAGATATTTTAGTGAACTGACCAACATGGCAATTCTGACTGAAGAAGTAGGTGAAGTAGCAAGGATCATCTCCCGGAAATATGGAGATCAGTCGTTTAAGGAATCCGATAAAGCGATTGACCTTGCTGACGAATTTGCCGATGTACTTTGGGTTTTGATCTGCCTCGCCAATCAGACGGGTATTGATCTGACAGTGGCTTTTGAAAAGAACATTTTAAAAAAAACAAACAGGGATTCAGAAAGACATCATTCAAATCCAAAATTAACAAAGTAATAACAGCACAAAATAACTGGGATTCAGAAAATTCAACAGAAAAAATCGTATAGCAAATAAGAAAGAAATTATCTTTATACCGGTTAATAATTGATCAATCAAAGTGAAGAAATATGATTTATAAATGGTTTCTTAAACATCAGTGGAAAGAGATGAAGCGGTCATCCATCTGGCAGAAAAATCTGGCGCTTAATATTCTTCTGGGCTTCTTCATCTTTATAATTCTGCTTGAACTCCTGATGGTCGGACTTTTCATTGACAAAATCCTTGAAGAAATAAAACCGGATGATGACCCGATTGTCATTTTTAACGGAATCATTTTATACTACCTTGGAATTGAATTTTTCCTGCGATTTTTCATGCAGTCGCTGCCCACTCTAAACATCGAAACATATCTGCATCTTCCGGTCAAAAAGTCAAGCATCGTTCATTTTGTTGCCGGGAAATCCGTATTTATGATCGGAAACTATTTGTCATTATTGGTTGTAATACCCTTCGCCTTTAAAGTTATTGCACCGTATTATAACATTTCCATTGCCTGGGTTTGGTTACTTGGATTTGTACTTTTAGTTTTTACAAATAACTTTTTGGCAACTTATGTCAAGCGGCAACTGGTGAATAACTCAAGTATTGTTGGTGTTTTGGGGATCGGTATCATCGCTCTGATCCTTCTCGATTATTTTCATGTGATCTCACTATCTGCCTTCTCTGCGTTTCTTTTCGGAAAGCTGATCGGAAATCCAAAATTGATAGTAATCCCGGTAATCCTGGTGATTTTTACTTACAGCCTGAATTATTTCTTTTTGCGGTCGAAGCTCTACCCGGATGAAGTGGTCCAAAAGAAAAAAGAAAAGATGGATTCGCTTTCAAATATCAATTACCTGAAAACCCTCGGACTTACCGGCCAGCTGATTGCACTTGACTTGCGTATGATCTGGCGCCACAAGCGAACCCGGTCCATCGTTTATATGGCTCCTCTGTTCCTGGGATATGGATTTTTCTTTTACCCTAACCCTCAATACAAGGATACATATGGATTTTTGATTTTTGTCGGCATATTCATGACCGGCGGCATGATGATGAATTACCTGAATTATTGCTTTAGCTATGAGAGCAACTATTTCGACAACATCCTGTCCAACTATAAGGATTTTGAAAAGTACATCCGGTCGAAATACTTGTTTGCAATAGGCATTTCAACGGTATCATTCGTTTTAACTTTACCTTATGTTTTTTTTGGCTGGCAGGTTTTATTGATTAATTCAATGACTTTCCTTTACAATCTTGGATTTCTTTCGTTTGTTTTGTTTTATATGGCAACCTTTTCAAAAAAAAGGATGGAAATGTCCAAAGGAGCAACCTTCAATTACCAGGGACTGGGCGCAACCCACTGGCTGGCGATGCTTCCGGCGTTCCTGCTTCCGGTTATTATTTATGCGCCTTTCGGAATTGCGGGTGCAAAAATTGCCGGCCTTTTATTTATCGGCGCTGTAGGCCTGGTGGGATTGCTGTTTCATAAATCAATGCTGAATATTGTTCTAAAACAGTTTTATAAAAGGAAATATGTGATGGCGGAAGGATTTAGGGAGTAGGAAGATAAAAGATAAAAGGAAAAAGATAAAAGAAATATAGGCAGTAGGCAGTCTGCAGTTGGTAAAAAACACACTCACACCCATAACTCAAAACCCGGCTCCATGCTCCCTGCTCCCTGCTCCCTGCTCCCTGCTCCCTGCTCCCTGCTCCCTGCTCCATGCTCCATGCTCCATGCTCCATGCTCC
>JAGVPB010000088.1 GCA_020052415.1 Bacteroidales bacterium | reverse complement strand
TTAAAGTACAGAGTGGTAATCAGGTTACGCAGAAGAAAGTGTTTTTGCAATAGTTATTAAAATAAGAGTTAAAAGAAAAAGCCTTCGGAATTTTTTTCGAAGGCTTTTTTCTGAAATGAAATTAAACCCGGATTAAGCATAAGAAATGTAGTGCGCTAATGCTTATTGGGTAAGCTTGTGTGTTAGCATCTGTGTTAATCCCGCTGAAATGAAATAAAAGTCGCCTTATGGCAAAATTCGCATTTTCTAATGCGGATTTTGGGTTAAATGAATAGAATAACAGATCAGTCATATAAAACTCTATCTGCCTGGTCCCGGTTGGTCTTCATAATTATAAATCCGTCCTTTCGCTTTAGCAACTTTACAAAGAGACAAGAAATAAACCAGAAGCCGTGAAGTAAATAAACCAGGATTAGTGTCTCTCTCTCAGTACGCAGATTCATGGCTGACAATAAAACAATTCCTTTCCTAATGTAACTACGTGGTTCTGTCAATACGTACCTTGCTGGTTCGAATATTTTTGTTAATAAGCTTACATATATCAACATATATGAATTATTATTTTTTTTACCGATTTAACTTTTTATGTTTGCTTCGTTTCGTAATCAACAGGTCGATAATTCAACACAGGTAACAATTGCATATACGCCTAAAGGGTTGCTAAAAAACCCTGTTTGTATTTTTCCTGTACAGTTTAATATGTAAATTAATTCTAACGATAGTAATATGAAAAGTTTAAATTTCACTCTAATACTTGTGTCTTTCCTGGTATTTAATCTCAATGGACAGAACAATGTCGGGATCAATGATGACAATTCCTCACCAAAAGCATCTGCGATGCTTGATGTTTATTCAGAAAGCAAAGGCCTTCTTATCCCAAGGATTGCCCTGACATCCACTACAACCGCTGCTCCGGTGACCAGCCCGGAGGCTAGTTTATTGGTTTATAACACATCTGCCACCGGCGACGTGACACCGGGATATTATTATTGGAATGGTTCTTCAAAATGGGTGCGCCTTGTAGTAAGTGCGGATCCGGAAAAAAACTTTAACCTTGTTTTAAAATCTGCCGATGCCACACTTTTGAAAACAGAAAACATGGTATTTGCAAGTGGGGACATTACCCTTACTTTGCCTGTAGTAACGGAAACAGATAACGGACTAGAGATAACCATTAAAAATACGGGCACATATACTGATTTAGTGACCATAGAGCCTGAAGCCGGCAAAACAATAGACGCTAACTCGAATTCACTGCTTACCCGTTGGAAGGGAAGAACATTTATAGCTTTTGGCGGTGACTGGGTGGTTAAAGAAAAAGAAATAATGACTGATAACCTGTTGGAGGTCAGTGAGTCAGGTAGCTTCACAACAATTGCAGAAGCAGTAGCTTTTTTGGATGTACACATGTTGGGTCCAACCCTTGTCCGTTTGGGTGGCGGTTCCTATGAGATCACTGAAGCGCAAACCATAGATTTACCATATCCTGTGACTTTTCAGGGACTGTCATTTGGGGAGACTGTAATTGATGCGGCTGCAGGTGTTTCTGGTTCTCCTTTGTTCATTTGTGTGACAGAATCCTATTTCAAGATGCTAACCTTTAATGCTTATGCAAGCACTTCTGGAAATGATGCAATCCGTTTCACGGGAAGTGGAACTTATCATGAAATAAAAGATAGTTATTTCGTAGGCTTTAATAAAGGAATTAGTTCTACTAATAACAATGACCTATGGATTTTTGATACAGACTTTGACGATTGTGCTGGATCAGGAGTTGAAATAGAAGCTGGAGAAGCCAGCGGAGGCTCACTAAAAATATCAGAGGTTGATTTTTCGCAGTGTGCAAAAGGGATTAACCTTCTGTCGGGTGTATCTGAAACAGTTTCCATTTTAAACTGCACCTTTTATAATACAGAATCGGGAACCGATATAGGTATACTTTATACCCCAGCTACATTCACCTCATTTATATCAATGTTTATTACAAATAACGCCTGGAACAACCAGGGAACTTTTATCAGTGGATTTGACTTCGCACGCACAGATGGCAGAGATGCAAATGCATTTTTAGTTAACAATGCAGGTATGGAAAATGAAAATCCACATTGCAGGATAAATTTGAATAATAATTCAACTTATACAACTATAACCAATACAGGCACATTTTATAAGGCCGTCTGGACCAATACATCTGCTTATACGTGCAAGTGGTTTATTGATAATAATAAGATAATCTATCAACCTAATAATAAAAGAGATGCATGGGCAGTAATCACAGGAAATATTTCTGTTGACGATAATAATCTTCGTGTTACTGTTGCCATTGTTAAAAATGGGATCACTTCCACACGATATGGAGAGACAGATCTTCGCATTGTAACTGCTAACCAGCCATTTCAGTTTGCTACTGTGATCTATATTCCGGATATCGAAAATGATGATTATCTGGAATTGTTCGTTACTTCTTCTCAGAATGGCGATAGAGTTACTTTTCAGGATGTTCAATGGTATACGAATACGCAATAAATAATTTTAAACAAAATCCGATGTACGATTATCTCAAACTTAGACTGCGCTGCATTTTCAACCAGAGTGATAAGGAAAACCTAGATTTTTATATGAAATATACTTTCATTTTACCAGGAAGTATTTTCGATACAATTTCTTCCTCCATTAGGGTGTCGGTATTTTTATTTGGTATTCTTGCTCTGCCGGCGTTTGGGCAACAGATTAAACTCAATTCTGGCGCTTACTTGAATAATGATGGTGCCAATATTATCGTAAATGGTAAAATTGATAACTCAGGATCCATTGCAAACAGTGATATAGATGGATTTAATATTGATGGCGACTTGCAAAACGATGGGACCTTTGCAGCTGGTGCGGCCACTCACCAAATCCGGGGAAATTTCTCGAATAATGGTATATTTACCGGTTCTGAGAGTACGTTCACCTGCAACGGAACTTCAGCACAGGCTATAGGAGGTACGAGTGCCATTACCTTTAATAACTTAACTATTGATAATTTTGAGGGTGTGACATTGACAACCGATGCTTTAACCACTGTTTCTGGAACTTTAATAATCAATGCAGGTAAAAAATTCGAACTGGCTTCAGGAAAACAATTAACTGTTTCAGGCTCCATCACTAATTCTGCGGGTAATGATGGCCTAAGAATCAAATCCGATGTAACCGGAACAGGTTCTTTGATATGCAGTACAGCTGGCGTTAATTCGAGAGTAGAAAGGTATTTATCACATTCCAAGTGGCATTTTATAGGTATGCCTGTTGAAAGCGGCGTGGCAGGAGTATTCCATTTGCCATCCGGCCATTCGGATATCTGGTTGAGAACGCATATTGAATCC